>DAHVSZ010000039.1 GCA_027328625.1 Candidatus Paracaedibacteraceae bacterium | reverse complement strand
TGAAAAAAAGCTTTGCATAGAAATCAATAAACTTATATTAAGGACAACTTTTAAAACTGCTAATTTGCCTAATTTATAAAAGGCACGCTTTTATTTTTTAATTTTAACGTAATTCTTACTGAAGAAGAAAAGAAAATAATTTAGTAATATCCGGGCCAAGTCTAAAGAGTTTTATCTACAATTTTGTGGGAGTTTATATAAATGATAAATGAAGAAACTCATAAAAGAAAGATAAAAAGGTATAGATTTACTAAAGATATAAATAAAAAATTAAATCAATTAATTGTCTTAGACAATTGGCATGGAATTATAGCTTTACTTTATGATTATGCTGTGATTTTCTTTGCAATCCATTTGTATTTTATGAGCCCGTATTTTTACCCGATAACGTTGCTTTTTATAGGTTCACGTCAGGGGGCTCTATCAAATTTATTACATGAATCTGCTCATTCAAGATTAGCTCATAATAAAACATTAAATTATGTACTTGGTACTTACCTATCTGGTTATCTAATTTTCCAGGAATACTATACTTTTATTGCTTCTCACATTAAATCTCATCATCATCACTTGGGTGATCAGGAAAAAGATCCTGATTATTATTTCCACATTAACTCTGGTTTATATAAACCAGTAGACCATGATGAATTTTTTAAAAAATACATCTTTAAGCCCTTATGTTTAGGACATGTATATGACTATACAAAGCACATATTTTTACATAGAGCTCCTACTTTTTCAAAATATAAGCGACATGCGATAAAAATGGGGTTTTATTTGGGTACGATTGCATTGATCTTCTTGTATTTAGGGATGTTTAAATATTTTGTTATGTTCTGGATTGTTCCCTTCTTTACAGTTTTTCCAATTATAGGTTGGTTTATTGACTTAGCTGAGCATTACCCTTTAGTAGCAGAGAATGAAATAGATATTCGTATGACAAGAAATAGGTTTGGCAACTTTTTAGAAAATTTCATTTTTAACATACATAATGAACATTACCATCTTGTGCATCATTTACGGCCGGCTATCCCTTTCTGGAATTTAAAAAAAGCTCATCAAATTATGATGGAAGACAAAGAATATGAAAGGCTTAACCAAGATAGTGGAGGCATCTTTTCTTCTGCTGGCTATCAAAAAACCTTTATAGCTAAAATTTTGGATCATAATCAGAAAATGTTTCATAAAGCAAATTAGTAAGAGAATAAAAAGTTTAAGTAGTGTGATTGCAAAGCACATATAATTTAAAGGAACAGAAAATATGAAATGCGAATTAATGGCTGAATGCAAACTTCCTGTTAAGTTCTCACGAGCATGTGAAGTTGATATGAAGAGTTTTAGTTATAATGGTAGGCCTGAGGAAGTAATAGCATTAATACATAAAAAATCTGAAATTGCAGTAAATGAGGTGCCTCTAGTGAGAGTTCATAGTGCTTGTATAACTGGAGAAATTTTTGGGTCTCAGAAATGTGATTGTGGCTATCAGTTCAAGCAAGGAATGGGAAAGATTTGCTCTACAGCTTATGGGATTATGTTGTATATGACTTCTCATGAAGGAAGAGGTATTGGCCTTAATAATAAAATTAGAGCCTATCAATTGCAAGAACAAGGGGCAAATACAATTGAAGCAAATGAGAAATTAGGTTTTCCTGCTGATGCACGTGATTTCTCTGCAGCTGTAGCTGTTTTAAAATTTTTAAAAGTAGACAGAGTTAAAATACTTACAAATAATCCGGAAAAGATTAAAGTTCTCAGAAATAATAATATTGAGGTTGTTGAGCAAGTTAGTCTTTCAGCTGAGTTGAATCAATTTAATAAACAATACTTATTGTTGAAACAAAATGTTTTAGCTCATCGTTTTCAGCACTTTCTTCAAGAAACAAGTGTTTTCTGACAAATTATTTTAAAGACAAACAGGAATATATGTATGAAGAGCATTTTTTCCTCTTTAAGTCATAATCAGAAAGAAACAGCTATTTTACTTCAGATTGGCACATTTCTTGAATACTTTGACTTAATGCTTTACGTACATATGGCTGTTCTTCTTAATGAAGCTTTTTTTCCTAAAACAGATCCTCAAACAGCATCTTTATTAGCTGCTTTTGCCTTTTGTTCTACTTATGTTCTAAGGCCATTTGGAGCATTAATATTTGGATATATTGGAGATACTATAGGAAGAAAAGCCATTATTGTTATCACGACTATTATGATGTCTTTTTCTTGTATAATCATGGCAGTCCTTCCAACATATGCCCAAATTGGTATTACATCTGCATGGATGATAACAATCTGTAGAATCTTTCAAGGCTTATCTTCAATGGGAGAAGTTATCGGCGCAGAAATATATCTAACTGAAATAACATCTCCACCAGCTCGTTATCCTATCGTTTCTTTAATTGCTGCATTTTCTGTTTTTGGTGGAATGTGTGCATTAGCTGCTGCAACTTTTATTGTAAGTACAAATTCAAATTGGCGTTTGGTTTTTTGGGTTGGTGCCTCAATCGCTATTTTAGGTTCTATAGCAAGAACTAAGTTTCAAGAAACAAAAGAATTTTTGGCTGCAAAGAGAAAAGGAAGAGACAAATATAATCATCATAGTGGTCAAAAATCCGTTAGCATAAAAAAGACCTTGATGGCTTATTTTTTTATTTTCTGTCCTTGGCCTCTGTTTTTTTATTTATCTTATATTTTTTATGGAGATATTTTAAAAAATCAATTTGGATACACTACTGAACAAGTTATTCAACAAAATCTTTTAGTTACACTAGTCGATTTTATTACAATTATTCCCATTGCATTGATAAGTTATAAAATTTACCCCCTTAAAATTCTTAAATTACGAAGTTTTCTTAATTTAATTTTTATTATTTGTTTACCCTATGCTTTGATTTCTGCAAAATCCCCCTACTTTGTTTTTATTTTACAAGTTTTGACAATAACATTTGGGCTCAGTCCACACCCGGGTTTCGGTGTTTTTTATGCCCATTTTCCAGTTCTAAAACGCTTCACTTACGCAACATTTTTATATGCACTTACAAGAGCTATCATGTATATTGTGACATCATTTGGGCTTTTTCTTATTACAGAAAAGTTTGGATACTATGGGTTGTGGTTGCTAATGATACCTTTAGCAGTTGGTTTTTCATGGGGAGTAAATTACTTTGAAAAACTAGATAATAAAGAGCATCTTTGGGTTTCAAAAATTTAATAGAGACCTTTATTACATAAACTCTTTTTTAGGGTATTCTAACTATGGGCAAAAATGAGAAACTCTTAGATTGTGTTAGTTTAACTGGTATAGACGACTATACAGACTTAAATAAACTGAAAGATCTTTATACGCAATATCCATTTCTGGAATTTGGTGTTTGCTTTGATTTAGAGACTAATACGAATATAAAATATGCGGGTTATAGACTCCTTAAAGTATTGCAAACTTACTCGTCTCTACCGCTGGTTGCTCATCTGTCTGAAAGAAATGTAGAAAAGCTTTTTAATAGAGCAAATCTCAATTATCTGAAAGCAATTCCTTGGAAAAGAATTCAATTGAATATAGATTTAATGAATTTATTAACAAACAATTCACTAAATCGTATTTTTGATCGTATTGAGACACTGTGTCAAAAAATATTTTACTTAAATCAAATTATAATACCTGAAGATGTTTCTACTCGTTATATTTTAGAAAATGTAAAAATTCCGTATTTTATTGATATTTTAAGTGATGTTAGTAAAGGAAAAGGGATTTGTCCTTCTTCGAATAATGATTGGGCTATCCCTTATCATAAAAGGTTCGGATTCGCAGGGGGCATCTCCTTTGAAAATATCCCAGCTGTACTAACAAAAGTAGCAGAACGTCAGAAAAATCAATCCGATTTTGTTTGGATTGATATGGAGTCTTCTCTTAAAAACTTTGAAACTGGTTGCTTTGATTTAAATAAATCATTTCAAATCGCTCAAATTTTGCAAACTGCAGTGAAAAGAAAATTGAATTTGCTTTGATTTAATAGGTTTATAAAAACCTATTAAATACCCCTAAATAATTTATAAGTAAGAAGAATTAATATTCCGATTATAAGTATGCAAGATGAGAAAATAGTGACTTGCTGCGCTTCTATAGAATGCAAAGAATCATCCCGTGCAACAATAGGAACAACATTTGCAGGTGGTGTAATTGAAAGTATCAAAAGTGAATACAACCAATAACCTTCTAATTTGAAGAATGTTTTTTCCAATATTAATATGGTTAAAGGAAACATAATTTGTTTTAAAAAAATAAGAATACGCGAATTATAGGTGAGATTCCTAATATTAAAATATTTAAACTTTAGCTCTGCTCCAAAATAAATTATTGCAAGATACGGTATGAAAAAAACAAAATTCTCTAGCCATAAAGGCATCGGCATAGTTGGGTAAACGCGACTTAATAAAATAGCTAGTATTGGCGCTACAGCAATCGGATTAAATATCATTTTTAAGATAAAAAGAAGGTTGAATTTGTGGTTCTTTTTAGAAAAAATATCCAAAAGTATAAAAAGAATTGGCCCGATAATTGTGACTTGGATAGTATTAACGATAATGCCAGAAATTGGATTTTCAAATAATGCTTCAATAATTGGCAATCCTAAAAAAGAGGTATTCATAAAGGTACTAATTAACGGCAGAATAACAAATGAAGAACGAAGACTAAATTTCGTAAACAAAACACTGCAAAGCGATATAATTACAATAGAGATAATATAGATAGATATATAGTTGTAGTTTATGTCAGAAAAGCAATTAAAATGTACTAATTTAACAAACAAAAGAAGCGGTATAAACACATAGTATAAGGTTTTTGCTAAAAAAGATGTCTTTATTCCAAAAGAACTTATTAGTTTACCAATTACAGTTAAAGATATAAAAGCTACTAAATTTTCCATTTTAAACATGCTCTTTTTCTATTGTATTATTTGCAATTAAAAAGCATAAAAAGCAAACTAATGAACAGATAAATAGAGTAATAAATAACCCACTCCAGCCAAGTTTGTCCGTGATAAGCCCTAAGCCTACTCCAGCGAATGTAGCCCCAATATAACCAAATGTCCCAACAAAACCAGTCACCGCAGCAGCTATAGATTTTGAGGTGTAATCATTGGCGATAATACCTGCTAATACCTGAGGACCATAAATAAAAAACCCGCAAAGAATTAAAGCGATGCTTTTTAATAGATAGCAATTGAGAGGAAGGACAATAAACGCAGCAACGCATATTATTAATCCCAACATAAATGCCATAGCAACTTTTGAGCGATGTTGATAACCAACTTTGTCTGAAAAGTAACCAGCAAAAATTCCACCAAATATTCCTAGAACTTCAAGACCAGAGAATTGCCACCCTATAGAACTCATTTTGTGGTTTTGTTCTATTAGGAAAGTAGGTAACCAATTTAATAAGCCTATTCTAATAACATACAAAAACATCGTTCCAAGGGCCATGCTCCAAGTGACAGGGTTTTTTAAAAGTTTATTAAAAATAATATTGCTGTATGAAAGAGAATGCGCTGAGTTATCACCAGCTTCTTTCTTTTGATTGTTTGTAATGCTGTGGTTTGGATATTCATTTAAAGAACTCATTAAGGTTAAAAGAACAATAATCGCAATCACAGAAGGAACATAAAACAAGGATACGAGACCAAAGGTAGAAAGAAGTATACCAGCGGAAATACCTATAAATGAACTACCAATTGCGTGGGCAGAATTACATACCCCCCATACTGTGCCAATTTCATCTTTACTAAACCAATTATTTATTAATCGTACACAAGGAGGCCATCCCATAGATTGAAAGCATCCATTAATTCCCCACATTAAAGCCAAAAGATATATTGCTGTTATATGAGGTACAATTAAATTAATAAGTGCCGTTCCTAGTAAACCAGCAAGGATTGTTTTTTTCGCGCTGGTTATATCACTTACAATACCTGAAAAAAATTTACCCAGACCATAAACAATAGAGAAGGAAGATAAGACAAAACCAATCTCAGTCTTTGTAAATCCAAATTCATGAATTAATGACGGAATTGCAAAAGAGAAATTTAGCCTAGCTACATAATAGGTTGCATAACTAATGATAATGGACAGTATGATTCTTAGTTTCCATTTATCATACACATGTATGGTATGAAAAAGGTTTGTTAATGGATTGGCGATAAATATCATTCCTAGCTCCTTTATATAATAACTGCCCATTCATCTTTTTTGGCTAAGAGTTTTTTTGCTAAATTCTGTGCTGGTGTTAAGTCATGAAATTTAGCCTGACCGCAGTCATTAACATTGCGGTAAGGAACTTCAGTCTTTTCTAAAATACGGTTTAAAACTTTTTCCATAACGGACAAAATTTCATCCTTTTTATAGATATTCACAACAGTAATATAGAATCCAGTTTGACATCCCATTGGGCCAACGTTAATTAGTTTATCCTTGAGATAAAAGCGCAACCCTTCTAATAACAGGTGCTCCATAGAATGGAGCAGTTTTGGCTTAAGGCTCTTTTGGTTGGGTTGAACAATTCTAAAATCTAAGAGAATAACAATGTCTCCTTTCTCTCCAATTTTATAGTCGCCTATTCTTACAAACGGTGGCTTCATCAATTTATGGTTAATTTCGCCAACTGTTTTTGGATCCCATCCATAATTTTCTATGTTTATCATGATAAAAACTTTCTTTTTCTACATACAATTTAATAAATAAGCACGGCTTTCAGGTAAAACCGTTTGCCAAACATCAACATGGTTATAAAGTTCCACAGTTATAAATCCTTGGTATTTTTTTTCCTGTAGAACTTTCAGAAGTGAGGAAAAATCAATCCCTCCTTTTCCAGGAAATTCATGATAATGAACTTTACCTTTTATCGTATTGCAAATTGGCTGAGTGATTACGGCACTAGATAAGCCTTCTGGAGTTACTCTAAGATATCCAAGGATTGGCTTAAACTTTTCTAAGATATTCAAATTGATTCCTGAAACTGAATCTAGATAAGCTTTTATTTCCAAATCTATATCTTGGTTAGGAATGGCATTTTGGATTTCTTTTAAAGATATAAACTTAGTTGAGGTGTTTTCTACAAAACGTTTTGAGATTACTTCTATGTTTTGCTTTTTACTTTCATCCAGAATCTCATCATAGAAACAGATGCAGTTATTTTTATCAAAAAAGAAAAATAAATTCTGGGGGATAAGGTAGTATAACCTTCCTGCAAAATCCAAATCTATTGTCTTTTGTTCATTAAAATATTCAAGATCATTTATACATTTGATACGTAAATTGTATCCTTCTTTAATATCAGCTAAGTGCATATACTCTATATAGGGAAGGGCTGCTTCAATATCCTGGATATAATTCTTTTCAGTACAATAAGCATGACCAATATCTAAATGTAATCTAAACGAGGGTGAATTTATTTTATTGATTAATGTAATTGCATCATCGTTTGATTCAATAAACATTCCTGGTTCTGGTTCAATAACAAGAGTTATATTTTCGATATTTTCGAGACATTCTTTAATCCCATCAATTAATAGTTTCATAGGACCCTCATCAGTCTGATCAATATGTTCTTCTCGTAAATATCCACTCTGGAAACTGACAATAGGACAATTAATTTTTTTTGCGATTTGAATTGCTCTTTTTATAAGATCAATTCTTTTTTGTCTTTCAGTTTTGTTTAAAGCAATGATCGATGGTTCATGTGGAATATCCGACAAGAAAAATGTAGTCGCCGAAGAAATTGCCACTGGAGAGATATTATTGGCTTCAAAAAAATTTTTTACTTTAAGCAAATCATCATCAATAAGTTCAAAAGGGTTAAATTGACTTTTCTGGAAAGAAATTTCTGCTCCTTCATATCCTACTTGTTTGATTGCTTGTACCGCTTCAAAGAAGCCAACGTTTGTAAGGCCATTTGTGCTATAGCTCAATTTTAACATTATAGTTCTCCTATACTCATGCAAGCTTGTTCTAATTCATTTTTTGATAAGTCATCGATAAAAGTGCATTTACCTAAAGATGCTGGTAATGGAATCCTTTGATAGCCATCTCTATGGTAAGTTCTTTCAACTACACTTTTCCAAAGAAGGTCAGGCTTTAAAGAAGGATGCCGATAAGGCAATTCAAGTTTTTTCATTAAACTGAATACTCTATCTTTCTCTTCAGTTGTGATTAGATTACGTTGATGAGCTAGTACCGTTGAGAATCCGACATCAATTGCAACAGCTTCTCCATGAAGTAGATTATTAGATTCGTCCATTTCTAGAATCAGACTAAAGGTGTGTCCGAAATCAACAGATCGACAAAGTTCCGTTTCAAAAAGATTAGGCTCTAATTCTTCAATCATTGCAGAAATAGAAAGATCAAGAACTTCTTCTCCATTTTCTTGAAAAGAAGAATTAATTAAATTAGTTCCTTCTGTCTCCAATAATTCTAAGAGTCTTATTTCTTTAATAACGGCAAGTTTAAGGATTTCGCCTATTCCATTAATAATGTGGCGCTTTGGTAGTGTTTTTAAGAAAGTCTTATCAAGAATAACAAGTTTTGGTGCCTCAAAACTTCCCATTCTATTTTTACCTTTAGAAAAGTTTATACCTGTTTTAATACCAACCGATGCATCTACATATCCCATAAGAGTAGTTGGCACTTTTATGTGGGGAATTCCTCTGCGGTAGCTGCTAGCAATATATCCAACAATATCTGTAACAACTCCACCTCCTATAGCAATGATAGGTTCACTTCTTCTGTTAACTTGAAAGTTATCTAATTCCTTAAAAAGACGAGTAAACCCTTTATAATTCTTATTTTTCTCTCCCCCTTCAAAAGGAACAATCTTTGCTTCAACCTTGTTTTGAGAAAAATATGTTTTTATTTCATTTTCGTGTGCTTTATGGATGAAGTCGTCGACAACCACAAAGCGCTTACTTCCCTTACCATTTCCTCTTAACAAAAGAGTTTTATTTCGAGGGTCAAATATCTTCTCATTTTTTAGTATGCTATAAGATATTTCCCTTTGATGTTGGACAGTCCATTCATTTTTTGTTTCGTGTGATATACTCATTTTAATTTCTCTTTTACTCTACTTACTTCCATTACGTTTCCAGCATCTTTTTTGCATTGACTTTAATGCTTAATGTGAGTCTTTTAGTCTCTAAACCTACATCATCTAAAAGTGGCTCATAGTTTGCTCCAAAGGATGACTGAATAAAAATTATTAAAAACTGGATTAATAAGTATTTCATCTAACCCTCCATCCCTAAACAACAAGGCCAAAATGTTTTTGACCTTCTATTTGGATGTAACATTTATAGTATGGACGAGGTATCCGTAAGAACTAGTTCAGTAGTGTGTCGTTAAGTAAAAATTACTACGTTCTAGACACTAATCTGCTATACACTTAAAAATATAAAAATCACATCTCAAAGATAGAGATTTGAATGAAGTATGACTCCTGAAAGCATGGGAAAGTCATACGGGTAGATTAATTATGAAACTTAATTTAGAATAATAGATAATATTTGTTATTTTATTATGAAAATGGCCTATAAATTTTATTTTTATTCATGAGAGTTTAGCGGCAGTTATGCTACTTCTACTGCTTCATGATTTAAGTGGATATGAATGCCGTTATATAAGCAAAATGCATTTGAAAGAAAGTTTAAAACTGTTGCTGTATATAAAAGGCCTTCTCTTACTGAATTTGAATGAAATTGTACATCAGCATTTGATGTTCCTGCAGGATCATATAATGAAGAAAGATAGAAAATATCAGATAGTATAGAAAACCCAGTCAAGATAATAGAAGCTACAAGAATTCGTGCATCTCTATCTCTAGTCTCCCAAAAATATTTTTTAAAATTCATAAAAATATCTCTAAACCCTTTTTGTTCTGTAGCGTAGAAAACACCATAAAGAGTTGAGATATCTCTTGTAATATGAGATAACCAAGTTACTGAAGTTACAATACCTTTTGCATATTCATTTCCATTATGGAGTTTAAAGATATTGCCCGTCAGATCACAACATGTTGCGAAGAAACCAAACCAAAACATCCTTTTAAACATTTCATAATCAGAATGACCATGAGGTAGAACTTGCAGAGAGCCTATTTGCACGATAGTTGTCTGCCTTAAGAGAGGTGAGTCTTCGTTATCATTTTCTTCTAAATGGTGTTTACTAACTAATTTAAGATTTTTAGCTCCTCCCCTCTTTATTTCTTCTTCGTTACTTGCTTTTAGAGTGCGAGATCTCTGATATGTGGAATAACTATTTTGTATATCAGGAATCATTACAAGCATATGAGATTTGGCTAATGCCATACGTACAAAAGCTTTTTTCAAATCTAGAAGATGGTGAGAGTAAAGGAATGCTCGCAATTGAAACTCTTCTTGAAAAATTTTATGTCTTACAATATTCACGAATTCTAGATACTTGTTTTCTATTATTTGGTGACGAATAGCTTCTTCTTCAGTGTTTACTGCATCTCCAAATTCTTTAAGTTCACATTGTATAATGCCTGTGCGTTTGGTTTCTTCTTCAAGAAGAATTTCTTGATTACCCATAGAAAAGCTTTTTGATCCGAAAGCAGCTAAAAAGAGAAAAACCAGTAAAAAAGTAAATGATCTCAACACAAAATTGCATTTGGCCGTGGATGCGCATGGTATGCCGGTCCAGGTTATTATTACACAAGGTACAACAGCAGATTGCACTCAGGCATCTCACCTCATAGAAGGGATTACGGAAGAACAATTGCTTGCGAATCGAGGCTATGACAGTGATGTTATTGTGAAACAAGCTAATCAACAGGGCATGCAAGTCACTATTCCTCCAAGGAAAAATCGTAAAAACCCTCGTCAATATGATATTGATGTGTTTAAATTTGAAAAAGATTTAATCTCTAACAATATTTTCACTAATTTCTAACATGCATGTCAAACTCTTTCCTCAATTTCAAGCCTTGTAAAGGTTTGTTAAGAAACATTAATCAGCAGAAAGCAGAAGACCTATAAATTTGTAATCAGTAGGTCGTGAGTTCGAGTCCCCCAACCGGCACCAGTATTTCTAAGGCCTTACGCCAATTTGGGTCAGAGACTTAAGAAACGAGTCAAAGGACCCCCTCTTAATACATTTAACATCATAACAAAGAAACCCTAAGTAAAAACGGATTATTCTTCTAACCCAACCACTGCACCAAAAGTCTTAGAAAATGAGGATTTGTTGAAAGTGCCGGACTGTAATGCATTAACAAAAAGAGATCTCCAACTGTAATATTGCCTCTCAACAAACTTGCTATTTTCAAAATATCGTCACTGATGAAATCTCCGCCTACCCCATGCAAGGTTACAACACCTTTAGCACCATCTCTTACAACGGAAACAAAGGAATAAAACTCTTCAGGATTCAAGTTTCTGTTGGGCAAGTTTAAAGGCATATTATTAGGTGATGCTACCCCTCCATGAGTGTGAACATCATGTACAACATCACTCATCACATCTAGCCCTTGGCCTACAATTGTTATACCGTTACTTTCAAAAATTCCTGCGCTCACATTGCGTTTCCCATCAGCACCTGTTGGATCTGTCCATCCATGTGGTCTTAAAAGATAAGGGGAACCATCTGAAAACCCAATTTGAAAAACAAAATCATAATCAACTTGGGATAATCCTGCTATTGCCCTTTGAACAGCAGGAGCAAATTTTGAGCTTGCACCACCTTTTCTTCTGATTGCAATCGTGGTTTTCCCTAAATCTGGATTGTATTGATAAATGCTGACAACATCAAATATTGAACCACCATACATACTGTGAGGTTTAGTGTTGAGAGAAAATGTACCTGGGGTAGTCTCAAGAACACTATTAACAAACGAATCTTTTGAATCCAGTAAATCTAAAAGATTTTCCGATACTGTCAAAGCTGAATCATATTCGCGGAGCCCTGAATCAGTTAGCAAGGATCTAACAGTTGCTTTCAATCTTTCTTTATCAACGACTAAATCCTGATAACGCTGCTGAGCCACAGCAAATTTTCCACACATTTGAACAGATGCTGCCCTTCTGTATGCCTTATAATTTAAAAACTCATTATTAATGTCTTCAAGCTCAGCGTTAAGTTTAATTATTCTACGTAAAGCTTCAGCCTTATGTTCACAACCAGCAGTACGCATATAATGTTCAAGCAAAAGATTATTGGTGCCTGATTCTTTTGCAAATGGTTTACTGTCATCTTGAATTGCTTTTGCTAAACTAGGATCCAATTTTGGTTCACGTGCCTTACGATCTGTATATTTCTGATCACATTTTCGTTTGGTTTCTTGTTCCTGTTGATACATTCTCTGCGTGGCTTTAACGCTCATAGTTCTGCATAGTCCCCAAAGAATGGCCTGATGCTTTTTGATTTGCTCATCTAGAGAAATTTCCTCAAAAAAATCTCTATCCTCTAAAGGGTAGAATTGATAAGCTGCGTGTAGAGCTTGTACCATAACCCTTTTTTCTTCTTCAGTGGCTTTACGTTTGGTTCTGAAACCACCAACACCTTTTCCTTCACCTAAAATAGCTGCTATCTTTCTTGCGGTTTTTTCTTTTAGATCGAGAGGATTTTCTGAGGAACTAAGAAATGTTGAGTAATGTTGTAAAAGAAGAATTGCTCTCCCCTTTTGCCCCTTTAACTTTTCAAAATCTGTAGCTATTTCGGTCTCTAGAGCAAATACTTGTTTACTAAGAAACAAGCAAAATACAGATAAAATAACAATTAGAAGCCGCATTTGATATAAAAATCTATCAGATTGATTTTATTTACTAATAACAGAAAAAAACTAATGGATAGTTAAGAAATAGCGATGACGGAAAACTAACCGCAATTACCTATCTTCTAACACGAAGAAAATCACACACACACACACACCAGTTTTCTCTAACTTGATCGGAGGATCCATAGGGTGAGTCCGTGCTATTTGAGACATAGACCCTATGGTCAAGCCATAGGGAAACTTCAATGTTTAGACATCAGTAAATCAAGCCCAAAGGTAGAAATTAGCTGCACATTTTTCATTCTTCTGAATCAGTCGACTCAATCCCAACAACTTCATCCCCATCAACGGTACCCTCTTCTTCATCACCGGCTGGAATTCGGCTAACAGAAACGACTTTTTCGTCATTATCGACTCTAAAAATAATTACGCCTTGAGCTGCACGTCTGGTAATACGCACATCGTGAATTGGACAACGAATCAGACGCCCTTGGTCTGTTACAAGCATGATATGATCTTCAGAGTTCACTGGGAAAGAAGCCACAACACCTCCATTACGGGCATTAACGGCAATACTTGAAAATCCTTGACTTCCCCGGTTTGTAGTACGATATCCATAAGCTGAAGAGCGCTTACCATATCCTCTTTCAGTAATAGTCAAGATAAATTGCTCTTGCGCTGCCAACTCTGCAAAACGCTCAGATGACAAGCTGTAAGACGTATCATCCCCCTCACCTTCTTGCTCTACTTCAACAACATCCTCAGATTCTTGATTAGCTGCTTGACGCATTTTATTGGCTTGTCTTAAATAAGCGTCTCTTTCATCTGTATCCAAGCGGCCTTGAGCCAAAATTGCCATGGAAATAACCTTATCATCACCTTGCAAACGAATTCCTCTAACACCATTTGAATCACGCCCAGCAAAAACTCTGATATCCGTTATATTAAAACGATTACATAAACCATTTCTGGTTGAAAGCATTGCATCATCGCTTTCTTTTGCCAGCATAACGGAAATAAGCTCTTCTCCTTCATCCAACTTCATCGCTCTCTTGCCATTTGACTGTATACTTTCAAAATCACTTAAACGATTACGACGAACATTCCCAAGTGAAGTCGCAAACATGAAGAATTGCTCTTCACCTTGCGTTTCCTCTGGCATCACGAGAACTGTGGAAATCGTTTCTCCTGGAGACAAAGGTAACAAATTCACCATGGCACGTCCCTTAGATTGTGGACTTCCAAGTGGCAAACGATAAGCTTTCATCTGATAAACTTTACCCAAAGTTGAGAAAAACAAGACGAGATTATGAGTGTTAGCAACAATAACATCACTGACTACATCTTCGTCTTTAGTTGTCATTCCTGAACGGCCACGCCCTCCCCGCTTTTGTGCACGATAGGTTGACAAAGGCACACGTTTTATATAACCACCCATGCTAACGGTGATGACCATATCTTCACGTTGGATAAGATCCTCTATGTCAACAGAAGAATCTCCTTCTTCAATTTCTGTCTTACGTGAACTTGGAAACTGAGCTTTAATTTCTAAAAGCTCATTTTTCATTATAGTAAGCACCTTCTCACGAGATCCTAAAATGCTCAAATATTCTTGTATATATCCAACAATTTCCTCCAAATCAGAACGTATCTTCTCACGTTCCAACCCCGTTAAACGGTGAAGCCTTAGATCAAGAATTGCTTGAGCTTGTATTTCAGTTAATCGGTATGTCTGGCTTTCAGGAGATTCATCAACTAAGCTTAACAAAGGCGCAACGACACTTGCATCCCAGGTTCTTTCCATTAACTCAATTTTTGCTTGTTGACGATCTGCAGCAGCACGAATTAATGCAATAATCGGGTCAATATTAGCAACAGCAACAGCAAATCCAAGAAGAATATGGGCTTTTTCACGAGCTTTAGCTAATTCAAAACGTGTTCTTCTTAGAATAACTTCTTCTCTAAAGTCTAAGAAATGCTGAAGAATTTGTTTTATAGAAAGCTGTTCAGGGCGACCATGCACAAGAGCAAGCATATTAAAACTCACCCCTGTTTGCAAAGGACTATAACGATAAAGTTGGTTTAAAACAACATCTGCAACAGCATCACGTTTAAGCTCAATAACAACTCTAACTCCATCACGGTCAGATTCATCACGAAGATCACTAATACCTTCAATAATTTTTTCCTTAACAAGTTCAGCTATTTTTTCAATCATCCTTGCTTTATTAACCTGAAATGGAATTTCAGAAATAATAATGGCTTCTCGATCGCCACGGATTGTCTCTGTACATGTTTTGCCACGTACTGTTATGCTGCCACGACCTGTTCTAAAGGCCTCCATGATGCCGTGACGTCCCACGATAATTCCACCCGTTGGAAAATCAGGTCCCGGAATAATGCGCATCAGCTCACTAAGAGGCATATCTGGTTCATCGATCAATGCACAACAAGCATCAATAATCTCACCTAGATTATGTGTGGGGACACTTGTAGCCATACCAACGGCAATACCACTAGTACCATTAACGAGTAAATTTGGGAAACGAGCTGGCAAAACTTTTGGTTCAACTAACGTTTCATCATAGTTTGACTGAAAGCCAACCGTGTCTTTATCAATATCTTCTAGTAGATCGTGAGCAGCACGACTAAGGCGGGCCTCTGTATAACGCGATGCTGCAGCTGGATCACCATCCATAGAACCAAAGTTACCTTGACCATCGATCAAAGGAAGACGAAGGTTGAAATCTTGAGTTAAACGAACCATTGCTTCGTATATAGGAGCGTCTCCATGGGGATGATACTTACCCATGACATCACCAACAACCCTTGCAGATTTGCGATAAGGACGATTATATTCATTACCCGCTTCTTTCATCGCATACAGAATACGTCGGTGAACAGGTTTCAAACCGTCTCTCACATCTGGCAAAGCGCGAGCTACTATAACACTCATTGCATAATCTAAATACGAGCGTTTCATTTCCTCTTCAATAGGAACTGGTTTAATATCATTCGTCAGAGCGGAAGAAGAAGTCATACACTACCCAACTAAAAAAATTCAAATGAGAAAGCTCTAACATAGCACTATTTCCTTAGAATGGCACTCTAATTTCCATTAAATAATTAACTATTTTTTTACTTTTCACTTGATTTTTTTCTAAAAAAGTACAAATTATACTTAGTACATGAGGATGAGGTCCAAGACCATGATTCACTTAACAACAACCCAAGATCTGCAAAGCCAATTGCAAACGATTAAGCAGCAAAAGTTACTGATCGAGCAAGAGATGAGTAATCTTAAAAAACCCCCAATAGGTACCGTTGATTTAAGTTTTCATCGCATGAAAAAGCAAAAAACCGAATTGCAAGAAAAAATTACTAAATTAAATAGTATACTCTGCCCAGATATTATTGCCTAAATAAAGGCATTGATTGTACCAACAAGAGCGAGAAAAGACTCATCGTTAGTGTTTCGTATACAAAAAAACATTGGAGAGTGTTAACACCACTTACATATCAATATGTAGTTATAAACAAAAGTGTTGGAAACAGATTGTGCACGGCTCATTAAAAAGAATTATACATTTATCGTCAATTAAGTTTTTATTCACTCAATCTTCTTTTATTACTGGCGTTCATATTGCCTGAAATAGCACTGAGCGACTAGACTTAGTGAGCTGTTTTGAACAAATCAAACGTCAACAAGCTCGAGTTCTCTTGATCATTATCATCCGCAGAAACGTCATCGTCGAAAATAGCGCTGATCATCAGGTCTTGAGCCTTTAGGATTGTCAACTCCTCAGATATAGAGACTTCTTTAGAACTTATTGGAAAAACAACTACATTATCTCTCATAAAGAAAACTTACCTATATCTGATTAACTATAAGAACATCATTAAACTATTTTTTAGATCAAGATCAACCGTAAATAACACTGAGTTTTTATCAATATTACCTCTAAGCTAGTGTGCTGTTGTAATAATGCCCTTGCTGCCTGATATCCAATCCCCTTCAATGCTTATAAGAATCCTCCCCGCTCCCTCATTTTTAGGCATCTTTTCTAAATATTGACAGGCTTCATTATATTCCATCAATAAGACAGCTGAATGTTTCGGTTCGGGAATTTCTGAAAATTGTTTATTAAAACTTTTTATCCATTTCCAGACAGCAGGCACAGATAAATCAAACTGTTTTGCAATTTTATTAATAGAAAGTCCTTGCATATAAAGTATTAAAGCTAATAATTTCTGTGCCATAGGACGCCCACGCGGAGGCGTAATGGTATATGAATAACCACATGCTTTACATTTATATCTTTGTAAACCTCTAACTTTACCTGCTTTCCAGCACTCTTTCGAACTACACTTTTTACAAGGCATTTTTATGTCTCCTTTGTTTATCGTTTTCCATCTTTTAAACTTTGTCATGTCTCAAGTTAGAAACTTGAAATACCTCTTGCTTTTTATGACGCTTTTCGCTGCTGCTTAGAAATATTCCAGTTTTTTCAGGTTGAAATGTATTTTAAAGAAATTTAGTAATAGGTCTACCTATCAAAAACTATAGGTAGTTAAAAAATAAACGGGTAATCAATTGAGAAGGAAATCGTTAAAAAGTAATAAGCAATAATTAAAAACTTAATCTATCTATAAACAATTTAATCACAGGAATTAGATATCTTTATTGCCTCTAGAAATATGCAGGTTGAAAGATATGTCAAAAAAAGTTCAATTTTAAACATGAGTAGCGTTTTAAGAATAGATTCAAAATGGATATTAACAAAACTGACAACTTTATTCAAAAGCATAAAGCCATTGTTCCGACTCCAGAAAGTGAAGCAGCATTAGAACTTTTATGTGATATATATGATTTGTATGATGCACAAAGATGGTTAAGACATTTTATAACAAAAATAGAATCAAAGAATTTTGAAAATTTATTTTTTCATCTTGAAGAATCTGTTTTTATCTTAGATGAATTAATCAGAAATTATTCGAATTCCATGGATGAACTCATGAAAGAGAAAACAGAACACTACAAAAAGTTAAGAGCCAATCTAAACACCAAACATAAACTCTGATATTTCTTACCATTTTTTAAATTAATCAAATGTAACTTAATAGATATATACCCAGAATACACATTCACCCTTTATTAACTTATTAAGTATACAATTAATACATATAAGTT
>DAHVSZ010000038.1 GCA_027328625.1 Candidatus Paracaedibacteraceae bacterium | reverse complement strand
GCTTCGTCGGGACTACGTCCCTTCTCGAGGGGACGTGAAATGGCTGTTTTTCTAGGTTCCAAAATTCTGTCGGGTGGTAAGTCTTTGCAGTTTAAATCACCACTCCGTGATCTTTGGCAAAATCTTTTAGTTTCTGCCTTAAGCTCATAGATGTTCCGAAACGCATCTCACCAAGAGTTATTGGTGATGACATTTGCTGACATATGGACGCAAGATAAGGTGTAAATTTTTCTAAATTTAGAGATGAGACCATTTTATAAATGGGTTCAATTGCATTTGGAGAAACAGATAATTTTCTAAGCCCCAACCCCAACAAAGCCATCGCTTCTAAAGGAAAGCTTGCCATTTCACCGCATAAACTTAAGGGGATGTCATAAGGTTGAATTTGATTATAGATACTCTTTAAAAAAGTTAAAAAAGCGGGAGATAATACATCATAACGCTGAAAAACTTGTAAGTTATCTCGGTCAATTGCATAAAAATATTGAAAAAGATCATTGCTACCAATTGTTAGAAAGTCAACAAGTGGCACCAAATCACTGAGCTGATGAACAAGTGCTGGCACCTCAATCATCGCTCCTGCCCTTATTTCTTTCGGAATAGGATTTCCTCTATTTTTTTCACGTTCAAGCTCTAAATCTATTAATTGTAATGTAGCTACAAATTCTTTTGGTTCCGCTAGCATTGGTATCATTAAGTATAAAGGTAAATCTGGATATTGGCTTTGACAGCGTGCACGGAACAAAGCACGGATTTGCTGTCTCATAATCATAGGCCTATCTAATGTCAAACGAATTGCCCGCAACTGTGGAATCTTTTTTTGATTTAAATCAGAGTTATGTGTCTGAAAACCAGAAACAATTTTATCTCCTCCAATATCCAAAGTACGAAATAGAACAGGTTTATTTTGAGCGTTGTTTAAAACATTTTTGTAAAACTCTATTTGTGTATCTACACTTGGTAATTTATCCTTCATCATGAAAGGTATTTCAGTGCGGTAAAGACCAATCCCTTTAATGATATCATGCTTCAAAACTTCTAGATCTTCTTGTAAGTTTGCATTTACAAACAAATCAATCGTTATTCCATCCAGCGTTGTGATGGATTCTTTGTCAACTGAAAAACGGAATAAAGGCTCTATTTCGTGAGTTATTTTTTTGCCAAATTGTTGCAATAAACTTGTAACTGGCCGTATATAGACATGCCCCGTACCCCCATTAACTAATACAGAACTTGTATTATCAACCGTTTTTAAAGTGCTATTTACACCAACCACAACTGGAATTCCCAATGAGCGCGCTAGAATTACCATATGTGATGCATGAGCTGAATCAGATAGAACCACTCCTTTTAGATTTTTGTTGTGATATTCTAAAAGATCTGCAACACCTAAATTTTTTGCAAACACAACAATTGGTTGATTATTTATAAGTGTTTTATATGATTCTAATTTTTCATCGCTGCAAAGATGCTTCAACAAGCGTATACTAATATCTTCTAAATCACTCGAACAAACTCTTAAGGTTCCATTTGCATTAAACTTCTCTTTAGTGGTTTTAAGAACAATTTGAATAGCTTCTTCTGCGCAAGCTCCTTTTTCAATCTCGACTATTAGATGATTTTTCCAACCTTGATCGATACTAAGCATCTTAAAGGTCTCAAGCACTTCTTTTGACTCTCTAACAATGTTAATAAAATCAAAATTTAGCAAATATTCTATTTCTTGGTTAAGCATCAAGAAAGCTTGATTTAAACGTACTATTTCATCTTTTTTGATAACTGGCTTATCAAAGACAAAACTAAGCTCTTTATCATCATGAAGAAAAGCGTAGCCAATGCCAACACCAGATACGACTCCTACTCCTTCTAGGGATAAAGGTGAGGATATCCAAGTCTCTATTGAATCATCAGTCATTTACAAAAAACCCTGTGTCATCTTAACTAGGTTTTTAGATCTTCCGGTTAAGCCGGAGGAAAACTATTCCTTTATTTAATTACGGTGATCCTATGGCTTGACCATAGGGGTCCATCTCTGTCATTCTCTCACGTTTTAAGCAGCTGTACATTTTTTCTCGTTCAATCCCCCTCCAATAAAGTCCGTCGCTTGCTGAACTAATTCTTGAATAATTTCACTTGTTGTCTGTTCAGATGTCACCATGCCAACACTTTGACCTGCCATTAATGAACCATTTTCAACATCACCATCAATGACAGCTTTTCTAAGCGCACCTGCCCAAAAGTGTTCAATTTGCAGCTGAGCTTCTTTTAAGGGCAATTCACCAGACTCGTAACGAGCAATCATTTCAGCTTGAACTTTCATAAAGCGCACTGTTGCTGCGTTCGAAAGAGCCCTGACAGGGATAACGGGAAGTCGTGGATCAAGCTGGACAGATGCTACCGCATCACGAGCTTGAGCACGAATAAAGCTCTTTTTAAAGTTAGGATGTGCGGGTGATTCAACAGCACATACAAAACGAGTTCCTAATTGGCACCCAGCTGCACCCATTCTTAGATATGTTACAATAGCCTCTCCTCGTCCAATGCCACCAGCAACAAAAATAGGTATTTCTTTAACAACAGGTAATATTTCTTGCGCAAGTACACTTGTTGAGACTGGGCCAATATGGCCTCCAGCTTCGCTCCCTTCAATAATTAAGGCATCAATACCCATTTTTTGGAGCTTTCTAGCAATAACTAATGCTGGAGCAAAACCAATAACTTTTCCTCCAAAGTCCTTTATACGGGTAATCGAAGAAGCTTGGGGCAATCCACCCGCCAAAACAATATGACTTATTTTATGCTTTCCACAAACCTCAATCAATTTTTCAAGGTTTGGATGCATAGTTATTAAATTCACACCAAAAGGCTTAGAGGTTAGAACTTTTGTTGCTAAAATTTCTGTTTCTAAAAGTTCTGGCGTCATTGCCCCACAAGCAATAACCCCAAATCCACCAGAATTTGATATAGCCGCCACTAAATTTCGGTTTGACACCCATGTCATAGCGCCACCTAACAAAGCAACTTCTGTTCCCAAAAAAGAACACCCTTGTTGCCATAGAGTGTTCAAAATTTGCTGACCATAATAATTCATACTTTTTTCTCATCTAAGTTAAACGCTGTATGCAAAGTTTCCAATGCTTCAGACATATGTTTCAAATCGATTACTACGCTAAGCCTAATTTCAGATGTTGAAATTATCTGAACATTAATGCCCCTTTCAGCTAATGTCTTAAACAATATGGTCACAATTTCCAAATTACTTCTCATACCAATACCAACAACGGAAATCTTTGCGATTTCTTTATTAACTATAATATCAGTAAACCCTATTTTCTTTTTTACATCTTCCAATAAAGGCACGGAACGATCAAGATCGCTTTTTTGCAAAACGAATGTTAGATTAGATTTTCCATCTTGCAAAGAATTTTGAACGATCATATCAGCACAAATCTGATGCTCAAACAAGCTACCAACAATTGCAGCCATTCCATTTTGGTCGGGAATGTCTATTAACGTTACTTTTGCTTCGTTCTGAGTATGAGCAATTCCACTTATAAGCGTACCTTCCACTTTATTCCTCTCTTCAACAACCGTTGTTCCTTCTGACTCAGAAAAACTTGATAATACTCTTAATTTAACTTTATGTTTCATAGCCAATTCAACAGATCTTGCTTGTAGAACTTTTGCTCCTTGAGAGGCTAATTCAAACATTTCCGCATAAGTAATTGTTTCCAATTTTTGAGCATAGAATACAAGTCTTGGGTCAGCTGTATAAACTCCATTCACATCTGTATATATATCACAGCAGTCAGCTTTTAAAGCCACAGCTAATGCTACAGCTGTTGCATCAGATCCTCCCCGACCTAAAGTTGTTACGCGCCTATTTTCAGTCACACCTTGAAACCCAGCCACAACTGGAATACAATTCTCTTTAAAGCAGGTCTCTAGTTCATGCGTTGCAATATTCAGAATCTTTGCTTGTGAAGGGGAAGCATCCGTTAAAATAGGAATTTGCCAGGATAAATAAGAACGAGACTTAAGTCCAAGACGTTGTAAAGCCAAAGCTAACAAACCAGAAGTGACTTGTTCGCCAGATGCTAAGACTACATCATGCTCCAAGGTCACATCTGAAGGACATAAGGCATGTGCAAAAGAAACTAATTCATTGGTAATACCAGCCATAGCTGAAACAACAACGGCAACTTGATGTCCAGCATCAATCTCTTTTTTAACAATTCTGGCAACCTGTTCAAGACGAACAACATTGGCAACTGATGTTCCGCCAAATTTTAATATTAAACGCGCCATTGCTTGAAGTAAGATCAATAAATTAATAATTAAAACTACATTGTCTTAAAGCAAACATGCAAGGTTATCATGGAAAAAAATAAAAAATCTCATGCTGAGTCCACTATTAATCCTGATGAAGTTAATCAGTTTGATAAAATAGCTAACTCCTGGTGGGATGAAACTGGACCATTTAAGCCTTTGCATCAGATGAATCCTTGTCGGTTAAGGTTTGTTAGGGATCATCTTTTAAAGCAGTTTTCGTTAGATCCTCGGAACAAGTCCGAGGATGACATGAGAGCGCCTAGTAATACCATGGAAAAATCTGATGATAAAAAGATAGCACAAAAAACTCCTCTATCATCTTCATCTTATATGTCATCCTCGGACTTGTTCCGAGGATCTAAAAACCCCCTCAAAAACCTAAAAATACTAGATATTGGTTGTGGAGGAGGTTTACTGTCAGAGCCACTAGCTCGGCTTGGTGCATTGGTTACTGGAATTGATGCCAGCCCTATTGCGATCACAACCGCTCAAAATCATGCCAAAGAAAATGGTTTGCACATTGATTATCAATGTACGACGGTTGAGAAATTTCAGTCTGATCAATTTGATGCTATTTTAGCTCTTGAAATTATTGAACATGTTGAAGCTCCTTCTCTGTTTATTCAAAACTGCGCTAGACTTTTAAAACCTAATGGACTTCTTTTTTTCTCAACTTTAAATCGA
Source organism: Candidatus Paracaedibacteraceae bacterium (assembly GCA_027328625.1). Lineage (GTDB taxonomy): Bacteria > Pseudomonadota > Alphaproteobacteria > Paracaedibacterales > CAIULA01 > CANJLN01. Next base: position 13,124 of record DAHVSZ010000038.1, on the reverse strand, counting down.
ACTTGGAAATCTTATTTAGGAGCTATTGTGGGTGCCGAATATCTATTGAAATGGGTACCTGTTGGTACACACGATTGGAATAAGTTTAAAGAACCATCTGAACTGGCTCACCTTTTAAGAGATAATGGACTCCAGTTTATTGATTTGAAAGGGATGTCCTATCATCCCTTAAGTCAAGAATGGTCATTGATTCCATCTTTAGAAATTAATTACATTGGCTGTGCAAATTTTATCTAATTTTTAACCTTTTTAAATAATAATCAGAATTGAGGTATTTTATGTATTCTGATTATTATTGTGTTTAAATTTGTCTATCTCATCATTCTTGTAGTGCTATATCAGCCAAAGATTACTTTGGCCGATGTTACTGCTGATAGCTTTAATGTGGGTAAAGAAGTGAGTGGCCCAGGTGGTGCCAATCCTCTTGATGCACTTTCAAATACACTTTTTAACGGTTTAAATGCTGAAGCAAACGGTGACACGGGAGGCTTTTCTCAAGAAGATAAAAAAGTTGATAGCATGAAACAAGAAATTGAAGCTTTAAAACTTCAAATCAAAAATGGTGTTGCCCCTGCAAAAGGGGAAACAACTCAAACTGTCTCCCCTGTCGAAGGCTCTGCCCCAGCTACTCCTCCTGCAGCTCCAAGTATACCTGGTCTCCCCGCAGGGATCCCTGGGTTACCTGCGGGAATTCCCGGACTGCCTGGTGGTGCAGAAGGGGGTGCTGGTGGACTTTTAGGCTCAATAGAGTCCAAACTGCATATAGGTGGTGGTGAAAAGGAAAAAAAAGAAAGTAATTCTGAAGAGTCAGCTGACCAAGAAAATAACGATTCAACTACTTCTCCATCTTCTGACAGACATATTGAAGTTGGCAAAGCTTCTGAAGAAGAATCGCTTCCAGAAGACCCTGTAGAAAGAGCTGCATTCCAATTAGAAGAAGCCAGAAAAGAAGAAGAAAGAGCGCAGGCTAAAATTAAAGCTGCTGAAAAAGCCGAGCAAAAAGCTGAAGAAGCCAACGAAGAAAAAGGAGACGAACTTATTAAGAAAGAAGAAAAAGAAACTAAGGAAAAGTTAAAAAAGGCACAAGAAGAGGCAGATATAGCCGCAAAAGATGAAGAAGCCCAAACAAGAGAAGAAAAAGCCAAGGAAAAATTAAAAAGAGCTAAGAAAGCAAATGTTGATGCTGAGGCACGTTTAAAAAAATCTATAGTTGTTTTCGAAAAAGCTAAAAAAGTTGATGACAAAAAATCAACAAAAAAAACTCGTGCGAAGCTGGCAACTGCTGAAAAAGTCAAAGATGAATCTGAGAGTGAAGTCGTAAAAGCTAGTGATGCTTTAAAAAAAGCTATAAAAGAAGAAGCTAAAGCTAGAAAAATAGCTAATGCTAGAAAAGCTGCTGCACTTAAACGAGCTGCTGCAGAAGAAAAAGCCGCTGTAAATGATAAAAATGAGAAAACCATTGCTAAATCTAAAGCTGCCACTGGCAGTAAAGATGGATCAACTGCTAGTGGTCAAGACGATGCTACCTCAGCAGCAGCTGATAAAAATTCAGCAGATGCTACTTCTGCGTTAAAAGATGCACTTGGCAAAAAACCAGCTAGTGGAGCAGATGCAGCAGCTGCGACTAATACAAAAGGCAAACCGGGAGCAGATGCAAAGGGCCGTGCTAAAAAATCAGCTACTGCAGGTGGTAAAGATGGCTCTACCCCTGCAGGTGATAAATCTACGGCCAATGCAAAAGGCAAACCGGGAGCAAAAACAAAGGGTGGTGCTAAATCAGCTACTGCAGGTGGTAAAGGTGGCTCTAATCCTGCAGGTGATAAATCTACGGCCAATGCAAAAGGCAAACCGGGAGCAAAAACAAAGGATGGTGCTAAATCAGGATCTAATAAAAAAAAAGTAACTCCTCAAAAGACGAAGCCGGGCTCAACTCAGAAGACACCAGCAGCTCAAGCAGCAGCTTAGCAGATAGTAGTGACGCTCAAGCCAAAGAAAAGGCTGCTCAAAAGAAATTAGATCAAGCAAAAAAAGCCGATACAGCGGCCAAAGCGGATTTAAAGAAGGCTAATGATGACCTTGCCGCAGCTCAAAAAGCATATGATGAAAACCCAACACCAGAAAATAAAGCAAAACTTGAGGCTGCCCAAAAAGCCAAAGATGCCGCTCAGAAAAAAGCTGATGCTGCTGACAAGGCTGTAAAAGATGCAACAAATGAAGAAGCCGCTGCTAAAAAAGAAGCTGATGCGGAAAGAGCAAAACAAATAGAAGACAAAAGATCTGCAGCTCAAAAACTTGATGCAGCTAAAAAGAAAGCTGCCAAAGAAAGAGCTGAAGCTGCCGCAAGAAGAGCAAATCGCTCTATAGATTCTAAAAGGTCTAACAGAAGGAGTGGTAAAAGTTCTGCTTATGATTCAACAGGGTCACAAAATGCCCAATCTTCTCTTAATTCTACAAAAAGATTTGGTACGCAATCAGCATCTTCTTCAAGGTCTCGTCAAGAAAGTTCAAGAGACGCCGATTCCTTTAAAAGAAATCCATCAAATAGTGGTAGATCTAGTTCTGACTTCAGAGAAACTGGACAAACAAATTCAAGTGATGGTTCAGGAGGTTCAGCAGAAGATATTTCACAAGACTCAATAAACAGAAACGGTTCAAATTCTTATAATCTTGGGTCTCACAAATCTTCCTCAGGTATAGCAAATGAGACAAACGCAAATTCAGATGGAGACCCTTCTTTATTTGGATCAGAATCACATTCAACCTGGAAGAAGAATTCAAAATCTTCAAGAGATACTTCTCAAACACAGTCGTCAACATCTGGATCTTCATCGTCTTCTTCTGAATCAACCAAAATAGAAACTTACAATCAAATTCAATCCAAAGATCCTTGGAAACAATATAATCACCTAGAATCAGATACAGAATCACGCTCAACTCAAATGTCCAAAGACCCTTGGAATAAATACAATCACCCAGAGTTAGATTTAACTCAAGACAATCCTCAAAGCTCTAAAGATCCATGGAACAAGTACAATCATCCAGTTACTGCTCCAGCCACTTCCAGACATTATGACAGAAAATATCATCACTCAAATTCAAGAAGTACAGCCAAAACTACTGCCAATGATCCATGGGCAAAATATAAACATTCGTCTTCAACGACTACAACTCACACCACCTCTAGGCATTATGGCAAGAAATATCAGCATGCTAATTCAAACAGATAAAACTTGAAATATCATCTTAATTTAAAGTACGATCAACCAGCTTGTAGTATATAGCCATAAGAAGAATAGTAGATGCGTCTTGTTTATCTCCTTATAACCTTTCTGGTTACAATTAACTTAGGTTGCGTAACAAGTTCTTGCCTTTGGTGGGATAAAGAATCACCAAAACTTGAACATACCCACTTTAAAACTATAGACTCAACTCAAACGCATGCCCTAAAAATTTTGGCTGAAAAATCACTAGACCCATCATGTGTGCATTTGTTTACAGCCGATGAACAAACTGCTGGAATTGGTTCAGGTTCAAGACGATGGGAATCACCAAAAGGAAATCTTTATGCCACTTTTGTTTTTCCTTGGTCTATGGAATATATTATGTTAGCACCTTTGGTTCCACAAATTGCCGCTTTATCAGTTTGTGAAACGCTTGAAAAATTTGGTTTACGTCCTCAACTTAAATGGGTAAATGACATTCTTTTAGGTGGTAATAAAAGCGGCGGTGTTTTATGTCAATTTGAATCAGATGCTATGCTGGTTGGTATTGGTATTAACGTTAATACTGATGATAGAGTCGCAGCAGAGGGCCTTGCAGCATCGACAGATGATCCAATGCGAATCCCATTTGGTTCAATGAAAATAGCCAGTCGTGGCACAGAATTTCCTATTGACGAGGTCCTGGAAATACTAAAAACACAACTTACAAGAAACCTGGCTCAGCTTATAGCAAAGAAGGGCTTTGTCTCTTTTTACCCACGTGTTGATACAAGGCTTGCTTATAAAGGCAAATGGGTTATGTATACAGAAGATTGTAAAGGTTCCATTTCGCGCAAAATCAAAGTCCTAGGCATTAATGAATCAGGCCATTTAAAATTTGAAGAAGTGGATGGAACTAAAAAAGAAGCATGCTTTGGGCGAATTTGTCCGACTGAGGAATGAGATCTTCCCTTTAATTATTCCTTCTTCGTAGTGCTACCCCAGAAAAGGTATGTCATAGAATCTTTCAAGCGTTTAAAGAATCCTGCCTTTTCAATAGTCACAGCTGCAAACAACGGGATTTCTATTGGCTTGGGTAGAACACTTGACGTAACTATAATTTTACCAACTGGTGTACCTTTTTGGATTGGGGCTGCTATTGGGGAATGATAGTTCAGTTTAACTTTCATATCTCGCCTACCTACTCTAGCCAAACTCACGATAGCGTCTTTTTCAACAGTAACTGGCAGTGAATCTTCTTGACCATATAAAACAGGAATTTGATCAATTAATTGTTGAGCCTTAAATAAAGAATAGTTTGCGAATGTACGCATTCCCCAAGTAATCAATTTTGCTGCCTCATCAGCTCTTGTTTGCACAGAAGGCATACCATTAATTACCAGTATCAAACGCTGACCTTGTTGTACACAAGACGCAATAATCCCATATCCCCCAATCTCTGTTTTTCCAGTCTTAATACCATCACAGCCAATATTTCTGTAAAGAAGTGGGTTACGATTACCTTGTGTAATACCACCATAGGTAAATTCTTTCTCTCCATAAATATGGTAATATTCAGGAAAATCGTCCAAGGCATGAATAGCCAATATGACAAGATCTTTTGGTGTCGTTAAGTGATCAGGATGTGGCAAACCAGTCGCATTAATAAAATTTGTGTTCAACGCTCCCAACTCGTGCGCACGTCTTGTCATTTCGGCTGCAAATGCCTCTTCTGAGCCTGATAATCCCTCAGCAAGTGCAACGCTTGCATCATTACCTGATTGGATAATGACTCCTTTTAATAAATCTATAACCGGTACCTTGTCATTAATGTTAAGAAACATATTGGATTCTTTAGAAGTTGGTCTCCAAGCATTTTTGCTAACTGTAAAAAGCGTATCTAAACTTACAACGCCAGCTTTTACCTTTTCCATAACTAAATAAGCTGTCATAATTTTTGTCATTGAAGAAGGATGCATCTGTTGATCTGGATTTTTTTGCAAGAAAACTGTTCCGGTATGATAATCAACCAAAATGGCCTGTTTCGCTAATACCTCAATATCAATAGGAATCGTGCTATTAGGGGATTCTGCTTTTACATTATCAGCTAGTGCTACAACAGGATCTGGTTGAGAAACCTGTTTAACAGTTTCACTTTTTTGTGCAGTCTTTGCAATTGTTTTAGGTACAGCCTTAGATGCTTTGGCAGCAAACACAGAAGATGCACAAAAAATAAAAACAGAGATTACAAAAGAAATTTTCACAAAAGCACCAAGCACATTACATTATTTTTTCACAATTATTGCATCAGATTGCCCCATTTGAGCAAGTTGATTCAAGGCTTTTGATGCACTTTTTTCATCTATAAAGGGACCTAGCCTTGTAACATAGAATTTTTGACCACTCGTGTGCGTTGTCTCTACAACCTGTCCGATAAAACTTTTATTCAATTTTAAAAGCAATTTCTCAGCATTAGCTTTTTGAACAAAGCTTCCTCCTACATCAACATATGTTTTTCCAATTGCACCAACAACTGGCTTATTTGTTGCTGCCTTTACAGCAGATACACTAGTTGCAGTATTAGAATTACCCACACCTAACCTTTCAAGTTCTTTAATAAGATCATCCATTGACATATCGGGTTTATGAGTTTTAAGAGGTGCTGAGTTTTCAGCTGCTGCTTTAGGCCCAACTGGTGGATTCGTTGTCATTGGAGTTTTAGAATTTAATTCCTCAGCTCCGTGTCTGCCTTCAATCTCTTCACGGAACACTTCAAGCCAAGTTCGACCATTTTTATCACGACCATTTTTATTTCCATGTTTGGCTAAATAATCTGAGAATGCTTTACTTTCTGCAACTAATGCTTGCACCCGAACTTTAGCCACACCTTTTTGGTAAGTTCCTAAAGCTTTTGCCGCCCCCATGGATAAGTCAATAATTCTGCCATCATAGACAAAAGGGCCACGGTCATCAACTAATACTTTAATTGATTTACCTGATGCTAAATCAGTTACTCTGACAATAGTCGGCAAAGGTAAGGTTTTATGAGCAGCCGTCATAACGTTTTGATCAAACAATTCTCCGTAGGGCTTAGGCTTTCCATGAAAACCCGGGCCATACCATGAAGCCAGCCCCACTTCATCATATTCATAGTGATTTTGAGGATGATGCCAAGAACCACGCACATAATAAGGCTTACAAGATTTGCAAACACCTGTAACAGTTGTGCGATTACCAGAAGGCCCCCCTGCACACCCAGCCAGCATTAAAAGTGCTAAAAATGAACAAAAAAGTCTCAACACCGTAGCTGTTCACATACCTTTTCAAAGCTCATAACATGATCAATAGGGCCTAACGTTGTTAAGGTTGGACGCGTCATGAATATCTTATTTGCTAATACAGCTAAATCTTCTTTACTAACAGCATTAATTTTATCAATGATCTCTTGTGCTGAAAGTGGACGTCCATAAATCAACACATGGTTTGCTAATCGTTCACAACGATTAGACGTATTTTCCAAACTCATCATTAAAGATGCCTTAAGCTGAGCCTTTGCTTTTTTGATTTCTGTATCGAGTAAATTCGATCCAACCTGTTTCAATTGCTCACAAACAACAGGCAAAAGTTCTTTGACCTCTTCTTGGCCTGTGCCTGCATAAATACCAAATATCCCTGAATCTTTGTAGCTAGACGCATAAGAATAAATTGTATAAACAAGCCCCCGCTTTTCACGGATTTCTTGAAAAAGCCGGGATGACATTCCTCCACCCAACAATGTAGAAAGAACGGACAAGGTATAATAATCAGAATGGCCATAAGGCACGCCCTCAAAACCGAGGATAATATGGACTTGCTCCAAATCCTTTTTTTGCCGGTATTCACCACCTTTATAAACTGCCGGATCAAGCTTTTGAGAACAATCGGCTTTTAAAGATGTAAACGTTTTTTTAATTTCTGTTACCAACTTTTCATGATCGATATTACCTGCAGCTGCAAATACCATTTGTTTAGCACCATAATGATTTTGCATATAATTTTTAACTGTTTCTGGTTTTAACGATTGAATAACATCCACCGTCCCTAAAGTAGGCCAAGCCATTGAATTGTCAGAAAAACATGTTTCTTGAAAATAATCAAACACTACATCGTCTGGCGTATCGTTTGATTGACCAATTTCTTGAATAATCACTGATTGTTCTTTGGCAAACTCTTCGGCATCAAAAGTTGAGTTTTGTAAAATATCCGCCAAAATATCCACAGCCAAAGGCATATCATCTTTTAAGATGCGCGCATAATAGGCGGTTGTTTCACGCGCCGTATAGGCATTAAGGTAACCACCTACAGCTTCAATTTCTTCGGCAATTTGAACGGCACTACGTCTTTTTGTGCCCTTAAAAGCCATATGTTCAAGCATATGAGCAATACCATTGATGTCTTTTGTTTCGTTGCGAGTGCCGACATTTAACCATACCCCTAAAGATACCGTTTCAACCGTAGGTATGGTGTCCGAGATAATCCGCAAACCATTTTCTAAGGTTGTTGATTGAATCGTCATATGCTTTCTTTCTTTGATTGTATTTTCTATTAAGAATACTGGAGATAATTTTAACAAATCTATCACAAAACAATTAGCATGATAAAATAATAGATTAAAGGAAGATGTTGTTTGGATTTTAATTTGCTTTCGGGCGAAAAAGATATTGAAAAAGAAACAAGGATAGAAGTTATCTTCTCATCCTTAATATTCATTCACATTCGCTATTCGATGGCGAATCCATTAATAATCATTATCAATTTCTTCTTGAATATTAACTATTAAACAACTAAATAAATAATCAATGACTGTTTTTAACGTAAATTTACTATGTTTATTAAATTCTTTTTGTGTATTGGGATATTGTTGTCTTGCACATCTTCTGGGTCGAACACAGAAGACAACGAAAATTTATTTCAAAAATATTCGAGACGTACGACTTATGCAGCCGCAGTGGTAGGTGCCTTTTATACCGCTCAACAGTTGGTAAACGATGTGATGGGAACCTCAGAAATCCCCATGGATTCACCTACTCGAAGAGCTCTATCTTACACTCAAGCCGTTTTTGCTTCCATGCTTTTGGATAAAACTTTAGAATGGGCTTACGCTGCCAGTCGCCAAGTCTTAGAAAGAATTGCCCATTCTAAATTTGGAAATCAAAAAAAATATATAAAAGCAAGAAACCAAAGACCCTGAAAATCCTCATTACAGAGCAGTGTTTATAAAAGAAGAATGGGTTCATAGAATGAGCTCTAGAATCTCGGTTGGAACAGGGATTTTTGATTCTCTTGTCACAATGTATATTTTATGTAACCAAATGAGCCATTTATGTACCGAACCTTTTGACGCTCTTTCAGTATTTGGTTTTCTTGAAGCATTTTGTATGGGCGCAGTTATTGTTGGAAACACAAAATGCTTAATATTTTCGGAAGAATTCGACGATAAATTACCCTGGAGACAGTTTTCAAAGGGTATGAGGGAAGCGACTATTCTTCCCTACTTAACTGATTGGAATAAAGGTTTATACGAGAGTAGTCTTGTTACAAGAACATATGTTATTACCAGACAGAGTAGACCAAATGAACTTGATGTTATTGTAAAACCAGTATTCGAACCAACAGTAACACTGAGAGGTGTCGAATTCCTACGCGGTGCTTTTGTTGGGAGTGTTGCAAAAGATGCATTTCTTGGTGCTAGCAAGATCTTTCAGAACGCTTGGAATGGTTGGCAGTTGTGGGCAACAGACGCACTCGTGCTCCAACAAAGTGATGTGCCCGCACCCGAATTGACTCATTTGAAAAGTGCTGATGGATTTAGAAAAGATGCACCAAGAAGAGTTGCTCATGTTCCCTCCAACCCCCTATACAATTTAAGGGAATCAGAATCAGAAGCAGAACCAGCTCCTGCAAAAAAAGAAAAAGTAAAAACGAGAGGTCTTCTTCAAGAAGAAGACAGAGAAGAAGAACCGGAAAATCAACTTCCAGTAAAGATACCTGAAGATTTGCGCATCGTCTTAACGGAACTCAATGATATAAGGCCTCCCTTGAAAGAAGGAGGGTTTAATTACCTCTTAAACAAAGCTATAGCGTACAGAAGAAAAATGGGTTCAACAGTTGTTTGTGAACAAGTAGACAATGCCTTCAGAATCAGAGTAACAAGAGAGGGTAAAGAAATAACCTTTCCTTACGAACCCACTCATAAACAACACGGACAAAATTCTACCGAATTCAGCGGTCCAAAACTAAACAACGCTTTGCGTGTTGTCCAAAATCTCTATTTAATAGACGTCCCAACAGAGGTTCAAGATGAACTTGATAGGCTAGGGTTAATAAGACGAATCAAAGGAGCCACAGGATTCCTTAGATATGTCCTAACGAACAGATAGCTTTATTTCTCTAAAACTTGAACCAGCTCGCGCCATTCACGGGGGCTCATGCCGCTTGATTCTTGCGTCACGTCTTCACCTTTGATCTTTCGTTTAATCACCTGCATAGCTTTTCCAGATAAGCTGGTACCACCCATGCGATAATCCATAAAGGCTTGATGGGTAAAGGGTACCCAGCGTTTTAAAATGTCAATCATTACATCCGCATAAACCCTGATTTCATATTGAGCATGTGAATCAGCGCGCAAACTTAAAAAATGTAAAAGATTATGCAGATCAATTTTCCAATACATTTGCGTATAAAAGTTCAAAGGCAAACTCATGCGCGCTAATTCGCGAGCAACACCTGTTTGGTTTGGATCTTTGTCATTTTCATTCAGCATATCTTCATAATTGTCATAGGCACGTTCTGACTCATCCTGCAAAAGTTTAATGACTTTTTCTGCTTGATCTTTCTCTAAAACCTGGCCACGCCCTTGATGATTAACAGTTGATTGAGCCGCCACATTATCAGGTGTTGGAATATAAAATTCTTTATCCAAAATGGAATAACGTCCTGAGTATTCATTAACATTTGCGGTTCGATGGCGAATCCATTGCCGTGCGACAAAAAAGGGAAGTTTGATATGAAATTTAATCTCACACATCTCGAACGGCGTTGTGTGACGATGGCGCAAAAGATAATTAATTAAGCCTTGATCTTCGTTAACTTTTTTAGTCCCACGGCCATAAGAAACGCGCGCTGCTTGAACAATGGCAGAGTCATCACCCATATAATCAATCACGCGAACAAAACCATGATCCAAAACAGGAAAGGCTTGGTACAAAACTTCCTCCAAAGCGGGCACTGTCGCTCGTTTTGTTGGATAAGAATTATTTTGAAGTTGTTCTATTTCTTGTTGTTGTTCAGGCGTTAAGGACACAGAATAAGCTCCATCATGGTCAAGATATATAAGGAATCATACTGCTTTTTTTAAAAGATGGCATGAGAAATTTTCTTTACTTAAGTATTACAAAAGAAATAATATCAGCTGACCGTTTAACAAAGGAAATACTCATGAAAAATAAATTTATACATTTGGGATTGGCTATTTTAGCTGCTCTCTGTTCCAGCATTTCAATAGAGGCCGCAGATGATAATCTGCGTCAAGAGTTTTACGATCAAGTTGAAGGTCCCAGAAATCCAGCGAAAGGATTAGTAGCTCTTCATAATGATGGTCAGGTATTCGCAGTAAATGATGGAAGGATTTTTAGCACTACGAATGGAACGGCATGGACACTTGTTTGTGAGTTTCCAGCAAATGACTTTGGAAATGTCGCCAGAATCCATAGTTTGGGCACTCATATGGTCATACAAGAAGAATTAATGGTGACCAGCTCTCATGGTGGTTCCCACAAAAAGGGACGCGTCTTTGTTCTGAATCTTGCGGACAGTCAACTTTCCAAAGTTGATACAGGTGGAGATCATGATTGGGTTCAGGACACTAGAAGAAATGCTTCTTCTTCAATTTTTTATTTAAATTCTCATACGTATAACCAAGGTCAGTCGCTTGAGACATGTTTTTGTTATGATGTGACAACTGGAATTTTAAAGGAGGTGGCTCATGGTTCCAGACTTGGTAATCCTGTTTTGGCGCAGATGGAAATGTTGAGTTCTGGGTAAATCGCTCATGGCATGGACCCCAAACTGTTATTCCAGTTAACGCAGACGGAATTTTGCTCCCGCCGATTTATGAGCAAAATGATGCAACCCGTGTGTTGTTAAACTTCGATCCGTTGACAGAGGAAATTCTAGAAGCACGCCGGTATAAAGATGGTCGTTGGTTACCTTGGGTTTTGAAAAATGGAGAACTCGATAAAACTCAAACATGCGTACGGTCAGACGGCCCCGGAAGCGTTATACACTTCAATGTCTTCCCAGATGGCACCATGATGTTCAATGTGAGGATGCCAGACGGAACAACAGCGCATCATGTAAAGCAAGCAACACCTCCAACGAAATTTGGATGTGATATTGAATTTGTTCTGAGGCATTTGGCTGGAAGAGAAGTGATCCATGGCCCAGAGGTCAGAAGGGTCGATGATCTCCCATTACAGTTTCAGCTTGTAACCACAACCAGTGATGATTCGACAATAAGCGTATTGGATGTCCTTCGTTCGAAAGCCGATGACACTGCAGCGCCAACCATCACTGAACGGTTTTCCTTTGATCTAAATGCTGTTGGTGTCTCTCCTGCTGGAGATTTATTATAAGGGCAACGGATTCTTGTTTTGAGTTTTTGTCTGTCGACGAATTTTCCACTTCTGTCATCCTCGGACTTGTTCCGAGGATCTAAAAATACATGGATCGTGAGAAACTTGGATTATTTAGAATTACTCTTCCCCCTTTGGCTGAATATATTTCAAAAGTTCAGCCAAAACTTCTTGCGTTCCTTGATGCGTAGCTGCCGAAATCTGAAAGACTTTAGCCTTAGATAACTTTTCCAGCTTTTTAATTTTTTCTTTTATCTCTTCTTCGCCTAAAGCATCACATTTATTTAAGGCAACCACTTCTGGTTTCTTAGGCAAAGATTCGTGATACAACTTTAATTCTTGACGAATGGTTTTATAAGCTTTGCCAACATCTTCTTGAGTGCCATCAATTAAATGTAATAAAACATTGCAACGTTCAACATGCCCTAAAAAACGATGACCAAGACCGGTTCCTTCATGAGCACCTTCAATTAAACCTGGAAGATCCGCCAAGACAAACTCTTGATTATAGCAATAAACCACACCTAATTGTGGATGCAACGTCGTAAATGGATAATCGGCAATTTTTGGCTTAGCACGTGTAACAGCTGACAAAAAAGTGGATTTACCAGCATTTGGAAGACCAATTAGACCTGCATCAGCAATCAACTTAAGACGCAACCAAACCCAAAACTCGGTACCTGGCCAACCTGGATCAGCGCGGCGCGGTGCTTGATTGGTTGACGTTTTATAATGAGCATTGCCAAAACCACCATCACCACCTTTGGCTAAAAGAACTGTTTGCCCTTCTTTGGTTAAGTCCGCAATCAAAGTTTCTTTGTCATCATCGAAGATCTGTGTGCCAACAGGAACTTTAAGAAAAATATCTTCACCTGCTGCACCACTACGGTTACGTCCCATGCCATGTTGGCCTCTTTGAGCTTTAAAGTGTTGTTGATAACGGTAATCAATTAAGGTATTCAGATTAGGCACTGCTGTAACATAGACACTACCACCCTTGCCACCATCACCACCATCAGGGCCACCATATTCAATATATTTCTCACGTCGAAAGCTGAGAGACCCCGGGCCACCATCGCCAGATTGGATAAATATTTTTGCTTCGTCGAGAAATTTCATGGATATAGCTTTTATAATTAAAGGTTTATTTTGCTTAACATAAGAAAAACCCCTGTCATCCCGGGATTTAGTCGACTTTGAGCTTTGGCTCAATTAGGAGACTTATAATACCCGGGATCCAGGTAACTTGTTA
>DAHVSZ010000037.1 GCA_027328625.1 Candidatus Paracaedibacteraceae bacterium | reverse complement strand
CTTAAAACAGAATAATAACGCAGCTTCTATGTTTCAAAAAAACACCCAAAAAGAATTTCAAGAACCTAAGCTGAGCTTGCATCCTCAGAAAAAAACCCAATCCTTAAAAAACAAAGATTTGCCAGTGGAAAGACTCTTAAAGGTTTTAAAAAAGTGGCCTGCTGACGAGCAGAAAAAATCCTTTTAAAAAAATTTATATATACTCGAAGAACTTCAAGAAATCTGCAGGAAAACAAGGGGCGAGCAGCGAAGATTCCCGAAGTTTGACGAACAGGTTTCTTGAAAGACGAAGAGTATAAAATGATAAAAACTTTTGTTGCGATGACGATGTGATGCATTACTGTTTTATCTGTGTTGCCTAAAACTGCGGCGACCTCCTTCCTGTTTAACCATTGTTTCAACAACACTTCCTGTTACCGTTTTGATTGATTGGAAAAGGAAAACAAATCGATTTGGCTCATAACCTTGTCGTTTAATACATATTCTGCTTATATATAGCAGAAGCAAGATAAAATAAGTACGAATTTGGCGTCATGGCGAAGCTACGAAGTAGTTGTGGCCATCCAGAAAATACACTGGATCACCACGCCCCTTACGGGGCTCGTGACGGCGGTTGTTATCATTTTATATGAGTTTAGCTATAGCTCTAACTATATTTTAGAAAGTTAATCGTCACCATGTGTGGAATCGCTGGCTTTATTACATCTTCTGGGTTTTCAAAGGATGATCTTGAAAATCGTGTAAATCTTATGAATAGAACCATGATTTACCGTGGGCCTGATGATGAGGGAGCATGGGTTGACGAAAAATCCGGCATTGCCTTAGCGCAGGGGCGTCTTTCTATTCAAGATTTATCTGAAGCTGGTCACCAACCTATGCATTCCAGCAATGACAGATGGGTCATTGTTTATAATGGTGAAACATACAGCAATAAAGAACTAATGCCTCAACTAGAGTCAAAAGGCATTAAATTCCGAGGTCATTCTGACACCGAAGTAATGTTAGAAGCTTTTGATGCTTGGGGTGTGGAAAAAGCTGTTAAGCAATTTATTGGTATGTTTGCTTTTGCTCTTTGGGATAAGAAAGAAAAAGTTCTTTATCTGGTACGTGATAGGCTTGGAATTAAACCACTTTACTGGTTTTATGATAAGGGGACTTTAGCATTTGCATCGGAATTAAAAGCACTTAGAGCTTATCCAGATTTTGCTTATCCTATGGATCAACACGCACTTGCGGCTTATTTACGTTATGGGTATGTCCCAGCACCTTATAGTATCCACAAAAATGTTCATAAACTTTTACCTGGAACAATCTTGTCTTTTAAACAAGGTGAACAGCCAAAAATTCATACCTATTGGTCTTTAAAAAATGTGATTCAAGATGGCAGGAAACAAACAAACGAAGGATCAATTGAAGAATTACACGATCTTTTAAAAGATGCTGTTAAAAGACGTATGATTGCAGATGTCCCTTATGGTGCATTTTTATCAGGGGGTATTGATTCAAGTTTGGTTGTAGCGCTCATGCAAGCTCAAAGCACAAAACCTGTTAAAACATTCACAATTGGTTTTACCGAACATGATTTTAATGAGGCACCTCATGCCAAAGCTATAGCTCAGCATCTTGGAACAGAACATACAGAGCTTTATATAACTCCAACAGAAGCACAAAATGTTATCCCAAAATTACCATCCATGTATGATGAACCATTTGCTGATGTTTCTCAGATCCCCACATTTTTAGTATCACAGTTAGCACGTCAACATGTAACAGTTGCTTTATCTGGTGATGGCGGAGATGAACTTTTTGCAGGATACAATCGTTATGTTTTGGGTGAAAAATTATGGAAACAATGTCAACGTTTGCCCGTTAGAAAGACAATTGGGCATGTTTTGTCACACATTCCACGAGGTGTTTGGAAAACCTTAGAAGTTTTACTGCCCAAACGCTATAAAAGCTTAAGACCTGCTGATCGTATAGCACGAATTACGCATATGCTAAAGTCAAAGACGCCTCAAGATCTATATTTGTGTCTGATTAGTCAATGGTTAGATCCAAATGCGCTGTTAAAAGCAAAGTTAGAACCCGAATTAAGTGCATACAAAGAATCAGTGTTTTTACCTAATTTTGTTGAAAAGATGCAGTACATCGATGCGATGACATATTTGCCAGATGATATTTTGGTAAAGGTTGATAGAGCCAGTATGGCAGTCAGTTTAGAAGCCCGTGTTCCTTTATTAGATCACCGTGTTGTTGCTTGGGCTTGGCAACAACCGTTAGCTTCTAAAATCCATGATCATCAAGGCAAATTGCAATTGCGTGAAATTTTAAAAAAGTATGTACCCACAGAATTATTTGAACGACCCAAAATGGGTTTTGGTGTACCTATTGATAGCTGGCTTAGAGGTGATCTTAGGGATTGGGCCGAAGATCTTTTAGATGGTAACAGTTTAGGTGAAATCGTTGACATTCAGCCAATCCATCAGGCTTGGGATGATCATGTTAAAGGGCGTGCTAATCATCAATATCCTTTGTGGACAATTTTGATGCTGCAAGCTTGGCGAAGAGAGTGGAATATTTAGTTGAAATTAGTATTTTGTTTACTAAAAGAAATTTATACTATTCGTGAAGTTTGATTGTGGTTAGAAAATCATCTTAATGAAATTATATTTACATATTGCATTTATTATATTTTCTTCTTGGGGTAGCCTTTTTGCTGCTGTTGTTGATCAAGCATTAATTGATAATGTCTGGTCAATGACAAGTCCTAATTATAAAAGAGGTACACATTTTGTAAGTCGTGCAGTTCAGGCAGTTAATATGCTTGCACACGAATTACAATTATATAGCAATGAGGCTAAAGCAACAGCGGCTGCAAAATCTATAGTTGCGATGGTTACAACAGGTAAAGGCGTTAAAGGTGGTCTTCGTGGCCCGAGTAGCAAACGTCGCTTAGCTAATGAAACTGAAAAAAAACTTATGATTGATGCAGTTACAAAAGCTGTCGATTATTTGCAAAAACAAAGTCTTTTTGATGATGTTTTAAGAGAATCGCTTTCAGAAATGTTAGGCACATGGAATACAGATGATGTTACCCGCAAACATGGTTCTGTTGTTATGGGGCTTTTATTAGCTTCGAGTAAAAAGACAAAAAGGCATGATTTAGCATCAGCAAAAGCCCTTGTGCCAACACTTATTCCTGACTCTGCCTTATGGATACGAACATCTCTTGCACCTGAAGCTGCAAGCTGGCATTACGCACAAGAATACATGGAAGAACCTTATGTAGATCATCTTTACAACGCCATTGAACTAAAACGTATTCAAAAAGCGCAAGCAGATGAATTAGTAAGTGACCCAGTCTATAGTGCACGTATTGCAGCAATGCCTGAAGATATAAGTTCTCTTGAAAGTTTAACAGTTGAACTTGAAAGAACGTTAATTCCAGAAAAAGCTCTTGCTCTTGCAGAAAAGTTAAGAACCATTGTTAAATCTTTGGATTTAAAAACTATAAAAGATAATGCAGTGCTTTTCCCAAGAGTTATTCGTGCGTTAGTTGCCATTGAAAAATTTAGAATGTTTGAAATTAATCTGGGTGGTTTGGATAAAGCCGATCCTACAGTTATTGATTATAAAAATGATGCTCTCGATCCAGAAAGCCAGGCTATTCTTATTACTTTAGTAAGCGCTATTCAAAATTACCTTTATAATCCAGGATCAACAATTGATGATTTAAGACAACTTTTCTTATATAGAAAAAATGATAAACGTTTAGAAAGGGTTGTTGCAGCACTGAACGCAATTAAACCTGATGAATTTGTTAATTATAGACTTTTAGCTGCTCTGCAACGTCCTATAGCCATTAATGTCTTGCAATATATTGCTATTGATGAAGTCAATCTAAAACAAAGATTGAGATATTATGCTATGCCTCGTTTTCATAAAGAAACAAAAGAAATAGACTATGTGCTAACTTTCTTAAGGGATTACGGCTCTAGCGGAGTATTGATGCAGTGTGGCTTTTTTAGTCTTGGGTATGAAAGTCGAAATGACGCTTTTCAACAAATTTTAGATAACTTAAATGATCCAAGAATTTTTGGATTAGCTGATTGGATTTCAGCTCGAAGTGGTGATATTAGTGCAGCTATGAACTGGCTTTCTATGACAGATGAGCAAAAAGATAAAGCTATTGCAGATAGAAAGTTAAAACCCGATGATGCTAAAAGAGTGAGAGAAAATTACGATAAAGATGTTTTAGAAATTAAGAGAGTGTTTAAAGAAAAATATTCTCTTCAAGCTCTTGGTGATGCAGTATTGGTTGCACGGATGAAACTTAGTTATCAACGAGTATCAGATGATATACAAAGAAGGAAAGAAATATTTGAAAGTGAGAAGACGAAAAGAAGAGTTGCCGCAGGATTTACTCCAGTTGTTCCAAATGAAATATTGATTGGCATATGGTTACAGTACCAAAAGAAACATGGCCTAGATGTATCAAGATTAAATCCTAAAGAAATTTGCTTTAGAGTTGAACAAGAGAAAACAAATCTACAAAGATATCTAAATGATTTGCTGCCACCTGGGAAAAGTGCGACTTTAACATTTAAAAAAGATGAAGAAAGAAATGATGTTTTTGATCGCGGTGGACAAATAGCAGGTGCAATTGACATAATTAAAAGTGTTGTTTCTAAGGAAATTCTAGACAAAGCTGATAAAATTTTATCCTCTTTAACAGATCAATTACTTCACTTTTTGGAAAACGAAGAAATGGAACGCGCACTTATGGACTCAGAAGTAACAAGAATATTTTACACAGTGCCAGAGTTCCAAAAGTTTATCAGAGAAGATATGCATAAATTCTTTGCTCAAGGAGATTCAGGAAAAGTGGGAGATGTAGGCGGATATGGAAGTGGTGAGCTTCTAGAATTTCCCCCTAATCCATCTTGGGCTCAACATATTCCAAGCTATCCATTTTTGATGAGTGTTCTTAATAATTGGAATATCGGCGCTTGGACTTCAAAACATTATTTAAGAGTCTTACAAGCAGGAAGAATAGCAGAAGATATAATACGTCCAATTCATGCAACAGAAGATAATGAATATCTCCTTACAAGTGAGATGTATAATACTCCTTCAGCTAAAACTATTGATGTTGTTAATTTGGGGGGCGGGCATTTTGAAAAACTAGTTATATCAAATGATTATTCCAGATCCGCTCGATCTATTCGACATAAAGCTCTTTACAATCTTTCCAATACTCGCCCTTAATCTTATTTTCTTTTTTGTAGCATGAGGGTTTATGGATCCTCTGGCTTTTCCCGAGGATCCATTATGACCAATAGACTTATGCTTTTTTCTTAAACCTTTGACCAGCTGGCTTGTTATTACTGAAAGGTCCTTTATTCTTTGTTTTCCTAAAAGAAGAACCGCCTTCTTTAGTTTTTTTAAATCCTTCGGCTTTTTTAAATCCAGTACGTTTAAAATTGGATTCACTACGCTGCCCTTCACTGCGACCTTCTGCAGATCTGGAATTTCCATAAGCTCTGTCTGTTCTTCGGAAGTTGTCATCTCTTTTTGGTTCATCATTTTTAGAAGAACTCCAACCTTTTTTCTTATCTAAAGATTGAGTCGATCTAGACGCAAAATTACTTCTTGAGGTTGGCTTTTTTGAAGAGAAACCAGTTTTCTTTTTATTTGGTAAAGCAGGAACAGATTTTGAAGTTTCAGGAAGCCCCAATTCTTTATTGCTCATGATATCAAGACGAAGCTGAATCAACTTTTCAATACTACGCAGATGGTGTTTTTCTTCATTTGAACAGAAAGAAATAGCTACACCTTCAGCACCAGCACGTCCTGTGCGTCCAATCCTGTGGACATAGCTTTCTGGTATGTTGGGTAAATCATAATTAATCACATGTGTGATTCCATCGACGTCAATTCCACGCGCTGCAACATCCGTTGCGACCAAAACATCAAATTTACCTTTTTTGAAATTATCTAGAATCTTGCGTCGAACAGATTGCTTTTTATCACCATGAATGGCATCAGATGAAATTTCCATTTTATCTAAATGTTCAACAATGCGATCAGCTCCATGCTTTGTCGCACTAAAAACAATTCCGCGTTTAAAGCTTTTATCTTGAAAAATAGTGTTTAAAGCCATTGATTTATTTTTGCGATCAACAAACACAACATGCTGCTTAACATTTTCAGAAGTTGATGAAATAGTTGATAAAGCAAGTTTCTCAGGATTCGTCAAAATAGAATCAGCCAACTTAGCAATGGCTTGGGGCATTGTCGCTGAAAAAAGAATGGTCTGTCTTGTGGATGGAAGTTCAGCAATAATTTTTTGGAGTTCTTTAAAAAAGCCCATATCGAACATCTGATCGGCTTCGTCAATGACAAAAGTTTCAACTTGCTTTAAGGAAATGATTCCTTGTTTCACAAGATCAAGTAAGCGACCAGGAGTGGCAATCAAAATATCTACACCTTTGGCAACGGATTGAATTTGGGTGCGGTAGGCAACACCTCCAAAAATTGTAGCTTGAGTTAAGCCAAGGGTGCGACCATAGATCCTAAAACTATCACCAATTTGTGAAGCTAATTCACGAGTTGGAGAGAGTATGAGAGCCTTAATAGCTCTGCGTGAAGTTGTTTTACCTTGAGCAAATAATTTTTGCAAAATGGGCAAAGCAAAAGCGGCAGTTTTTCCAGTTCCTGTGCGTGCACATCCAAGTAAATCTCTTCCTTCTAATAAATGAGGGATGGCTTGTGCTTGTACTGGTGTAGGTGTGTGGTAATCTTGATCAGCTAAATTTTTTAAAATAGGAGAAATAAGATTTAATTCATTAAAAGTAAGCAATGCGTTTATTCCTTTAGGACATATGGTTGAAATGATTATTTTTAAGTGTTTCAGTAATGACACTATCAGGACTTAAAAACCATTTCAGTTAAACCGATTGTCACTAAACAAAGAAACAAAGCCTTTAAATTTTATAAGGCATAAGACTTTTAAAAAGAGGTCTTCTTCTCTTATGTACTCTTTTACTGATATAATTACCAGTATTAAATTATAAAATAGAGATTTTTATTATATCTAACAAAACGAAAATGAAACGACCTGATATGTATAAAGTACGTTTAGCAAGTCCTAATGATGCAGAAGATATGACTTGGATTCATGTTCAAAGTTGGAAGACAAATTATAAAGGAATAATTTCTCAGAAATATTTGGATAGTATTAACTATGAAGAGCTATTAATTAATCGAAAAGAGGTCCTTGAAAAAGGAATTGGTTTTCATCTTGTTTCAATCTATCAGGAAAAGGTTGTTGGATTTTGTGAGGCAGGTTTTTCGATACTTCGGGAGACTAGAAAATCTTCCATAGAAAATAGAATTGAAAAAGGCGAAGTTTATTCTATTTATGTGCGAGATGAACACCAAGGGCAAGGTGTTGGGAGAGAACTTTTTAAGCAAGCCCTATTTTGGTTGAAGAAAAAAGAATTATCTCCAGTTATTGTGTGGACTTTAAAGGAAAATCAAAAAGCTCGAGCATTTTATGAATCTCAGGGAGGAAAACTGATTGAAGTCATGGAAGTTTGCATAGGAGAAGAGCTGTATTCATCAGTAGGTTACCATTTTTTATAAAATTCTCTTTTTATTAATTTACTCATTGCGACTTTATTCAATTTTTGTTTACAATAATTTTAGATAATTTTTATCTGACCAGATTAGTAGCTAAAAATTACAACTATGGTTTGGTGAATTTGAGAGATTTTTAGGAAAGGTTAGAAAATGAAAAAAGTTATTATATCAACTGCTCTGGTTTTAGCACTATCAGTTCCAGCTATTGCCGCTACGACTACAACGGCAGTTCCTGTTGCAGCAACCCCAACAACTGATATGGCTAAACAATCCCCTGTTAAAGGTGGGGATCATAAGCAAGTGATGACAAAAGAAGAATGGCTTTCAAAGATTGAGGCTAAAAAAGCTAAAGTTGTAGCTGCTTCTGCTGCAGCAAAATTAGATGATGCAGCAAAAGCACTTGTTGATTCTGCTTTAGCACGTGTGGATCGTTGGGTTGAGACTATTAAGGGATATAAAGAAGAAGGAACAAGTTATGCACGTTCAGCAGTAAGAGCAATGAACGAATTGGGGTGGGTCCAATCAATTGTTCATCATAAAGACCCATATCCAGCAGAAAAAGTAGCCAAACTCATGGCTGAGTTTGAAACCTTGAAAGCAAAAGCAGCGACACTGACAGGAGACATGAAGGCAGCAGCTGATACAATGATTGCCAACACCCAAAGTGTGGCGGATGATTTAGCTAAACACAAAGAGACAGAGTTTATGTCTCAATTAGTTCATGGTTTACATAAAGAATTTTGGGCATTCAAGCGTTTTGTGCATAAGGCTGCTCATAAAGAACCAGTGAAGGCTACAACGACCGCTCCAGTAACGCCTGCAGCAGTAACCACTGTTGCTCCAGCTCCAGCAGCAGGAGGTTCTGAGAAACCTAAGTCCAAGTCATAGGCTAATTCGAAAAAATTAGCTTTACTTACAAAAAGCTCCTTATGAAAATAAGGAGCTTTTTTGCTTTAAGGTCACTTTACCCTTGTTCATCTAAAGTGAGGAGCATTAAGATTATGGTTAAATTAATTCAATCTTTAGGTGTTTCATGTCTTCTAATGCTGCTGTTCTTGCTGAAGATTTAAAACAAACGCCTCTGTATAACTGGCATAAAAAACAAGGTGCTAGAATGGTTCCTTTTGCTGGGTACGAGATGCCTGTTCAATACCCAAGTGGTATTATCACAGAACACCATCACACGCGCGAAAAGGCAGGCTTGTTTGATATTTCCCATATGGGTGTTATTAAAATAACAGAAGATCCGGATTACATTTGGGTCTTGGAAAGGCTTATCCCCATTGATATTAAGGAAATGACCATTGGACAAATGCGCTATGGGACATTGCTTTCTGAAGAAGGCTTCATCCTTGATGATTTAATTGTAACCAAATTTGATAAATACTTTTTGATCGTTGTTAATGCTGGATGTAAAGACCAAGACTATCAATATATGAAACGTTTTTTGAGGGCGGAATTGTTTGAAGATACGGCATTACTCGCTTTACAAGGCCCAAAAGCACGACAGATTATGAAAGAAATCTGCGAACCCGCATCAAATCTACCTTTTATGACAATAGGGCAATATCAAATTTTCGGTGAGGATGCTTACATAAGCTGTAGCGGTTATACAGGCGAAGATGGCTTTGAGATTATTATTCCAGCCAGTATCGCAGAGGAATTAGCGGATCAACTGTTAAAGTTTGAAGAAGTTAAACCCATTGGTTTAGGAGCTAGAGATTCTCTGCGACTAGAAGCAGGTTTATGCCTTTATGGGCATGATATTGATGTCACCAAAACACCGGTAACAGCAGGACTGACTTGGTCGCTTGGAAAACGTCGCCGCATAGAGGGTGATTTTGTAGGAGAAGATCTTATTTTAGAGCAGTTAAATAATGGTGTTTCTTCTAAAAGAGTGGGACTGAAAGGCTTAGGAAAAGCAATTGCTCGAGAGGGTGCTAAAATTTTGAATGATAAAGATCAAGAAATAGGAATTATCACCAGTGGCGTTCCAAGCCCAACTCTTGGCTATCCCATTGCTATGGGATATATTAGTGCAGATCAATCTATGCCTGGAACTCAGGTAAAGATTGATGTTCGGGGACAACTCCATCCTTTTGAGGTCGTTAAAATGCCCTTTATTAAACAGAATTATTATAGAGGTTAACAAATGAAAAAATATACAGACCAACATGAATGGGTACAAGTAACAGAAGGGCTTGTTATCGTTGGTATTTCTGATTATGCTCAATGCCAATTAGGAGACGTTGTGTTTGTTGATTTGCCAGTAATTGGAAAAACTTTAAAACAACGCCAAGAAGCGGCTGTAGTGGAATCTGTAAAAGCAGCAAGTGAAGTTTATTCTCCTGTCACAGGAATAGTTGTTGAAGTCAATGAAACTCTGCGAAATCAACCTGATTTGGCCAATTCTGCCCCAGAAACAGATGGATGGTTTTTTAAATTGGAACCAACTAATCTAAATGAATTGGATGCTTTAATGGATGAAAGTTCGTATAAGGCTTTTATTAAATAAAGACGAAGAGTTATCTTTGTGAAATATGTCTTAATTTTGTTTCCTTTTTGATAGAAATATGACTTAATCAGACAGTTGAGAGGAGGGGTGCCAGAGTGGCCGATTGGGGCGGTCTCGAAAACCGTTGTGCGCGCAAGTGCACCGTGGGTTCGAATCCCACCCCCTCCGCCAGTTTAGAGGGTTTTTGAGGTTTGTGATTTTTCTTCATGGAACACTGGTCGGACAGTCGAAGCAAAACTTGAGGGATAAAATGAAAACTTTACACTTTAAAGCTATTTATTAATTTTATTTTACAAATAAAATTTTCTGCTTTGTTTGGATTTTATAAGGTTTGTTGCTTATCATCAATCAAGCTAATTTCGATTCTCTCTTTTCCTCCTCCAATATTTTTGCGTTTTAATGAAACATAGCCCACTTCGCCTGTTGATTTAACGTGAGTTCCTCCACAAGGTATTTTTGAAAAACCTTCAATTTCCCAGAATCGTCTTTGATTTTCCATATCTGAAAACCCCGTTTTAATTGGCATATTTTTTTCAATAATGAGGTTATATTCAGATAAAATCTCATCAAAAAATGCTGCAATGCTTTGGTCAAAAATAAAATCAATACGAGCTTTTTTTTCAGCAATGTGAGCACCAATTTTTTCAAGATTAAATTTTTGGGTCACGATTTCAAGAACCAATTCAGCAGCAAAATGTAAGCGCATCAATCTATATCTGCGTGGCCAATCAATTTCCATAGTAACTGTATCGCCAGAGCGAAGTCCATGGCCTTCTTCAAGTGTGTAATAAATAAAATTGCCTTCTATTTCTGAAGCTATGACGGGAAGTCCATTAATTGTAGCTTTGTCACTTTCCTGGCCACCAGAGAAAGAAAAAGCAATTGTTTCTTCTAATAAAATTCGATTGCCGACGATTGATGCAACTTTGGTTATCAGATTATACTGATAAGGGTTATCCCAAAAAACTTTTCGCAATTTCTATCCTTAACTTAAGAACCTGAGTCAGGTACAAAAATATTCTAAAATTGGCGTGATGTCATTAATGCTGATTTTAGAAAACTAGACCTTTGTTCTTAAACACAGTACAGTTAGAACAATCATTACTTATTAAAAACTTGAGATAAAGATATGCAGCACGACAATAATACTTGGTACGGCACAACAATAGTTTGCATCCGCAAAGGAAATCAGGTTGTCATTGGTGGTGATGGTCAAGTCACCTTAGGGTCTCAAGTCATCAAATCTCAAGCCCGAAAGGTGAGACGTTTATCCAGTGACAATGTCATTGTTGGTTTCGCAGGCGCTACGGCTGATGCATTTGCCTTATTTGAGCGATTAGAAGCAAAATTAGAAAAGTATCCAGCGCAGCTAACTCGTGCCTGTGTGGAAATGGCTAAAGATTGGCGTACTGATAAATATCTTCGTCGTTTAGAGGCGGTCATGGCAGTTGCTGATAAAAGTGTTTCTTTGACCTTAACCGGTAATGGTGATGTGCTTGAACCTGAGGATGGGATCATTGCAATTGGCTCTGGGGGAGGTTATGCTCTTGCTGCAGCACGTGCCTTTGTTCAAATTAGCGATTTTGATGCTGAAACAATTGCTAGAAAATCCTTGGAAATTGCTGCAGATATCTGTATTTATACGAACAGAAATATCGTACTTGAGAGCATTTCTATCTAATTTCTTTATAAAAATAATTAACTGAGGTCTCTATGACATCTTTAACTCCCCGCCAAATTGTGGCTGAACTTGATCGGTATATTGTTGGACAACTTGATGCTAAACGCGCTGTTGCAGTTGCACTTCGAAATCGTTGGCGTCGTATGCAATTGGATGCTGATCTTCAAGAAGAAGTGCTTCCTAAAAACATTCTTATGATTGGCCCAACTGGCGTTGGTAAGACAGAAATTGCGCGTCGTTTAGCTAAATTAGCACAAGCACCTTTTATCAAGGTTGAGGCAACCAAGTTTACAGAAATTGGTTATGTGGGACGTGATGTTGAACAAATTGTTAGAGACTTAATTGAAATCTCCGTCAATATGACACGTGAACGCTTGCGTGAAGAAGTTAAATCCAAAGCTACCATTCATGCTGAAGAGCGAATTTTAGATGCGCTTGTTGGGGAATCAGCAAGCCCTGAAACACGTCAAAAATTTCGCACGCTTTTTCATCATGGTGAGCTTGACGAGAAAGAAGTTGAGATTCAAGTTGCTGATTCAGGTGGTCTTTCTATGCCCACAATTGATGTTCCTGGTATGCCGGGAGCGCAAATGGGCATGCTGAATTTGGGTGATGTTTTTGGAAAAGCTTTGGGTGGAGGTCGCACGAAGGCAAGAAAAATGGCTGTCAAAGAAGCCTTAGAAGTTTTAATTGCAGAAGAAAGTGACAAGCTTTTAGACCAAGAAAAAGTCGTTCGAGAAGCCATCGATACGGTTCAGCAAAAAGGCATTGTTTTTATTGATGAAATTGACAAGATTTGTGCGCGTTCTGATCACCATGGTGCTGATGTCAGTCGGGAAGGGGTGCAACGTGATCTTTTGCCTTTGATTGAAGGTACAAGTGTTGCTACCAAACATGGAACTGTTAAAACTGACCATATTCTTTTCATAACCTCAGGGGCTTTTCACTTGGCAAAACCAGCTGACCTTTTGCCTGAATTGCAAGGGCGTTTGCCAATTCGAGTTGAACTTAAGGCCTTAAGTAAAGATGATTTTGTACGTATTTTAACTGAACCTGAAGCTAATCTGATTCATCAGTCAAAAGCCTTGATGGCAACAGAAGGATTAAAGCTGACTTTCACTGACGAGGCGATTAATGAGATTGCAGTACTTGCTGCTGATATTAATCAAAATGTGGAAAACATAGGGGCACGCAGGCTGCATACAATTCTTGAAAAGTTATTAGAAGAAATCAGTTTTGATGCTAGTGATATGCCAAATAAAGCTTTGGAAATTACTGTTGATCTTGTGCGTGAACGTGTCACGCCACTAGCTAAAAATCAAGATTTGTCGAAGTTTATATTGTAAGTATTCTAGTTGTTTGTTGATAGAATTTCGAGAGTGGAGAATTTTATTTCTTACTTTAACTAGTTTTTAACATTTTATTGCTATATTGATAATTAGAGGGCATGTTTTGGAGGAGACATCAGCTAGATGCGGCTGATGGGCCACACCGAGTAATTCCAGTAATTAGGATTGCTTTCTACCCTCAGAGTTCGAGTGTATAAAAAGCGCGCGATCGAGCGAATTATATATTAATGTCTGAAAGATCGTTTACTTTCGAAAGCGGTTATCTCTCTACCTCATGGCTCTTTATGTACGCTTCAACGATCTTACCGACATATTCGCATGCATCTTTAATATTCATGTCGCTGGTATCGATTGTATGTGCATCTTCAGCAGCAACTAAAGGAGCAGTTGCTCTTGTTTGGTCTCTTTGGTCTCTTTCTTTAACTTTTTCCAAATAAGATTCATGTTGGTTATCAACTTTGTGGGCCTGCATTTCTTTTAAACGACGCTCTGCACGAATCTCTGGTCTGGCTGTTATAAAAAATTTTAAATGTGCATCGGGATAAACAATTGTACCAATATCACGTCCATCTAAGATAGCTCCTTTAAATGGTTTTGAGATCCGTTGACAAAAAAATCGCATATGACGTGTTAGAATTTCTCTAACCTCAGATAAAATAGAAATTTTAGATGCCATATTTGCTGTTGTCTCATGACGAAGAGCTGGATCTTTTAAATGATCTAAATCCAAATTAAGAGCTATATGAACAAGCGCGACTTTGTCATCTTCTGCTATGTTTTCTTGTAATGCTTTTAATGCAACAGCACGATAAAGAAGCCCTGTGTCTAGGTGTTTTAATTCATAATAGTTAGCTAAATAACTAGCAATTGTGCCTTTGCCAGCGCCTGCGGGACCATCTATTGCGATAATCAAAAAATAACTCATAATATAAAAGTGTATTGACGTTATTAGACTCTTATCCTAGTTTTTTAGAAGTGTCTAATATAATTTTTGTAATTTAATGAGTGCACTTTTTCAAATATTTATTGCTTATTTATTGGGTTCCATTCCTTTCGGACTTCTCTTAAGCCATTTTGCTGGTGTAGGAGATATAAGAAAAATTGGCTCTGGAAATATTGGCGCTACGAATGTTTTGCGCACTGGTAATAAAAAGTTGGCTCTTCTTACACTGTTGCTTGATGGTTTAAAAGGAACTTTTGCAGTATTGCTAATCTCTCATTTTGATTCATCATTAATATATATAGCTGGTTTTGCAGCTATTTTGGGACATGTATTTCCTATATGGCTAAAATTTCAAGGTGGTAAGGGAGTTGCTACTGTGATTGGTGTTTATTTTTCTTTAAACATTCCTCTAGCACTTATGGTTGTCTTTATTTGGGTAACTGTTGCAAAGGTATGGAAAATTTCTTCTCTTGCAGCTCTTGTTGCTTTAGCTTTAGCACCTATTTTTGCTTTTTTGTTAACTTTATATAATGTATCTGAATTTCAAATAGTCTATTTTTCATGTATTGTGACCGTCTTGATTTTATATACCCATCGTCAAAACATCGAAAGATTGCTTTCTGGTCAAGAGAATAGTTTTAAAGCAGAATAGCTAAGAGTCTATTTTTAAAATTTTACTCAAAAAATAGACATTTTATTTAAATTTTCTACTGTTTTTCTCGCTTTAGCAAGTTGACAAAAAATTTACAAACCTTTTTAATAGAGGGTAAGCTAGGAGGTTTATTGTTGACTTGTATTTCTAGATATTTGGTTGTTGTCTTCATTTTTACTGTGGGGCTCGTTACTCAAGTGAACGAAGCTAAAGCTACTCCTAACCGGTATGCAGCGCTTGTGGTTGATGGGGTGACAGGAAAAATTTTGCATGCCGAAAATGCTTATGAGCGTCGCCATCCAGCCTCGCTTGTTAAAAAAATGACCCTCTATCTTCTTTTTGAAGCTCTAAAGGCAGGAAAAATAAATTTAAATACTCAATTTAAAACATCGCGTTTAGCAAACAAGCAAATTCCATGCAAATTAGGACTTCGCACAGGAGATACTATTTCTGTTGAATCCATTATCAAGGGAATGGTGACAAAGTCAGCGAATGATGCATCAGTTGTTTTTGCAGAAGGATATGCTGGAAACTTAGCGAACTTTGTTAAATTAATGAATAAAAAGGCCAAAGAACTAGGAATGCATTCTACTCGCTTTTTTAATCCTTCGGGGGTACCTGATTCAAGGCAAATTACAACAGCTATGGATATGGCTATACTAGCTCAAGCTCTTTATCGAGATTTTCCAGAATATTGCCATTATTTTCAGACGAAACGTTTTTCGTATTTAGGGATTTCACATAACAACCATAACCACATGTTAGGGAAGTTTCCTGGATTAGATGGGATTAAAACAGGGTTTACATGTGCTTCTGGTTTTAATATTAGTACTTCTGCTGTTCGTTATGATGCTAACAATAGACCACGCCGTTTATTTGCTGTGGTTATGGGGGGAGAAAATCGACATGTTCGCGATAGACGAGCTGCACAATTATTAGAAGTTAGTTTCCGTAAAATAGGGGCTTCTTCAGTTGTGAAACTTTCTAAACCACATACAGTACCTGGTACAAAGGGGGCAATTAAAGTGGATAGAAAAACAACTCATATTCAGCCAAATATAGAAATTGATACGGCAGAAGATCGAGATGAATCAATACAGTCTGATTCTACAGTTGAACAGCATTCACCTCTTGGTGTTTCTCCTCGAGCCACTTCAATTGCAAAAACTGATAACGTGATTGGACCAAAAGATTCTTCTATACTTGAAGCTTCTTTAAAGCGGCAAGATCTAGTATCACAACCTTCTCCTGCCCAACAGCAATTGGGATCTCAGCTTGTGCAAGTTAATGCAACCGATCAAAATAATATGAATTATCAGCATGGGCAAACGCAACCTGGATATATGCAAAATCCTGGGTATGTTCAACAACCAGGTTATGCTCAAAACAATGTCCAAGTACCAATTAAGCCTGTTCAAGTAGTAACTCCTTCGCACCCACAGCCTCAAGCCATACAAACGCCTACTCCAGCGCAGATCAACTATCCCTCGTCACAGCAAATGCTTGATTATGTGAAAACGACAGAGGTATTGCCAACACCTAATACTGCTCCAACAAAAGCATCCAAATCTCCTCTTCAACCTATGCAGCGGGTAAATACAGTTAAACAAAAAGCTCCACTAAAAGCAGAAAGAGTTACAACTTTGGCTGACAGTGCAATTACTAATACTCGTTCATTACCAGAAAATTGGGTTATTCCAAAAGCTCCTGTTAGTGAAGTCAAATCTTCTTTAGCGCCGACAAAAGTATCAAAGACTTCTTCCTCCGTAAAGAAAGTCAAACATGGTTTTAAAAGGGTTGCAAAGAAATTACGCTCAGGTGGCAGGAGAGTTATTTAGACTCTAAATAAAATTATATGTACACATATAATATGTATGCATATAATTTGAACTTAACAGTATCTATTCTTTGGAAATACCTTACTTAAAAATAGTTTTTTTGAGTGTGGTGAAATATTCGCCATTAGGTGGTGAAATATTCGCCATTAGGTGGTGAAATATTCGCCATCTTGTGATAAGGTATAAGAAAAACTGAAGATTGAATGATATGCATCCACGTTTTCTTGGGAATAAACTAAAACAAACACAGTTGCCCGTTGTTATGATCAATGGTGCACGTCAGGTTGGAAAAAGCACTCTTGTGAAAGAGATTTTTTCTAAAACGCATGATTATTTTACTTTGGATGATCCTCAGATATTATCGCTTGTCCGAACCGATCCTTTAAATTTTATACGCTACGCGAAAAATCCACTTATTATTGATGAAATTCAAAGATGTCCAGATCTTTTATTGGCAATCAAAACTATTGTTGATGAAAAAAGAGTTTCTCGACAATTTGTCTTAACAGGATCTGTTAATGTTCTACGTTTACAAGGAGTGCAAGATTCTCTGGCAGGACGAATATCTCGTCATATTCTGTGGCCTTTATCTCAAGAAGAAATTGTAGGTAGGACTTCTCCTTTCTTGGAAGGCCTTTTTAAAAGCG
Organism: Candidatus Paracaedibacteraceae bacterium; assembly: GCA_027328625.1. Lineage (GTDB taxonomy): Bacteria > Pseudomonadota > Alphaproteobacteria > Paracaedibacterales > CAIULA01 > CANJLN01. The sequence continues at coordinate 1,126 of DAHVSZ010000037.1, read as the reverse complement.
AAATAACAAAAGGGAGAACAGATACATTAACTCTTATGGAGAGTATTAAAAAGGGGGGATATCCTTTAGCTGTATTGGCAGAAAATCCTCTTCATCGCCTGGAATGGTTACATGCTTATCTGACGCAGCTCTTGGAAAAAGATATTCGTGATCTTTCTAACATTGAAGGATTAAGTGAAATTCCAACTATTTTAGGATTGCTTGCGAGTCGTGTTGGGGCTTTAGTCAATGTGAATGATTTATCACGTTCTTTACAAATTCCTTATACAACTTTAAAGCGCTATTTAAGCTTGTTGGAAATGTCTTATTTATTCTGTCCTGTGCAGCCTTGGTTTCAGAATATTGGAAAACGCTTAATTAAATCTGAGAAAGCATTTTTGATTGATACTGCATTAATTGAATCTGTTTTACATCGTGGCATAGAAGCAGACTCGTTACTGTTCGGACATGTTCTTGAGAATTTTATTGCCATGGAATTAATGAAACAATTATCTTATAAATCTCTCTCTGCAAGACTTTTTCATTACCGCACTACTTCTGGAGAAGAGGTAGATTTTGTTTTAGAAGCAATGGATGGAAATGTTGTTGCTTTTGAAGTTAAGGGCTCATCTCAATTTTCACAGAAGGATGCCAAAGGCCTTCGTTCTTTAAAAGAACAGCTGCAGAATAAATTCAAGATGGGGATCATCCTTTACCAAGGAACACAAGTTTTACCGATAGAAGAAAATATCTATGCTGTTCCTCTATCATATTTGTGGACTTAAATTGTAAAGGGAGAGAACTTCAAACCTCAAGATTTTTAGTCATCCATAAGATTAAGTCGTCATCTACACAAACCATATTACCTGCTTTGATGTCTTTGTATTTGTAGGTGACTCCTAGGCCATTTGGTACGAATCCTTTCTTAATATACAATATCTGGGCGGCACCATAGTCAGAATAAAGGCCAACTCCTATACCAATAAGACTGCTTTTTTCACGTGCCTTTTCTTCTGCCAATTCTAAAAATCTTGAAGCAATGCCATTTTTTCGAAACAGGGGCAAAACATTTACCACCCGACATTTTCTTTTAGCGTCATTACAAGCCCTTGATAGAGGCATAGGTACTACACAAGCTTAGTCAATT
>DAHVSZ010000036.1 GCA_027328625.1 Candidatus Paracaedibacteraceae bacterium | reverse complement strand
ATTGGGTATGTGACTTAGAAGATATATATTTTTTCCTGTTTCAACGGTTAATGCACGGGTTTGTTGCACAAGTGTTGCATCTTTATAAATAGTAAGAGCAGTATTTTGTATTGATTCTTTAGGTACACCTTTTGTCTGTTGAACTGAAGTGTCTGGATCTCCCCAAGATTGGCTAATATTTAGCAATACCATACACGATAGAATTGATAATTGTTTTTTCATAAATTAAGCACCTTATTCAGTCTCAACCAAATCTTCCTCAATTCGCGTTTCTATAGCTTGAACTGATCTAGGTATAGAATCAAGTTGATTTAACATTTCTATTGTTGTCTCATCAAGGCTTGTATCAAGCTCTTGAAATTTTCGGGCAGAAACAAGAACTCGTCTTTCAAAAGTACCAATTGTATGATTGTAAGATTCAACAACTTGATGAACATGACGCCCAAGTTTTGAAAGATGCTGACTCATATCACCTAATCTTTTGTGAACTTCACGACCAAGTTCACCAATTGCCCGAGCATTGTCTGCCATACTTTCTTGTCTCCAGCCAAAAGCAACTGCTCGTAAAAGAGCAATTAAAGTCGTTGGGGTTGCAAGTATAACACGTTCTTTGACGCCACATTCAATTAAACTGGGATCCTTTTCAAGAGCCGCGCTAAAAAATGACTCACCTGGCAAAAACATAACAACGAATTCAGGTGTAGGTTGAAATTGTTCCCAATATGCTTTTTGACTTAAGTTTCGAATATGTGTTCTTACTTGCCTTGCATGATCATCCAACCAAACTGAACGTTGTTGCTCATCATTTGTTTCTAAAGCTTCAAGATATGATGAAAGAGGAGTTTTAGCATCAACAATTATGTTTTTTCCTCCTGGTAGCTGAACCAACATATCTGGGCGAAGCTTTCCATCATTTGTTGATACTTGTTCAAGAAAATCACAATGAGCAATCATTCCAGACATTTCGACAACACGCCTTAGCTGCATTTCTCCCCACTGCCCTCTAGCGGCCGGTGTTCTAAGAGCTTTGACCAAACTGGCCGTTTCAACACGCAATTCTTTTTGTGTTAGCATCATATCAGTCAGTTGACGCTTGAGATCACTGTAAGCCCCTACCCTTTCTTTTTCCAAAAGACCTATTTTCTGATCCACTTGATTCAACGCTTTGTGAACAGGGTCAATAATTTCCCCGAAAGCTTTCTGTTTTTGTTCCAGATCAGTTTTAGAAGCTTCAAAAAATTTTTCCAAGCTCGTTTGAGCAAGACCTAAAAAAGATTGATTGTTATGCAAAAGAGCTTGGGTAGAAAGATTCTTAAAAGTCTCTGTTAAATTTTTCTGCAATGTTTCGATTGTTTGAATTTTCTCTTGAGCATATTGGCGCTCATGCTGAAGAGCTGACTTAAGTTCAGAGTTTTCAACGGCATAATCAGTCAGTTTTTGCCTTAATGATTCTTTATCATTTTCAACTTGATCTAAACGACCAGCTTTTTCTTCTGTGATCTTAAGTTGAGCCATTATTTGAAAGCGCTCTTCTTCTATTTTATATGCTTTTTTTGCTAATTTACGGTTAATCCAAAATTGATAAATTATCAATAAAGCAGAAACACTAAGTAATGGTATAGCTATGGATGGTTGAAATAAATTGTCAAACAATAAACTGATTCCAAGTTACATCGTATTTAAAGCTTATTAACCTATCCTAGCATTTGACGCAAGATTAAGCATTCTTTATCTTTATAGCTATAAAGGACTATGTGTCTAATTCGTTTGAGAAACTTAGCTGCATCTGTTACAACTTCATTAATATCATCGTTATTGATTCTTAAAAAAGAAAGAAGTCTTAAAGTTTATGTCCAAGAAAATTTTGATTTTAGGGGTTAACGGCTTTATTGGAAGCGCTTTAACAGAAACAATCCTTAAAGAAAAAAAAGATTGGCAAATTTATGGTATGGATATGACCAGTGACAAGCTTGAAGGTTGTCTAGGGTCTCCACGTTTTCAATTTGTTGAAGGCGATATCACTATTAATAAAGAATGGATTGAATATCACATAAAAAAGTGTGATGTGGTTTTACCATTGGTTGCCATAGCCACACCAAGCATTTATGTTTCGGATCCTTTAAGAGTTTTTGAGCTTGATTTTGAAGCGAATTTAGAAATTATTCGAAAATGCGTTCATTATAAGAAGCGTGTTATTTTTCCATCCACATCGGAGGTTTATGGCATGTGTGATGATGAGGAGTTCCAAGAAGAGAATTCAAATCTCGTTCTGGGGCCAATTCATAAACAGCGTTGGATATACTCTTGCTCCAAACAGCTTCTTGATAGAGTTATCTATGCTTATGGAGTGCACCACAATTTAGATTACACACTTTTCAGACCATTCAATTGGGTTGGACCAAAATTAGATAACATTTTTGCTGCTAAAGAAGGTTCATCCAGAGTCGTAACGCTATTTATTGCTGATATTCTTCATAAAGGCGAAATTAAACTTGTTGATGGCGGTAAACAAAGAAGATCGTTTACTGATATTGATGATGGCGTGGATGCTTTGATTAAGATAATTGAAAACAAAGATAATACAGCAAGTGGTCGTATATTTAACATCGGTAATCCAACAAACGACGTTTCAATTAAAGAGTTGGCCGAGCTTCTACTAAAGCTTGTTAAGGAATATCCTGCATATAAAGCCATAGCGGAAAAAGTTAAGATAACTGATGTTAGTTCAGCAGCGCATTACGGTGCTCACTATCAAGATATCAACAGACGCGTTCCATCTATTAAAAATGCCCAAGAATTTTTAGGGTGGAAGCCAAAAGTTGATTTAACAACTGCTCTTCGAAAAACTTTGGATTATCATCTTGGACGATCAGCTGGAGAGCTTGATTCACAATGATTGAACTTGGCTTAAAAATTGATGTTGATACCGAACGCGGAACGCAAATTGGTGTTCCAAATCTTTTAAAGCTATTTGATGAATTGGGGATCAAAGCAACTTTTTTGTTTGCTTTAGGGCCAGATAATACTGGTCGAGCCATTAAACGTATTTTCAGACCTGGTTTCTTTCAAAAGGTTAGTCGCACGAGTGTCATACAAATTTATGGTCTAAAAACTTTACTGAATGGAATTTTATGGCCTGGCCCAAATATTGCTAAAAAACATGCAGCAATAATGCGAGAAGTGGCTAGAGCTGGCCATGAAGTTGGGATTCATTGCTATGATCATATCTATTGGCAAGACAAACTCCATAAGCTAAAAGAACCTGTTGTTCGTGAAGAAGTCAATAAGGCCCATGATGCCTTTAAAGAAGTATTCGGTTTTGCTGCTAAAACTATGGGTTCTGCCGGTTGGCAAGCCTCTAAACATAGTCTTGCCGCATACGACGGCCATGATTTAGTTTATGCAAGCGATACACGTGGGCAAAAAGCCTTTTATCCAAAAGCCGATAAACGCGTGTTTAAAACGTTACAAATCCCAACGACATTACCAACTTTAGATGAATTGCTGGGAAGGCCAGAATATCCTCTGATATCCATGACAGAACATTATCTTAATCTTATAAAACCAAAACAACTCAATACCTTTACTCTTCATGCTGAATTAGAAGGCATGGCCTATTTAAATTGGTTTAAGGAATTTTTAGTAGAGTGTCAGAAACAAGACATGAAGATTGTTCCCATTAAGAACATAGCTCTCAAATTACTTGAAAAGAAATCAGACATCCCTACTCTACCTCTCATACAAGGAACTGTAGATGGTAGATCTGGTACACTTGCAGTACATGGTTAACATTAAAAGCTAGTAAAATAGTGTATAATCAACACACAAAAAACAGCCATAATGCCTGCCAATACATCATCAGTCATAATCCCCAAGGCTGCTGTTTTGGTTGATTTAGCTAATATCTCGTCAATCCAGCATATCGGCCAAGGTTTAAAAATATCAAACAAACGAAAAACAAAAAAACTTATAAATAACAGATCAGGCGTTAACGGTTTATAAAGACCAAGAAGCCCGATTGTCACAAACAAACCCACCACTTCATCTATAACGATAAAGCTCGGGTCAGTATCCTGATACTCTGTTGATTTTAGAATATGCTCTGAGGTTATCCAACCTATAAAAAATAAAATGCCAGCTATTAACAAATAAGCCTGAGCGGAAAGATGATAAAAGTAACCTATGAAAGCTATTATTAATCCAGCAATTGTTCCCCATGTACCAGGTGCATAAGGCAGACGACCTGAGCCAAAAAATGTTGCAATAATATATGAAATTGAAAGCATATAATGAAGAGATAACCAATTGGTTGCGGGGGCTGGATTTGAACCAACGACCTTCAGGTTATGAGCCTGACGAGCTACCGGGCTGCTCTACCCCGCGTCAAATGATATGTCTTTATAATCAATTTTTTATTAAAAATCAATAAGTTTCTTAAAGTTGGTTGTAAAAATTAACGCATGATTAAAACTTCATGCGCTAATTTAAGACAATTTCTTAGTTGCCATTATTTAGTAAATAAGCATCTGGTCCATATCTCCATTTACCTAATGTATAATCTACAGCACCTCTTGTGACTTTAATGTCAAACATTTCATTAACTTCCTCTGCGGCATCCTTTCTAGGTGTTCGAGATTTATTACGTATTGCTCTATCATACGCATTAACAAGTGCTATTCTCACCTCATTGCTTAAATTTTCTGCTCGTTGATGATGTATATGCTGTGGAACTACAGGTTCATCGAAAAATTCACTTACAGTTGACTCATCCTCACTTGGCTCAAGACTTGTATAAACCGGCAACCTGCCTGATTCCGAATAAAGTCCCCAAGGACAATCATCAGGGCCAGAAGAAAAAGCAGAAACAATATTTAACATCAACAAAAGAGATACAGAGGCTAAAGAACAAAAAATACGCATGACATTTAACTCCATAAAATTAAAAAATTTGGTCACACATATATGCTATCTCAAAAATTTATGGTTGCTAACTACAAACTCTTGCTTTTTTTTGGTTTCAATGTATTTTATATAAAGAGTCGTTAACAATTATTAGAGAGGAGTTGAGAGAATCCGTGGAAGTTACCGTACGCGATAATAATGTGGATCAAGCATTACGGGCATTAAAAAAGAAAATGCAACGTGAAGGAATTTACCGCGAAATGAAACTACGTCGTCATTTCGAGAAACCTTCCGAAAAGCGAGCACGCGAGCAATCTGAAGCTGTGCGCCGCTATCGTAAATTGATGCGCAAACGCTTAGAGCGCGAAGGATACTAATCCTCTCTCACAACTTAAGTGAAAAGGAGCGGTCTGTTTTGGTTTTAAGAACAGGCCGTTTTTTTATGAAACCAAAAAAAACCATATTGATAACAGGGGCAGCAACCCGTATTGGTAAATTTATTGCAACACATTTCGCTGAAAATGGGTGGAGTGTGGCTATTCATTATAATACCTCAAAACAAGCCGCTGAAACCCTTGTTCATGAATTAACCACCAAAAATTTATCTATCGCGTGTTTTCAAGCTAATTTAGCCTCAGAAAATTCCTACTCTGATTTAATCGAAAGGGTTAATAATAAATTTGGCCCCCTTCATTGCTTGGTCAATAATGCTTCATCCTTTGAATATGATTCAGCCCAAACTGTTACTCGCAAAAGTTGGGATTTTCATATGGAAACCAATTTACGGGCACCATTTGTTCTGTCCCAAAAATTTCAAGCACAACTGCCACAAGTCACAGATGGTAATATTATCAACATTTTAGATCAACGCGTCTGGAACCTAACACCTCATTTTATAAGTTACACTTTAAGTAAGGCTGGTCTTTGGGCTTTAACCCAAACCTTAAGTTTAGCTTTTGCCCCGTATATACGTGTCAATGCCATAGGCCCAGGCCCTACTCTTATGAATTCGAACCAAACAAAAAAACATTTTGATAGTCAATGTAAAAATCTACCTCTAGAAAAAGGACCTGAACTTATTGAGATTGCCAAAGCAATTGAATTTATAATATCAACCCCATCTATAACAGGACAAATGTTAGCACTTGATGGAGGACAACATATGGGATGGGTTTTTCCTAATCAAAAGGTTTCTGAATTTGATTAATTTAACCTTTAAGAAGGACTTTCCTAAGAGAATACTTTCAGTATACGATTATAGAGAGAAAGTTTTTATTAGAGTTTTTAGGAAATGCTCCACGCAAGAAAAGAACCTCATTTTGAATCTATTAATTTTGATTATGAGCAACCTACTTTGGCAACAATAGGACAACCAAAATGGACAATCATTGTAAAAGATTTACTTGTTTCTTGCAAAATAGGGGTTTATCCGCATGAATACAACCGCCCTCAGCAAGTTATGATTAACTTAAAGTGCGATTATTACGCACCAGCCCCAACCCCACAAATAGAGATCAGCCAAGTTCTTTGTTATGACCAATTAGTTCAATCAATTCAGGCATTTATAAAAAAAGACCATGTGTACTTTATCGAAACTTTAGCTGAAGAAATTGCAAACATCTGTTTTGCTGACAAAAGAGTCCAAGCGACCAGAATTAAAGTTGAAAAACTAGAAGCTATCCCGGATGTAAAGTCAGTGGGTGTTGAGATTGTACGTATAAGGAAAGATTAATGGAAAATGTATCTAAGATTCAAAATCCACCTATGATTTATAAACGTGAAAAAAGCTTAGATCAAATTCTTTTTCCTGTCATTAATCCTTTTAAAGAAGACCATTTAATAGTCTCTGATATTCACAAAATTTGGTATGCCAAATATGGAAACCCAAAAGGTGTTCCTGTCCTTGTGGTTCATGGTGGACCAGGGTTTGGCTGCAGCCCCAGAGATATGCGTTTTTTTGATCCAAACTTTTATCGCATCATTCTTTTTGATCAACGCGGAGCTCCAAAATCAATTCCCTTGGGAGAAGTGAAAGAAAATAACACCCATGACTTAATTAATGACATAGAAAAATTAAGAAACTATCTTGGCGTTGATAAATGGCTTGTTTTTGGAGGGTCATGGGGAAGCGCCCTTTCTTTGTTATATGGTGAAAATCATCCAGAACGGTGTCTTGGATTTGTGTTACGAGGGGTTTTTCTTAGCACCGAAGCAGAATTCAAGCAAGTCTGGTATGGCATGAGAGACCATTATCCAGAAGTTTGGGAAGAATATATCAGCATTTTATCTGAAAATGAACGAAACGATATCATAACAGCTTTTCAAAAAAGGTTGTGGGATCCGAACCCAGCTGTCCATATGCAAGCTGCTCAGGCTTTTATGAAATATGATGTTATCTGTGCTCATGCTATGGAAAAGCCACCTTTAGATATCTTGAACAAAGAAGATACCACTTTAGCTTGTGTGAGAATTTTTACACATTATTGCGTAAACAATTTTTTTATTAAAGAAGACCAAATCATCAACAATCTAGATAAGATTACATCCCTCCCAGCTATCATTGTCCATGGACGCTTTGATGTTATTACTAGACCACAAGCAGCTTATAATCTTCACAAAAAATGGCCAAACTCAGAATTGATCTTTGTTCAAGATGCAGGGCATTCCACAGCCGAGCCTGCAATTGCTAAAAGCTTGGTAAATGCTACTGAAAAAATGAAAGTGTTGATTGAAAAAAATAAGATAATTTTATAAATCAATATCTCGACTTAAACTTTTATCTCTGTCAAGGTCTAGTTCTATACCCACTAAAGGAGAATCTGAAAAAAAAGTAACAAGATCTTTTTGTACTTCTTGTGATTGCTGTTCATGTAAATGATTATTCATTATGACTAATCATCCCCTTTTAAAATCCTAGCTTTATCCCTTGCCCAATCACGGTCTTTGATAGTTTGGCGTTTATCAACAACGTTTTTACCTCTGGCTAAAGCGATTTCAACCTTAGCTTTTCCTTTTGCATTAAAATACATTGAAAGTGGAACGATAGTCATTCCCTTACGATGAATAGCACCCAAAAACTTTTTTATTTGTCTTTTGTGCAAAAGTAATTTACGAGGACGTTTTGGAAAATGATTAAATTGGTGCGCTTCTAAATATTCAGGAATGTTGGCATTAAATAAGTAAATCTCACCAGCATGCTCTCCACCCATCTCCCCTGCATAAGATTCTGAAATACTTGATTTACCAGCTCTCAGAGATTTCACTTCGCTACCTGAAAGCATAATACCAGCCTCAACGGTTTCTATGATTTCATAATCAAACCGAGCCCGTCTATTTTGAGCAACTGTTTTAAATGCAGGAGCGTTTGCCATAACTATAAAATTCCAGCGTTCTTCATTGCACTCTTAACCTTTTCTTCAGTCGCTGAAGTAACAGGCAATAAAGGCAATCTCAATTCATTTTTAATTTTTCCATGCACTGAAACTGCGTATTTAACAGGACAAGGATTCGTTTCAGCAACCATGGATAAATGTAGCTGAATAAGTTTTTGTGTCAATAAATTAAAGCTCGGGCGATCATTATTTTTCCACGCAACCATTAATTCTTGGCAAAGTTTTGGTGCTACATTTGCTGTTATAGAAATACAACCATCTCCACCCTGCCCTAAATAAGCTGAAGTAAAAGGATCATCACCACACAGCAAACTAAAAGGTTTTAAAAGCCGCGATCGCATCAACGCTGGTCTACTGATATCATTTGTTGAATCTTTAATTCCAATCACATTTGTTAATGTGGCTAATTGCAAAAGAAGATCAACTGAAATCTCAACATTTGCGCGACCTGGATTGTTATAAATAATAATCGGCAGATCAGTACTATTGTGTACACTCAAGAAATGCTGATATAGTCCCTGTTGACTAGGCTTAACATAGTAAGGAGTTACAACAAGGATTGCATCAGCGCCAAAGCGTTTTGCATCTTGAGCCATTTGGACGACCTCTTGAGTTGATGGAGCTCCACAACCGACAATAACCGGGACACGTTTGTTTGTGGCCTCAACAACCAAGGAAATCACACGATCTCGTTCTTCTTTGGCTAACAGCGCTCCTTCTCCTGTTGATCCACATGCAACGATTCCTTGAGTTCCTTGGGAAATTTGCCAAGAAACTAAGTCTTGCAAAGCCTTCTCATCAACTTTACCTTGTGAAAAGGGGGTTACGAGTGCGACAATTGAACCTGAAAACATTTTATGAACCTTACTTTGTACTATGATAACGATGAAGCTTTATGCGTCTCTATTTAAAGTAATGCTAAGTTATAAATTTGCCAATAGGATTGGCAATATATTTACAATTACTTTGTCCTTTTTCTTGTGTAGTTATCAGGTAATGGCACAAATTAATCACCAAGGGCAAAATAGTATGCATACATATTATATGGGTATATATAATACGTGGAAACGACTGTTAAGCGAGCCTTCAAAGCCTGCCGAGATCATTCAGTTCATTCAAAATCATCCGGATTGGCCACGTAAAACCAATTTGATTGAAACTCTTGAACGATCCTTAAATGGAACAGAAGATCAATCGATGATGTTGCAATGGTTTGAAAAAAACCCACCTTTAACAACCGAAGGAGCTGTAACCTGCATTAAACTTCTTTTAAAAGATGGAAAAATACAAAAAGCCCATGAACTTATAAGAAGAACCTGGAGAGAAAAAGATTTTCCAAACAACTTGGGAAATGAATTTAGAAAAACTTACAAATTAATTATCAGATCTGAAGATGATCAAGCTAGAGTTAATCGTCTATTATATAGAGAAGACATTCAAGCTTGCCGAGATATGCTGCCATGGTTCAATCAATCTGAACAAGATTTAATTAAAACGCGTTTAGAGTTAATACAAGAAAAGCCATCAGCGCCACAAAAGTTAGCCAATACTTTGACCTTTGTGAAAAATGATAAAGGACTTCTTTTTAACCAAATTAAATGGAACCGAAAACAACGCTATGACCAAACAGCGATTGATCTTTTAGTTCAAACGTCACTTGAACATAATGCAGAAGAAACTCAATTCCCAGATGAATGGTGGGCAGAAAGAAATATTTTAGGGCGGCGCATGATAGAGACTAAACGCTTTTCTGAAGCCCTTAAAGTTATGCAAGGGCATAAATTAACGCGTGGTGAAAATTATGCGAATGCTGAATGGTTAATAGGCTGGCTGCAACTACGCTTTTTAAATCAGCCCAACGAAGCTTTACATAGATTTCAAAATTTGTACAATAATGTTGGCAGCCCCATAAGTAAGGCCAGAGCTGCTTTTTGGGCAGCTGAAGCTGCTAAAGCTATAGGCCAAACAGAAGAAGCTCGAGAATGGTACAAATGGGCAAGCGTGCACCCTGCAACCTATTATGGTCAATTAGCTATTAGTCGTTTAGGCTCAATGGGTATTAAATTGACCCAATCTAAATTTTTGCAACAACTTTCTGTGTCTGCTGAAACCAAGAAAAGATTTGAAAGTCGTGATTTGGTTAGGATTATTAAACTTCTTCCCAAAACAGAGAAGGATGAATTTGTTTCTCCTTTTTTTATAAAACTAGCCGAAATAATTGATGATCCTGCTGAACAAAAATTGCTTGTGGAACTAGCACACAAAGTTGGATCATCCTATGCAGCTGTGCAAACGGCTAAAAAAGTAAGTCGTACTCAAATGCCAATGACGCCTGTGGCTTACCCTTTGCTATCAACAAACCTCAGAAATACCATCCAAAAAATTGGTAATAATAATGCATTTTTGACTTGTTTTACCCATGCTATTATTAGACAGGAAAGCCGCTTTGATCCGAAAGCTCTTAGCCCTGCTGGAGCTCAAGGTTTAATGCAACTTATGCCTACAACAGCTCAGCAAGAGATGAAAAAACTTAAAAAAGGCAAAATTTCTCTCAAGACATCTTTATATAGCCCTGAAAAGAATGTCTCACTTGGGGTTTACCATATAAAAAATTTACTTGAAGAATTTAATGGATCTTTAGTTTTGACGATTGCTGCTTACAACGCTGGAAAAAAAGCTGTTCGTGAATGGATCGAGCAATTTGGCAATCCGATGGATCCGAACGTTGATATTATTGACTGGATTGAACTCATTCCTTATGCAGAAACAAGAAATTACGTTCAAAGAGTAATGGAAAACTTTATTATCTATCAAGAACGTTTTAAAAATTCGCTAAAATCTGGTTATGATCTTAGCCAGCATTTAAATGTTCGCCTACATTAGGACTTTAAATGATGTCTAAGTGTTATTTTCACAAATGGCGGGCAAAGTACAAAGAGCCTCCCCTTGAAAGCAAAACTTGTTATGCTGATGGATGCAATAAAGAAGGTGTTCACAAAGCCCCTAAAAGAGGGGTTTTATCACACATCAAAAAACCTGATACTTGGCACTGGTTCTGTTTAGAACATGTACGATCTTACAATTCTGAATGGAATTATTTTGCAGATATGTCGCAAGATGAGATTTTAGATGAATGGTACCGTGATATCACTTGGCAACGTCCCTCTTGGCCAATAGGCAGTTGGTATAGCAACAGAGCCATTTATATGGAACAAAATTTTTCTAACCGTGATAAACAGCAGCGATTATTTGATGATCCTTTTGGGTTGTTTGAAGAAAATGAATGGGGTCAATATAAGGCTGATAGCTCTATTCCTCCACATACTCCCGAAGCAGAGGCAGTTATTTTGCTGGAGCTATCCACTCCTTTTGATGGCCTACAATTGCAAGCAGCCTACCGCAAGATGGTCAAAAAGTATCATCCTGACCTTCACCAAGGAAGCTTACAAGCAGAAGAGAAAATCAAGCAGATCAATCAAGCCTATGCCTTATTGAAAAGTCGAATGGCAGCCTAAGTAAACTCAATCTTAATCTTTTTTCCATAGAATCATTTTATTAGTATTTATTAGATAGTTTTTCTAATGAAATCTCTATACTACAATCTCATTTTAAAATGGTTTTTCAATACTGTTTTATTGCTCATTTTTGGAACGTTTCACCTCCATAGTGCTGAGCATGTCGATGGACCTTATGCTGGTATTAAAATGGGATTCGAAGTTGAAGTTGTTAACCCTATTAAATACAAACGAACTGAGGGGGAAAAAGGTTTAAGACACAAGAAATTATTAATAGCTAAGGATAGTACTAGCAATGAAATTTTATGGCGTTTAGAAGTTGATAGTTCTAATTGCGACATCGAATTTGTCTCTGTTCCTTTTTCTTTACCTGACGAATACGAAAAATTAAAAAGTTCCTCCCAATCAATTCAGCTGATCCTTAACAAATTGCAAACAATTGTAAGGCCCAGAGAAACTTTTATTATTGATGCTGATTTCTTAGCAGAACTTAACGAGCATCTTACTACTATTGGTGTAATTGTTGGATTCGATGAAAAACGCACAAGTCCTATCCCGCTGGTTGTGACAGTTAATAGTGAGATTGGATTACCTATTGAAATACGCCCTCAAATAACTTATCAGCTCCCATTAGAATTAATTTCAAACTTCTTTACAACACTTGGATCTAAAGAAAGATTTTTTGAAGAAAAGCATGATGAAAAAGCTAAATTTATGAAAGATTTTCGTGATGAAGAAAAACCTTTAGATGGACTATTCAATCTTATTCATTATTATTTAAATAATATTACTTTGTTACAAACTCACTATGGTACAACAGAAGTTCTTAAAAAGAAGCTCAAAGAAAGCGGTGTAAAACAGCTCTTCCCAATTATGTCTCGCTTAGCATTTTCTGACATGAGAGAATTTCTTGGTTATTCGGCGAACATTGCATGGCAGCGTTTTGTCACAAGTCTGGGAGAAGTTCTGGATAAACCTCTTTTACCTTTTGACTACCCAATAATGAAAAACCCATTGTATGTCCCAGCGAAACCTTATGACATACATGCAAAAGCCAAACCTTTTGGCTATCCCTATTATCTACTTTATAGCGATATTGCAGCAGGTGATGAAAACATAGCCTTTACTGTTAGAGATTGGCTCGAATCTATCCAAGATCCTGAAAGCCAAACACGGCCATTTTTACTAAAGTCGTTGTATGGAGCACCTCGAAAAGCTGAAATTAAAGCAAAGGTTCAACATAGATATAAAATTATCCATACATTGGGGGAAGATGATGAAGGTTATGTACCTGGAATTAAAAGAATTCTTAAGACATATCTAAAAGATATGTCTTCTCCTGAGGGATCTGAACTACATGAATGGAAAGATATTCTTTCTCCCCCGCCCTATAGTAGTTTTAGCGATTCCATGGGAACATTAGGTGATTTTGGACGAAAAGCAGGAGGTAAAACAAAAATTGATACAAATTATGGACATGCAATTCTAGAGGTTAGAAGATATGCAAAATATTATAATAGTGTCCATAGAACAGCAAAAAATTTGCATACCTTTCTAATGGATGAAACAAATGCTATTGCATTAGCTCTTATTAGAGAAAATAGTAATTTATTCAAAAAATCAGCCTTAACTACTCTTAGTAGATTAGATATATAATATTACATTAAAAGATTTATTTACTTGTTTTAAAAAATAGAAAATTGATATAATAAAAAAAATTTATAAAAGGTATAGAGAGATGAGATTAGTCAAGAACGTAGCCTTTATTTTATGCTTTTTTGGTTATACGTATACATGTGCTTTCGCTTACGATGCAGGTCTTTTAGAAACAAAACTTGATCATCTAAATGGAGATATTAAAGATTCCAAAAAAATTCAAAAAACACAAATTGTAAAGTTAATTGATGAGTACACAGACTTTGAAAGCTCAGACGGTTTTCCGCTTGGCGCTCTTGAGATGAAAGAAGGAATCGAAAAAGTAAAACTTTCCGATTTCACAATTACATTACATGAAGCAAATGTTAGAGAATTCTTTACAGCAGTCAGCTCACTTTTAGGTGAATACTGGGGAACATTAGAATCTGCAGCAGCTGATAACACAGCAAAAGCTACTGCCACCCGCAAACTCTATTGTTTGTATTCAATGGTTGAAAGGGTAAAAGAAGATTTTTTAAAATAGAAGCATATCAATGAATTACATCGCTTTAATTCATAAAAACTCGCGTTCAGATTACGGGGTTAGCTTTCCTGATTTTCCTGGTTGTATTACTGCTGGAAAAACTTTAGATGAAGCGAAAGATTTTGCACAAGAAGCACTAAAAGGTCATGTGGATTTAATGAAAGAGTTGGATGAAATTATTGCTGCTCCAAGCTCCTTGGAATCGATTATGGAAGATGCAAATAATAAAATAAGTATGGACTTGCCGTCATGGCGAATAACGAAGTTGTGTGGCCAGGAAATACACTAGATCACCACGCCCCTGACGGAGCTCGTGATGACGGAGGTTGTTATTATTTTATATGGGTTCTGCTATATTGATGATCAGGCACAAAAGTATCATATGAGCCGTTCTGCCTATTTAGCATCCTTGGCTTTAAAAAATAATAATAGCAATACTTCGATTTGAAATCAGACGATTCTAAGTTGTAGTACCCTCTCAATACCAGCCAGATCCTTATAAACATCAACCAAAACAAATTTGTGCTGAGAAGCAATCTCTTGAACAGCCGCCTTTTGCCCCTGCCCAATTTCAAAGAAAATTTTTGTATTTGGGTGGCAAAGTTTACCAATTTGTCCTAAAAGTGCCCGATAAGCATCTAAGCCATCTTCGCCAGCAAATAAAGCTGAGACTGGATCGTAGTTTTTTACATTCGCTTCTAGAGATTCATGAATACCAATATAGGGTGGATTACTAATAATCACATCAAATAGACCATCTAAAGACTCAGCCCAATTGGAAAGACAAAATGTCATGCGCTTATCCACCCCCAAATATCTCGCATTCTCCTTTGCAATATTAAGAGCCGCCTCTGATTTATCAATAGCTACCCCCAAAGCATTTGGATATTCTTTTAACAAGCTAATTAAAAGGCACCCTGTTCCGGTCCCAAAATCAACAATCTTTAAAGATTGAGTTTGATCAGAAAAAGTATTAGTTACGGCTTGAACTAAAGTTTCTGAATCGGCTCTTGGATCAAGTGTATCTTTTGTGACTTTAAAATTAAGCCCCCAGAATTCGCGCTTTTCTACGATTTTAGAAAGAGGTTCACCCGTAAGGCGCCTATTTGCTAGTTCTCTCAGTTGATTATGCTGTGCTGTGTTTAAATCACTAGCTGTTCCAAAAAAATAGGCCTCATAACTCTCTCCCGTTATAAAAGCCATCAAGTGTCTCAGTTCTCGCCAAGAGTTTTCTATACCAACTTTTTGAAATTGTTGAGCCAGCTCTTTTAAAGAAGTGGACGTCATGCCATCCTCTCTATGACGCACTAGAAGAATCCCAAGGATCTCAAAATTTTACTTTCCATCACTTAGTTATAAATTTGATTCCTTGTTCTTTAAACAAGGTTTGAAGTTCGCCATTTTGATACATCTCACGAATAATATCACAACCACCAATAAACTCTCCCTTAACATAGAGTTGCGGAATTGTTGGCCAACTGCTGAAATCTTTAATGCCTTGACGAACTTCAGGGTCAACTAAAACATTCACATCCAAAAAAGTGACGCCTAAACTGTTTAATATTTGAACAACAACAGCAGAGAAACCACATTGCGGTACTTGGCTGGTTCCCTTCATATATAGCACAACATCGTTTTTAGTTACTTCTTCTTGGATACGTTCGTGTGATGTTGTCATGTTTAATCCTTTTTATGTGTTTCAAATATGCCTGTTTTAAGAGCTAGCGCATGAAGTTCAGAACCCATTTTACCTTGTAAAGCTTGATAGACCATCTGATGTTGTTGAACTCTGGTTTTCCCTACAAATTGAGTGCTTAAAATTGTAGCTTGATAATGATCATTATCACCAGCCAAATCCTGTATGCTTATTTCAGCATCCGGAAATGACTGACGTAACATAGTTTCTATCTCATTTAAAGGTAGGGGCATAATACTCTCTTACGGTCTTACAGCTAAATCTGGAGGCCCGCCTGCTTCCAAAAGTCCAAACCTTTGAGCAATGTCTTGGTAGAACTTGGCACCTTTATGGTCTTCTAATTCTTGATTCGAAACTTGACTTAAATCCATACGTTCTGATGTTTTTAAATCTAAAATATGGCAAGTATCCGGTGTAATTTCATCAATCAAAATAATTTGAGTATCACCCATAAACTCTGATAGGTAAACGCGCCCGAACTCTAAAGAATACTGCATCAATCTCATACCCAATGCCAGAAATTGACCACACAAAAAATCGTTGATGCGCTGAGTTGTGTCAAGTATTGACTCAACTTCATCAGTATCTGCCCAACCAAGAGAAGTTATATGATGCGAAGAAACAAGAGACTCATCTAAACCTTTAGTTTTAATTCTAAACTCAGGTATTGGTTCAGGTAACATCATCCCTTCATCAAGCCCCAATCGTTTAGCAAAATCACCAGTCGCCGCATTATGCATCACAACTTGAAAAGGCAATACTTCAGCCGCTCGAACAAGCTGTTCACGCATGTTTAAACGACGTAAAAAATGTGTTTCAACACCGATTTCACTTAGCCGAGACATAAATAATTCGGATAATCGGTTATTGATAACCCCTTTGCCCGTAATAACATGTTTAGCTTCAATGTGATGGTCGTCTTTAAAATACAACACATATGTTCCCGGCTCCGGGCCGTCAAACAGTATCTTCGTATTACCTTCATAGATATGACGACGACGAGGTACGGATTTTTCGCTTAATACGCGGGGCCTAAACCCAATTGCCATGGATAAAACCTTTTCTCAGTGTTAAGATAGTCTATACCAAATTTTGGGTTTAAATTCCATTCTTTTCTATTCTTGTTTACTTCTTAAAGGATAAAAAATGCTAATTCCAAAATTAAACACCTTTGCAAAGCTATGGCCCTATTTGTGGCCTCAAAATATGCCAGATGCAAAATTACGACTTCTATTAGCAAGTCTATCATTAATTCTTTCAAAAGTTGCTGTCCTATTTGTACCCATCATTTTCAAATATGCAATTGATGAACTTTCAGAACCAAAAAAACTTATTGTTCCCTTCTCTTTGATGATTTTGTACGGTGGCATGAGACTAGCATCTTCTTTGTTTTCTGAACTTCGCGATATCACATTTGCAAACGTTGCTCAGCGAACTTTAAGGCAAGTCATTCTAAGGGTTTTTGATCATTTGCACAGCTTAAGTCTGCGTTTTCATCTAGATCGTCAAACTGGTGGGCTTAGTCGTATCATTGAGCGTGGCACTAAAGCTGTTGAAACTTTAATCACCTTTCTAACATTTAACATTCTTCCAACGATTGTTGAGATTATCCTTGTAAGCGCCTTTTTATGGATAATGTATGATGCACGTTTTTCAATAATTACCCTTTTCACAATGCTGACTTATATTATTTACACACTTAAACTAACTGAATGGCGCATCGCTTATGTAAAAGAAATGAATAGAACGGATAGTGAAGCTCAAACCAAAGCCATTGATAGTTTATTGAATTATGAGACCGTCAAATATTTTAATAATGAAGAATACGAACATAGCCGCTTGGATGAATCCGTTAAGGTATACGAAAAAGCAGCTATTCAAGGAAAGGTTACCCTTTCTTACCTTAATATTGGACAGGTGTTTATCATTTCAGTTGGACTTGTCCTTGTCATGGCACTTGCAGCCCAAGGCGTTATTGAAAAGACTATGACTGTTGGTGATTTAGTTGCTGTAAATACTTTTTTGATTCAACTTTATATCCCTCTCTTTAACCTTGGGTTTGCCTATCGCGAAATAAAATTAGGACTTGTTAATATAGCGGAAATGTTTCAGCTTCTATCTGAAAAACTTGAAATTAAAGACGCATCATCGACAACAGCTCTAGAAGTTAAGGGTGGAGAAATTAAATTTGATAACGTTTCGTTTCACTATCAACAAGATAGAACCATTATCAATGATATTTCTTTTACAGTCCCAGCTGGAAAGACATTAGCGATCGTTGGGTCAAGCGGCGCTGGAAAATCAACCCTATCAAGGCTTCTTTTCCGTTTTTATGATGTAACAAGCGGAGCAGTTTATATAGATAATCAAGATATACGTTCTGTAACCCAGAAAAGCCTTCGTCAGGCCATTGGTATTGTGCCGCAAGACACAGTGCTATTTAATGACTCTATTCGATATAATATTGCCTATGGACGCCCAGGTGCTTCGTTTGAAGAAATCAGACATGCAGCACAACAAGCAAGAATCCATGATTTCATACAATCTTTGCCAGAGGGCTACGAAACCAGAGTTGGTGAGCGCGGATTAAAATTATCAGGTGGTGAAAAACAGCGCGTAGCCATTGCCAGAACCTTGTTAAAATCACCAAAGATTTTTTTATTTGATGAGGCAACCTCATCTCTTGATACAAGAACTGAAAAAGCCATTCAAGAAAATCTTCGAGAAGTCTCCAAAAATAATACAACAATTATCATTGCCCATCGTCTTTCAACTATTGTTGATGCTGACCAAATTCTTGTTTTAGAAAAAGGTAACGGGGCTATGCAGTTGACTCCCCTACCTACTAGATGTAGTGATTATGGTTTTTGCC
>DAHVSZ010000035.1 GCA_027328625.1 Candidatus Paracaedibacteraceae bacterium | reverse complement strand
ATTTCTGGATTGCTTCGTCGGGACTACGTCCCTTCTCGAGGGGACGTGAAATGGCTGTTTTCCTAGGTTCCAAAATTGTGTCGGGTGGTAAGGGCTTAGATCATAAATTATTGCTAATTTTCTGAAGATAATGTACATAATGAACTTTACGTATTTTAACATGTTCATAAAAAAGAAAGGCTTAGATAGTGGTTAAGTTAGAGTGGGGAACAAAACGTACCTGCCATAGTTGTGGTTCTCGTTTTTATGATTTGCGCAAAACACCAATTGTATGTCCCAAGTGCGAGACTTCTTTTGAAATTCAGGCTCCAACCAGAGGTCGTCGGGGACGCGCTGCAGCTGAAACCCCTAAAGATATAGGGGGAGGTTTAGACGAAACTATTTTGGTTGGTGATATTGAACTTGTTGATGATCTTGATACAGAGATAGAAGATGATAGCGATTTAATGGAAGATACATCTGATCTTGGAGAAGATCTTGATGATATTCCAGATGTTCTTGATCATGAAGGAGAAGAGGAAGAAGTTTAAGTAAATTTCCTCCAAATTCTTATAAAGCCCCTTTATGGGGCTTTTTTTGTGCTTTCGATAATCAAAAAGACTGATGATCTAACAGATTTTGAAAACATCAGACCATTTAAGAATTCATTAACAACTTTCATTTTAGACTACTAGTAGAAATCCTTAAGCTAGTAATAAATATGACTTTGCTATGGCATAAAGACTTAAAAAAGCAGGAGAAGTTAAGATGAAAATCCTTCTCACTGGTGGCGCTGGCTTTATTGGTTCTAACTTTATTTGTTCGGCATTAGAAAAAGGTTACAAAATTATCAATGTAGATAAGTTAACTTATGCAGGATGCTTAGATAATCTTGGCGAAAATCAGTCGCATAAAAACCATATTTTTTATAAAGTCGATATCTGCGATCGAGAGAAACTACAAGAAATTTTTGAAAAACACCAACCCGATGCGGTTATCCATATGGCGGCAGAATCCCATGTTGATCGTTCTATTGACTGCGCAGATGTCTTTATTCGAACAAATATTATAGGAACGCATACTCTTTTAGAAGTAGCCTTAGAGTATTTTACAAAACTCAATAACCAGAAAAAAAATAATTTTAGATTTGTTCATTTATCAACAGATGAAGTTTATGGAGCGCTTGATTCAACGGGTATATTCAATGAATCAATGCCTTATCGCCCAAACTCACCCTACTCTGCTTCAAAAGCCTCATCCGATATGTTGGTACGCGTTTACCATAAAACATATAATCTTCCAACAATCATTATAAACTCTTCAAATAATTATGGCCCTAGACAGTATCCTGAAAAGTTAATTCCATTAACAATTTTAAATGCGTTGGAACATAAGTCCATACCTGTATATGGAAACGGTCAACAGGTACGAGATTGGCTTTATGTAGATGACCATGTGCAAGCCCTTTTAGCCATTTTACACAAAGGAAAAGTAGGAGAATCATATTGTATTGGAGCTGACAATGAAATGACAAATTTGATGCTCGTCAATAAAATTTGTGAGGTTATTGATAATCTTCGTCCAAGCTCAGAAATCGGATCTTATAAAGACTTAATTTCTTTTGTTCAAGACAGACCATCACATGATTTTCGGTATGCAACGGATGCTTCAAAGCTCAAAAAAGATATTGGCTGGAAACCAAAAATGTCATTTAAAAAAGGGCTCGACCATACAATCCAATGGTATTTAGATCACTATGATCGTGTTTCTTTCGAGGATGCCCGAAAAAGAATAGGACTTTTTGATAGTGGTCAAGAAATAAAACCTATAGATAACACTCTAATTCCACAGATTCCAAAAGAGCAACAAAATCTAAATTTGAATCATGAAGGAATATAAATAGTGAAAATTGAAAAAGGAATCATATTAGCTGGTGGAACAGGATCAAGGCTTTATCCTTTAACAATTGCCTCAAATAAACAACTTTTGCCTATTTATGACAAACCTGCGATTTATTACCCTCTAACAACACTTATGTTAGCGGGAATTCGCGATATTTTAATTATCAGCACACCTAAAGATATTGCAGCTATTCAATCTCTTTTTGGTGACGGCACAACATTCGGTATAAAGTTTAGCTATAAGATCCAAGTCGAACCTCGTGGTCTTCCCGAAGCCTTTATTCTTGGAGAGGAATTCATTGAACAAAAACCAGTAGCCATGATCTTGGGTGACAATTTTTTTCATGGACATGGTTTGCCAAGCATTGTGTCTGAAGCCTCATCTCATTTAAATGGAGCGCATATTTTTGTGTATCCAGTTGAAGATCCAAGTCGCTATGGTATTGTGAGTTTTGATAAAAAACAAAAGGTTTTAAGCTTAGAAGAAAAACCATCAAAACCTCAATCAAACTATGCCATTACTGGTTTGTATTATTTTAATGGCCATGTTTCAGAATACGCAAAACAACTAAAACCTTCTCCAAGAGGAGAAACTGAAATTACAGATCTGATAAGATATTATCTTGATCAAGGAACATTAAATGTTTCAGTTTTAGGACGTGGTTATGTTTGGTTCGATGTTGGAACATCTAAGTCTTTATTGGACGCTTCAAATTACGTAGAGGTTATTCAATCACGACAAGGAACAGTTATCGCATCCCCTGAAGAAGTTGCTTGGCGAATGGGATTTATTGAAAAAAAAGCTTTTCAATCTCATGTGTATGCTCTTCCTAACAGTCAGTATAAGCAATATCTTTCACGAATTGAGCCATTGTAAAGAACCTTAGCTTCAGGTAAATAGCTGAATACGACCTATTGCAATCGCTTTTTCCAAGGGAGTATGCTATCTCTAGTATAACTTACTAATTTTTGTTTTTTAGTCAAATAGAATGACGCGTCCAGAAACTCATCTAAAAGTTGAGGGAATTTATAAAACATTCCGTCAAGCTGGCCATTCAGAAAAGGTTCTAAGTGACGTCAGTTTCGACGTAACAAAAGGATCTATTGTTGGTATTATTGGAAAAAGTGGGGCTGGGAAAAGTACGCTCCTTCGCTGTTTAAATGGTTTGGAAAAACCAGATGATGGACAAATTTATTTTGAAGGCAAAGACATCACTAGCCTTAAAGCTAATGAACTTAGAATATTGCGCCAAAATATTGGCGTTATTTTTCAATCCTTTAATCTATTAAGTGCTCGCACTGTATTTCAAAATGTTGCCCTTCCTTTAGAACTTCTTGAGGTATCATCGTCTACACAAAAAGATAAAATTGAGAAAATACTTAAGCTTGTCGGTTTATTTCATAAAAGAGATGCTTACCCTAGCCAGCTTAGCGGTGGACAACGTCAGCGTGTTGCAATAGCCAGAGCGCTTGTTGTTGATGCTACTCTTCTTCTTTGTGATGAATTTACCTCTGCTCTTGACCCTCATACAACTGTTGAAATTTTAGAGCTTTTACAAGAACTAAACAAAACATTAGGTATCACAATTGTTTTTGTGACCCATGACATCAATGTTGTAAAAGAAATTGCTGAAAAAGTATGTGTCCTAGATCATGGCAAAATTGTAGAGAAAGGACCTGTTGAAAAGATTTTTATCAATCCAACCCATAAGATTACCAAAGAACTGCTATCTGAGCTGTTAAAAGATAATTTGCCTGAGTTTATACAGCACAAATTACACCAAACAGGGCAAGAAAACGATGACCTGGTTTTAAAATTGGTCTTTAATAACCAAACATCAACCAGACCTATCATTGCTGAATTGATTCAATTTTGGAAAGTACCAATTAACATCATGTCAGGAAATTTGGATCACATTGGCAAAGAAACTTTCGGCCATTTAGTTATTTCTTTAAAACACAATTTGGCGAGTTCTGACAAAATTATTGCCTTTTTAAAAGAAAACCATGTTGAAGTTCATCAGTTGGGATACATAAAATGGCAATAGCTCAATTAATACTTCAAGGTACCATAGAAACTTTATTAATGGTTTTCGGTTCAACTTTTATAGGGGCATTAATGGGTCTTCCTTTGGGAGTTCTTTTATATAATGCTTCAGAAGATGGTTTAAACCCCTGCCCTCGCCTGTATCAGCCTCTTAGTTTGGTCATAAACAGTGCAAGATCAATACCCTATATTATTTTAACTGTCCTTTTGATTCCTTTTACACGTTTAATCATTGGGACTTCCATTGGTACTATGTCAGCGATCATCCCCTTAAGCATAGCAGCAGCTTTACTTATTGGTAGATGTGTTGAAGATGCCTTGCAAGCCGTTCCTAAAGGCCTTTCTGAAGTTGGTGTTTCTTTAGGAGCAACATCATTTCAAACTATTAAAAAAATTATCCTTCCTGAAGGTTTACCTTCAATCATTGCAGGTATTACAACGGTTACCATCAATGTTGTTGGTTATTCTGCAATGGCTGGGACCGTAGGCGGTGGTGGACTTGGTGATTTAGCCATACGGTATGGCTATCAACGTTATGATACACTTCTTGTTTTTATAATCGTTGCCATACTGATTGTATTAGTACAGGCTATTCAAATGTTTGGACAGTGGTGTGTGAATCAATGCAGGCATTAATTTCATTAGGTGAATTATGGCTCGCAAAACAATAGATTCAGTTGAATTACTACTCCGTCTTGAAAAACAAAATATGGATCAACTGCGTTTAGAAATTTCTAAAACCGAAGAACAACTGAGTTTAACTCTTCAAGCGATAGAATCTCTTGATCAGAAAATAAAAGAAGAACGCCAACTCAACTCTACAAAAATTGAAACAGGTCAAACTTATACTTCATTTACAGACATGTCTAAAAAAAAACAAGAAAGTTATTTAATAGAAATGAATCGTCTAAAGCTTGAATACAATAAACTTTTGGATAAATTACGCGATAAATTTTCAGACTCAAAAGCTTATGAAAAGACAATTGAAAACTGGAGATTATTACTCAAAAAAGAAGAAGGTCGCTTTGAACAAAAAATGTTAGATGATATTGCACTCAAGCGGAGAAAATAGAAACTTGACAAAAATGTAGAACGTACTATATTTATTTAAAAGGAGATGTTGTCATGATACATCATTTGTCACTAAGAGAAATTAATCAGAATTTTGCGCAACACATTAAATCTGTGGAGACAGGAAATGAAATTATTCTGACACGCCACGGAAGAGTAATCGCAAAAATCATACCTTTCACCGAAGAAGAAGGTCTCACAAGTGCTCAGGAAGTCGCAAAGAGACGCCTTATTTCCAGAATGAAAGAAGGTTTCTCGTTAAAGAACGAGCCTTTCAATAGAGAAAGTCTCCATGAGCACTAATCTGTTTACCTTGGATACAAACATCCTCATTTATTCCATTGATAGAGATGCCGGAATAAAACATGAAATGGCTTCTTTTATTCTTGAGAAAAGCATGAACGGAAGGTGCCTTTTGACCTCTCAAGCTTTAGGAGAATTCTATTGTGCCGCAACTCGCAAAGGGTATGTTTCTCAGAACACAGCCATTGAAATAATTGAAGATTTTATGGAGATTTTTCCTATTATCTCTTCTACAGGAGCAACGTTAAAAAAAGCTTTATCTACCCTCTCTAAATATGGATTACAGTTTTGGGATGCAATACTATGGGCAACAGCCAAAGAATCAAAATGCTCGCTCATTATAACAGAGGATTTTCAAGACGGAAGATCTATAGAAGGAGTCCAGTTTATTAATCCATTTAAAGAAGATAAGCTTTCTTATGTCATTGAAACCTATTTAGATCTTTAAAAGAAAAAATGAGCCAACTTAAGCTTTTTGACCTCCCCACCCCTCTTCCTATTCGCGAAACCAATAAAGGAATAGAACTTTTTGTTAAGGTAACTCCAAAAGCTGCTAAAAATCGTATTGGTGAAATTAAAGAAGAATCCCAGGGTCACTATGCACTTAAAGTCTATGTCACAGCGCCTCCTGAAAACAATCAAGCGAACAAAGCTATTATGGAGTTAATCTCTAAACAATTTAAAATCTCCAAATCATCAATAAATCTTATAAGCGGCGGAACAAGCCGTCAAAAAACTCTTCTTTTGCATAATATTAATTTAGATGAGATAACTTCACTGTTAAAGTCTCTATAAAATGCATAATATTCGATAATTTTGAATATTATGCAAATTTTGCTTGTCATCGCTAAGAAAAACAGTTATGGTGTTAAGAACCTTAAAGTATGGAAATTTTGTTATGTTTATGAAAAAAATCTTAGCACTTTTTTTGGTCAGTCTCTCTCTTATTGCCTGTGATGATAAGAAAGATGAGAATACCTTAGTTGTCGCGACATCAGCCGATTATCCACCCTTTGAATTTTACAAAGATGGACAAATTGTTGGGTTTGAAATGGATCTCATTCGTGCCATAGCCAAAGAAATGAATAAGGAAATTGTCATAAAAGATATGTCTTTTGATAGTTTAATTGGTGGCCTGCAATCAGGACGGATTGATATTGCAATCTCTGCCATTAGCGAAACACCTGATAGAAAAGAAAAAGTTGATTTCACAATTCCTTATCATCGTGACTCTACTGTCATGTTAGTTGGAAAAACATCACCCATAACTAAGCCAGAAAATCTGACAGGAAAGTCAGTAGGAGCGCAAATGGGAAGTACGCACGAAAAAAGGATTAAAGAAGAGTGGCAACCCACAATTCCAAATCTTTCTCTTCGTTCTCTAAGTAAGGTTCCAGACTTGATACAAGATTATAAATCCGGAAGACTTGATGCCATTGTACTTGGTGCAACCGAAGCTGAGAGTATTATCAAGACACACCCTGAAATGAAAATTGTCCCTCTTCCTGGAACAGAAGCTATTTCTGCTATTGCTTTACCGAAAGGATCGCCCTTAACAGAACCAATCAATAATATCCTTAAAAAGTGGGAAACAGACGGTTCACTTAAGAAAATTCAAGATATCTGGTTCTCAGCGAAAGAACAGGGTTAGATTTTATGCATTTTTTGGAAATTTTACCGTCTCTGCCATTTATTTTAGAAGGAGTAGTGGTGACATTGAAATTCACCATTATTTCCTTGTTATGTGGCCTTCCACTTGGAATATCTTTGGCTATATGCAAAATTTCACATTTTTGTATCCTTAGAAAAATTGCAGAAATCTATACATCAATTTTCCGAGGAACTCCCCTTCTCGTTCAATTAAGTATTATCTTTTTTGCAACACCTCAACTAACTGGTTATCCTATTTCTGCCTTTCAAGCCGGTATCCTTGCCTTTTCATTAAATTCAGCCGCTTATAGTTCGGAAATTATAAGAGCGGGTATTCAAGCCATAGATCTTGGTCAATGGGATGCGGCAAAAGTTCTTGGAATTTCATATAAACATACGCTTGCCAAAATTATTCTCCCTCAAGCCATACGCAATATTTTGCCAGCTCTGGTTAATGAAATGGTTAATCTTTTAAAAGAATCGGCTCTTGTATCGGTAATTGGAGAAACAGATCTTTTAAGAAGAGCACAAGTGGTAGCTGCTGAGAAATTCTTATACTTTGAACCTTTACTCTTGGCAGCTTTGCTTTATTTTTTAATGGTTTTGATTATTAGCTTTTTTGCTAAAAAATTAGAAAAGAAACTTAGTTATGCTTAAAGTATCCAATCTTACAAAGAAAACACCAACTGGCGAAATTTTAAAAAATATTAGTTTTGAAGCCAAAGATGGTGAAATAACCGCAGTCATAGGTACGTCAGGAAGTGGAAAAACAACCCTTCTTAGGTGTCTTGCCCAACTTGACAAGAATGTATCGGGAAAAATGTTACTAGAAAAACAAGAGCTTTTCTCGTTGTCGCATGGAGAAATTGGACTTGTCTTTCAAAGTTTTAATTTATTTCCGCATTTAAATATTTTACAAAATTTAACTTTAGCCCCAATACTGCAAGGTTTAAATAAGCTTGATGCTGAAAAAAAGGCCCATGAGCTTTTAGAACAGTTTTCTCTTAAAACAAAAACACATCGATATCCGGGACAACTCTCAGGAGGACAAAAACAACGAATAGCAATAGCTCGAGCACTGATTATGAACCCCCCAATTTTATTGTTTGATGAGCCAACATCAGCTCTTGATCCTGAAATGGTTAATGAAGTTGGGGATATTATTAAGAGCTTAAAAAATCCAAAACGCGTTATTATTTTAGTAACCCATGAAATCAGACTTGCTGAAAAAATTGCCAATCGCATTTTGTTTTTGGATCATGGAAAATTATTAGATAACATAGAAGCAAAACAGTTTTTCGCAAAAGATAAATCTAAACTTTCAACAAAAGCTCAAAAGTTCTTATCTAATTTAAGCTAAAGGAAATAACAATGAAGAAATTTATATTAGCAATCTCTCTATTACTTTTATCAGTTGTCACTTTTGAAGCAAATAGCAGTGCTGATTTAAGCCCAAAGGCAGCTGCATTAAATCAAGAAATTGAACAACTACAAAAGTCACTTCAAGATAAAGTCGAAGCTTTCAATGCTCAAGTAGAGGCAGACGCTGTCAATCATACCACCTCTGCCCCAGTAACAGTTGCTCCAAGCGAAACAGGAACAGTAAGCAAAGCGGCTCCGTCACAAACTGTGTCCTCCACTGAGGAAACCGATCTAAAAAAGAGGTTGGAAGTCCTTGAACTTGAAGTTGCAGCTCTAAAAAAGAGTAATAATGTAAAACCATTAGATGGTGCTAGAACTCCTGAAGAAGCAGCTGCAACAAAGAAAGCGAACGAAACTGCACCATTGCTTCAAGTTAACACTCCAGCTATTGCTCAATATAATCAAGCGTTGAGCTTAATGGAAAACAATGAATTAGAAAAAGCAGTTGAGGCTTTTGATCAAATTTTGAAAGATTATCCAAATGACCCGTATGCGCATAAGTCCCAAGCTCATTTAGGAGCGATATTTAAACAGCTAGGAAAGATGGATGAAGCAGAAAAGGCTTATAGCTTAGCTTTAACCTATAACCTAGAGCTACCCATCATAATTGAATGCAGGTTGGGGTTAGCTGAGGCATTAATTTCTTTGAATAAATTCAAACCAGCATGTGATCAATTAACAATTATCAAAAAAGAAAGTATTGACTCTACTCAAAAGAAAAGACTACAAGAAGCATTAAATAAAGCCTCATGTCAAAAACAATAGCAGTTAACTTTATGAAAAAATCTTCTTTAAAAATTCTTGTCATTCTTTTGGGAATTTTAGGAATTTTTTATATAAGAGGCCTTTACACAACCCCTACCACTGCAAGCTTAAGGGTTGGGGTAACCTCTGGCCCGCACGCAATGATTTTAGAGCATATTAAGGAAAAAGCAGTTAAACAAGGGTTGCACATCAACATCATTCAATTTGATGATTTCATTTTGCCAAATGCTGCGTTATCTCAAGGTGATATCGATGTTAATAGCTATCAACATAAACCTTTCCTGGATGAACAAATTGAAAGTCGGAAGTACAAAATTCACAGTATTGCTAAAACCGTTTTAATGCCACTTGGTATTTATTCTCACAGAATTAAAAATATTGATGATTTAAAAGATAGCAGCCAAGTTGGTATTCCGAATGATCCAACAAATGGCGGGCGTGCCTTACTACTTTTACAGAAAGCTGGTTTAATTACTTTAACAAATAGTCACAATCCTAGCCTTCTAGACATTAAAGAAAATCCTAAGAATTTGGAAATTATTGAACTAGATTCCCCCCGTCTCCCACGATCTTTAGAAGACTTAGATATTGCTGTTATTAATACAGACTGGGTGTTATTAGCAAAAATGGATCCATCTTCAGCAATTTTAAAAGAATCAACTGATTCACCTTACACAAATGTAATCGTTGTTCGTGACGGAGATGAGAATTTACCAGAAATTAAGCAGTTCGTTACTTTGTATCAATCTGATGACACCGGAAAGTTTATTAAAGATACTTTTAAAGGAACTGTTATTCCTGGGTGGTAATTCTGGATTGAAGCAAATTTAAAGATTCTTGTACTTTTTTCAAAGATAGTGAAAATAAGCCTGGATCATCTGATCAAGCCCGAGGATTATATTAATCAACAACCTCTATTAATTTTTATATATAATTTTCATAACTAAAACACCACCAGCCAAAAACAGCGTTGCTATATTGGCAACAAAAATCGACAAAGATCCAATCAGCATACTATAAATAAGCCATAAACATACCCCCAAACAAAATAATATATACATTCCCAAAGATATATCCTTTGTGGAGCGAGTTTTAAAAACATGCATAACTTGGGGTAAAAAAGATAAAGTTGTAAGAAGGCCGGCTGTAAGGCCTACTACCTCAGGATTCATACTATTAACCATTTTTTATAACTTCCAAATTATACTATATGATAGGTAGAAAAATATGGGTATACAGAAATGATAAGCGATCTGCACGACAGACATCTTTACCAAGCTGGAGAAGATATTATTTTAGAAGGTCAAGAAGCCAGGCATCTATTTATTATAGAGTCCGGAACTGTTGAAGTTTGGAAACAATCTGAAGGAAATAAAAAAATTATTGCAAAGCTTGGAGCTGGGAGAATTTTTGGAGAAATGGCTCTTATTGACCAATCCCCTCGCATGGCTAGCGTAACTGCTATAGATAATACAGTTTGTATCCGTGTCTCTGAAATAAAACTAAGAGAAGCACTGGATGCGTGCCCTCCGTTTGTTAAAGCTTTAATTAAAATTTTGGTTAGCAACTTAAGAACAGTACAAAAATAAAATTAAGATTTTGGCAAACGATCCCGATAATATGCAGCATCTTCTTGCATCTCCCCTAAATCAGGATTATGAGCAGCAAGATCGAGAAACTGATAAGCTTTTTTTGGAGAAGCCGTTGTTCCTTGACCATTTTTTAGCATAATGCCTACATTAAATTGTGCTGGCCCATAACCATCAATTGCTGCTTTTTCATAGATTAGGAATGCAGTGCGTTCATTTTTCTCTACACCCTCCCCAACCATATAACTATCAGCTAATGATTTCATAGCTGGCAAAAACCCAAGAGCGCTGGCCTTACTGAAATAATAATTTGCAAGCTTTGCATCTGCGATTTTTGTGTAACCCTCTAAGTAAATGACACCTAAAAAATACATACCTTCAGCGTTATTTTGCTGTTCAAGATGATGCAAAAAAGTCAAAACGGTTGCAAAATTGCCCTCATACAGATGGTGATAGACGTAGTGTTCAATTGACGTCATTTCCGATGCGGATGCCCCCATTGATAGCGTCATCAGACACATTACTAAACGTAGTATTTTTTTCATGAGAATTTTCTCTTCCTTTTGGTAACTACCACCCTAACGTACTTGAGTGTCCCTATGGCTTGACCATAGGGCCCACGATTGCTTTGGTCAAGAGGCATGAAAACTAAGGTAGGTCAATTGTTCTTCGCGTCTTTCTTCACTTCACTTCATCTTGTTTCGTTCCTTTTATTTTAAAAATTTGTCCGCTGTTCTTTGAGAATCTCATACACTTTAAAGACCCTGAATCTCGAGAGTTTGTTTAAAGGAGGGTATGGTCTAGCTCTCCCTAAAGCTGCTTGTTTTATGGATCTTCTCTCACAAAATCAACAAGCCACCTTGCCCTTTGTCTGGCAACTCGACCCTTTTCTTCATTATTAACTGACGAAGCTTTTAGACCCAGCGAACTGTCTCTTGGAATTCTGGCCTTTGAATTCTAAAGAGCTTTAAATCTAAAAGACGGAAACAAGGATTTGGAAATTTTAAAATAGGTTGCAACTTATTTTAACCTTTACCTAAAACCCGGAGGAAGAAAAGACTTATGATCATTCCTGGTTTTTTGTTTGCTTGCAAGCTTTAGAAAAAAAGAGGTCTGCAGAGGGAACACCTTTCAGTTATTTCACTTTCTTTTTTTCTCTCACTTTCGGCTCCTTGTTATCACTTTCATAATCAGCGTAACAAAATGATTTTTAAATAAGCAAATTTTAAAAATGCCCATTAGATAGGTATAGAATAGATTTCTTGAATAACAAGTCTCTCTCATCCTTGTGTTCCTTACTTGGATCTGTAAGTTCTCGGATCAAGTCCGAGAATGACAATACTGAAAAAGTGAGTTATGCAAGAGCATAATGAAATTAGATAGTTTTAAAAAGTATAAAGGATCTAGATCACCTCAGCCCTTGCGGGGCTCGTGATGACAGAAACTGGATCCCCGCCAGAGCTGTAAAGGATGGAGAGTTGGTCATAGGCCGCCCCACAGACGTGGTTATCCCATGTCTAATTATCCCTGCAATCACCCACCAAACTCATCCCAAAATTCTTTCACCTTGGCAAAAAAGCCTGTGGATTGTGGATTGTTGGACTCTTTCTTGCTAGCTTCTTCAAATTGTTTCAAAAGTTCTTTTTGTTTTTTGCTGAGATTAACAGGTGTTTCAACCATGGCTTCAATAAGCATATCACCACGCCCACTGCCTCTAAGTGTTGTCATACCTTTACCCCGAATACGGAATTGGTGTCCACTTTGAGTACCTGAGGTAATTTTTAGATTTGTGTGACTACCATCAATTGAAGGAACTTCTATCTCTCCCCCAAGAGCTGCTGTTGTAATTGTGATTGGGACACGACAATAAATATCTGCACCTTGACGTTTAAAAAAGCGATGCGGGCGTATGCTTAAAAAGACATATAAATCACCCGCAGGCCCGCCTCTAAGGCCCGCCTCACCTTCCTTTGCAACACGAATTCGCGTGCCTTCTTCAACACCGGCTGGGATTTTCACTTCAAGATTCTTTTCACGTCGAACTTTTCCAGAACCGCTGCAGCCCCGGCATGGATTTTGTATAGTCTTTCCACTACCCCCACAGGTGTGACAGGTTCGTTCAATTGTAAAAAAACCTTGTTGTGATCTTGATTTTCCGCGACCTTTACAAGTTCCGCAAACAATAGGTGGAGCACCACCTTCGCTACCCATCCCCTTACACTTATCGCAAGTCGCACCAGTTGTATATTTTACACGAGCAGTTGTCCCTTTAAAGGCTTCTTCTAAGGAAATTTCAAGATTAAAACGAACGTCTGATCCTTGTTGTTGGAAGTTATCAGCGCGTCCACCCCCTCCCAAATCACCAAACATTTCATCAATGATGTCCGCAAAATTAGTACCAAACCCACCTGAAAAACCGAATCCTCCAAATCCAGCGCCACCACCTCCATTTGGATTAAATCCGCCCTGTTCAAATGCTGCGGAACCATAACGATCATAGGCTGCTCGTTTTTGGTCATCTCTTAAAACATCATAGGCTTCAGAGATTTCTCTAAACTTATGCTCTGCTTTTTTATCACCAGGGTTTTTATCAGGATGGTATTGCATCGCAAGTTTTCTATAAGCCTTTTTAAGCTCATCTGCACTTGCGTTGTTATTGACACCGAGAATCTTATAAAAGTCTTTTTGTGACATGGAAGTCCGTCATTGTTTGCTATTAAATACAAAATGTCTGGATCGCCACACGCCTAGACGCGATGACAGAGTTGTGTCACTGCAAGGAGCCCCAAAAGACACGGAGGCGACGTGGCAATCCAGACAACATAATAGAGCTTATCACAAGTTCTTAAAATAAATTAAGCCTGTTTACGATCATTATCATTCAAATCTTCAAACTCAGCATCAACTACTGTTTCACCAGCAGAAGTTTCAGAAGTTTGAGGTGATGCCGCTGAGGCTTCTTGTGTTGCTTTGTAAATAGCCTCACCCATCTTCATTGAAGATTGAGTCAAAGCTGTCAATTTACTTTGGATTTCATCTTTATTTTCAGTTTCCAAAACTTCTTTTAAGTTCTTCAGATCCGCTTCAATTGCAGCTTTATCTTCAGCTGAAATCTTATCACCATGTTCAGACAAACCTTTTTCGGTTGAATGAACTAAAGTATCTGCATGGTTTTTAAGTTCGATGAATTCTCTTCTCTCTTTATCTTCAGCTGCGTTTGCTTCTGCATCTTTAATCATGTTTTCAATATCAGCATCTGATAAACCACCTGAGGCTTGAATACGAATTTGTTGTTCTTTTCCTGTAGCTTTGTCCTTGGCAGAAACTTGAACAATACCATTTGCATCAATATCAAAAGTAACTTCAATCTGAGGCACACCACGTGGAGCAGCTGGAAGACCAACAAGATCAAATTGACCTAAAAGCTTGTTTTGAGCGGCAACTTCTCTCTCGCCTTGAAAGACTCGAATCGTAACCGCAGTTTGGCTGTCTTCAGCTGTTGAAAAGATTTGACTTTTACGAGTTGGAATAGTCGTATTACGATCAATCAAGCGTGTGAATAAGCCACCAAGAGTTTCAATACCAAGTGATAAAGGTGTTACATCTAAAAGAAGAACGTCTTTCACTTCACCTTTCAAAACAGCACCTTGAATGGCAGCACCAACAGCCACAACTTCATCAGGATTAACACCTCGATGAGGTTCACGGCCAAATATCTCTTTAACTGTTTCCATGATCTTTGGCATACGGGTCATACCACCCACCAAAATCACTTCATCAATTTGATTTGCAGAGAGACCTGCATCTTTTAATGCTGCTTTACATGGATCTATTGTGCGACGAACAAGATCATCAACGAGCGATTCATATTTAGCCCGTGTTAATTTTACATTCAGATGCTTTGGCCCACTGGCATCGGCTGAGATAAATGGTAGATTAATCTCTGTTTGAATTGCTGAGGAAAGTTCAATCTTTGCCTTTTCTGCTGCTTCTTTTAAGCGTTGCAATGCGAGACGATCTTTTCTGAGATCAATTCCTTGTTCTTTCTGGAATTCTTCTGCCACAAAATCAATAATGCGCGCATCAAAATCTTCACCACCTAAGAAGGTATCTCCATTGGTAGATTTAACTTCAAAGACACCATCACCAATTTCAAGGATAGAAACATCGAATGTACCACCACCAAGGTCATACACAGCAACTGTTCCTGTTGCTTTTTTCTCTAAACCATAAGCAAGTGCTGCTGCTGTAGGTTCATTGATAATACGCAAAACTTCAAGCCCTGCAATCTTACCTGCATCTTTTGTTGCTTGACGTTGAGAGTCGTTAAAGTATGCTGGAACTGTGATCACAGCTTGAGTAACAGTCTCACCCAAATGTGCTTCTGCTGTTTCTTTCATCTTTTGCAAAATAAAAGCACTGACTTGACTTGGGCTATATTTTTCTCCACGTGCATCAACCCAAGCATCACCATTATCAGCTTGAACGATTTTATAAGGTACCAGTCCCATATCTTTTTGAGTCAATGGATCATTAAAACGACGGCCAATTAAACGTTTAATAGCAAATAAGGTATTTTCTGGGTTTGTAACGGCTTGTCTTTTTGCGGCTTGCCCAACCAGACGTTCACCGCTTTCTGTAAAAGCAACCATTGAAGGAGTTGTTCGAGCGCCTTCTGCATTTTCAATCACACGTGTATTTGCACCGTCAAGGATAGCAACACATGAGTTGGTTGTTCCAAGGTCAATTCCAATTACTTTTGCCATGGCTTTCTCCATAATAATTTTATTTTTTGTCTCTGATGATGAATTAGCAGCATCATCGTTAGTCTGCTAACAATATATAACTAAGAAGCTCTAAAATCAAGTTAATCGTGGGGTTTCTTTTAGACAATAATAACAAAACGAATAAAGGTTTTTACTGAATGAACTTTAAGAACATTGACGCATAGGCAATCTATTTGGCAAGCTTATGAGTATAAGAAACTCTTCTGCATTCCTTAATTACTCTTATGTTTCAAAAAGGTCAACCTCTCTGGATTCCTTCAGCTGATAAAATTGAAAAAAGTAGACTCAAAAAGTTTTGCTTAAGAAATCATTTTGAATCTTATGAAGATCTTTATCAGTGGTCTATCAATAACCTTGGCGACTTTTGGAAAGAGGTATGGAATTTTTGTGAAGTTATTTCAACCGAGCAAGGGGCGATTTATTTAAGAAATGAAAATGATATTGTAAAAGCAGAATTTTTCCCTGATGCAAATCTTAACTATGCCGAAAATTTGCTAAAACAGCGCAATAACCAAATTGCAATTTACTCTTATAATGAAAGTGGCTCAGAATATCATCTCACTTACAATGAGTTATATGACCAAGTTAGTAAACTGTCATCACAGTTTCTTGCTTGGGGCATAAGACCAGGCGATCGAATCGCTGGATACCTTCCTAATATTTCCCAAACTGTTGTTGTCACCCTAGCTGCTACCGCAATTGGAGCTGTCTGGTCGTCCTGTTCGCCTGACTTTGGCTTAAACGGTCTTGTTGATAGATTTGCTCAAATTCAGCCAAGCGTGCTCATCACCACAGATGGCTATTTCTATAATGGAAAAACGTTTGATTGCCTAAATAAAGTTCCTGATATCTTAAAAGCCATCCCCAATATAAAGAACACCATCATTATTCCCTATGTAAACAAGGTAAGTTCTCACCCCTATCACAATTGGGAAGAAATTCTGGCTAAACAAGTTGCTAGAAAGATCGATTTTGTTCAACTCCCCTTTAATCATCCGCTTTTTATCCTTTATTCTTCTGGCACAACGGGTATCCCAAAATCAATCATACATGGAGCTGGCGGAACGCTTCTTCAACATTTAAAAGAACATCAACTACACTGTGATATCCAACCAAATGACAAAGTTTTTTATTACACAACTTGTGGGTGGATGATGTGGAATTGGCTTATTAGTGTTCTTGCAAGTAATGCTCAAATCGTTCTTTATGATGGGTCACCAAGTTATCCAAATTTTGAACACCTATTTGAAATTATCCAAAAAGTCGGTGTCACATTTTTTGGAACATCAGCTAAATACTTAAGCTCACTTCAAAAAAATAATTTTACTTCCAAACATGATCTCTCAACTCTTAAAACGATAGCTTCAACAGGATCTCCATTAGCAGCTGAAACTTTCGAATATGTTTATGGTCATATAAAATCTGATGTTCAGTTGGCTTCAATTTCTGGTGGAACAGACATTATTTCTTGTTTCATATTAGGAAATCCTCTTTTGCCAGTTTGGGCTGGACAACTGCAAAGTGCTGGTTTAGGTATGAAAATTGAGGTCTTTGATGAATCCGGTCAATCTCTCAAAAGTGGACAAGGAGAACTTGTCTGTACCAAACCTTTCCCAAGCCGACCTATTGGTTTTTGGAATGACAAAGACAAACAAAAATACATTCAAGCTTATTTCAACAGATATCCAAATGTATGGCATCACGGCGATTTTATTGAACACACAGAACAAAATGGTTTTATTATCCACGGGCGATCAGACGCAGTTCTTAACCCAGGTGGTGTGAGGATTGGAACCGCAGAGATATATAGGCAAGTTGAGCAAGTCGATGAAGTTCTTGAAAGCTTAGCTGTTGGTCAAGTTTATCAAGATGATGAATATATCGTTTTGTTTGTTATTTTACGCCCAGGCATTTCATTAAATGAAGAATTAATTGAAAAAATCAAAAAACAAATTAGAGACAACACCACACCAAGACACGTACCAGCAAAAATATTTCAAGTCAAAGATTTGCCACACACTAAAACGGGCAAACTTGCAGAACTTGCTGCCAGACAGGTCCTTCATGGACATGAAGTTAAGAATATTGAAGCACTTGCAAACCCTAGTTGCTTAGAACAATTCAAAAAATTTTCTATTTAGTTCATTGGAGTCAGTCAACATATGTCCTCAAATTTCTCTTTTTATGATAAACCAGGTTTTATTTGGCTAGATGGTCAATTTCTTCCCTGGAAAGACTCAAAGCTTCACGTTCTAACTCATGCTCTTCACTATGGAAGTGCCGTTTATGAAGGATGTAGAGCTTATAATGGAAGGGTTTTCAAATTAAACGAGCATATTCAGCGGCTTCATAAGTCTGCCGAATTTCTTGGGTATAAAATACCTTATTCAGTTAAAATTTTAAATCAGGCGACGAAAAAGTTGCTCTTTAAAAATAACCTACAGGAAGCATATGTCAGACCCATTGCGTGGTACGATGTGGACTCTTTAAGCTTGGGAGCAAAAGCAGAACAGGTCCACGTTGCCATCGCTGCCTGGGTTTGGAAATCTTATTTCAAACTAGATGATAAATTTGAAAAGGGATTAAAACTAACTTGGGCTGACTGGGTCAGGCCTGCTCCAAACATGTCACCCTATCAAGCAAAAGCAGCGGGACTTTATGTCATCAGTACTTTATCAAAGCGCAGCGCAGAACAAAAAGAGTTTAATGATGCTTTGATGTTGGATTATAGAGGTTATATTGCTGAATGCACAGGTGCCAATGTTTTCTTTGTTAAAAATGGAGATCTCCATACCCCAATTCCTGATTGCTTTTTAAATGGAATAACTAGACAGACAATTATTGAAATAGCAAAGAAAATGAGTATAAATGTTATCGAACGTTATATCAAACCTGAAGAAGTTAATGATATGGATGAAATGTTTTTAACTGGTACAGCAGCCGAGATTACTCCTGTTACCCAAATTGGTGAAACAAAGGTACCAATTGGTCCTATCTCAAAGAAAATTGCAAAAGCCTATGAAATACTTGTAAGAAACTGTCCTTGTCCAGAGAAGTGAAAAGTTTTAGAGTTTGCAAGAAGGCTTTATGGGAATAAAAGATCGAGGACATAGAAGGCGGGCTTTATGGGGCCCGCCACCGAACCCAAAAGAAAGCGCCCGCCCCGCCTCCACCACGACAAAATCCTACCTCA
>DAHVSZ010000034.1 GCA_027328625.1 Candidatus Paracaedibacteraceae bacterium | reverse complement strand
TTGACTAAACTTGTGTAGTACCTATGCCTCTATCAAGGGCTTGTAATGACGCTAAAAGAAAATGTCGGGTGGTAAGGCACATTAGCACTTTATTATGGCAAGAAGAAAAAGCGTCTGTTATAGTGCCTACGGAAGCTCCATAATGGACAGGAAAAATTGCCAATCCGGTCAGGTCTGGAAAGAAGCAGCCGTAACGATTTTTTTCTGGGTCGTTGATGGAGTTTCCACCCACTTTGACTAATACGTGAAGGACTAATGAGTACCGTTTATCGTGTCTTAGCTCGTAAATATCGTCCTATTACTCTAAGCGAGTTGGTAGGGCAAGAGGTGCTTGCCCAAGCTTTAACGCAAGGGATTGAAGCAAACCGTCTTCCTCATGCTTTTTTACTTCACGGTATCCGTGGTGTTGGCAAGACAACAACGGCTCGTATTCTTGCGCGGTCTCTTAATTGCATTGGTGTTGATGGTAAAGGCGGAATAACTCCTAATCCTTGCGGGGTGTGTTCATCTTGCGTCAGCATTAACGAAGATCGCCATCTTGATGTCATTGAAATGGATGCCGCAAGCCGAACTGGCGTTGATGATATAAGAGAAGTCATTGAATCAGCACGTTATAAGGCTGTTGTTGGACGGTTTAAAGTTTTTATCATTGATGAAGTTCATATGCTTTCAAAAAGTGCATTTAACGCACTTTTAAAAACATTAGAAGAACCCCCACCACATGTTAAATTCATCTTTGCCACAACTGAAATTCACAAAATTCCGGAGACAATTTTATCAAGATGTATGCGATTTGATTTAAAGCGCATAGAACCAGAACACCTTGTGAAACATTTAAAATTAATTGCTGAAAAAGAAGGGTTCCAAGTTGAGCAAGAAGCTTTAGTCAACTTGGCGAGAGCAGCTGATGGTTCGCTTCGAGATGGACTTTCTTTACTTGATCAAGCGATTGCTCTTACAAGTGATGGAAAAGAGGCTCTTGTTAAAGCTACAGTTGTACAAGCGATGTTGGGGCTTGTTGATCGAGAAAGATTGTTTACTTTGGTGAGAGCCTTGTTTGAAGGCAATATAGAAAAAACCATAACAGTGACCCAGAGTCTTTTGAAAGATGGCGGTGATGCTACTATGGTTTTACAAGACATTTTGGATCTTGTTTATTGGCTGACATGTTTGAAAACAGTGCCACAACTACAAAATGAGGCTTCTTGGCCATTAGCAGATAGACAGCAAGGAATGGAAATAGCAGGCCCCTTGAATGTTCCTTTATTGATGCGTGCATGGCAACTTTTGTTAAAAGGATATGAAGAAGTTTGTCAGGCTCCATCTTCTTCTCAGGCTTTAGAAATGGTGCTGATACGCTTATGTTATATGGCAGACGCTCCCTTACTTCATCAGTTATTAGATGGCTCTAATAAAATATCAATTCCAGCTCACTCGAGTCAGCAACCTATTGCTTCAGTATCTACTATTTCTGTACCCTCAATATCAATAACTCTTCCTGCTACTTTTGAAGAAATGGTTAAGTTGGTTGAAACAGCTAAAGAGCCTATTTTATTTAGTCATCTGTTGCATGATGTTTATCTTATTAGTTATAAACCTGGAGAAATAACTCTTCGTTTAAGTGCGAAGGCACCTTCAAACTTTGTACAGAATCTAAAACAAACCTTAAGTAAGCTTACTAGGCAAGATTGGTTGATTCAAGTTAGTCAAGAGCAAGGGCAAAATACGTTAACTGAACAAAAACAAGAAGAACAAAAACAAACAGAGCAACAGGTTTTGGATCATCCGGTTGTAGCCGCTATCAAGGATACATTTCCGGGCACAAAAGTTACCTTTATTGATTAGGAGAAATGATGAAAAACTTAAATCAAATGTTAAAGCAAGCACAGCAATTACAGAACCAAATGGCAGATATACAAGGGCGTTTGGAACAAACAGAGATTTCAGGTGCATCTGGGGCTGGAATGGTTTCAGTTGTTATAAATGGAAAAGGGGAAATGCGAGCAATTAAAATTGATTCTAGTTTAATCGATCCGAAAGAAAAGGAAATTTTAGAAGATTTGATTATTGCAGCTTTTAATGATGCAAAATCAAAATTGGAAACTTATACTCAAGAAGAAATGAGCAAAATAAGTGGTGGTTTAAATTTACCTGGGGGATTAAAACTTCCTTTTTAGAGCATCATAACTAAGTTAAAAGGAAGAAATTGTTTGCTGTGTTATCCAAAATAGTTTAGGTTAACGCAGCTAACTTGCCTCCTTTAAGATGTTTATTTTATTATTTTTTTGAACTGAAATTATTTAATGTCTATCTATAAAATGACCAAATTAAAGAGTTTGAGAGCTTTCTAATATGAGGAAACAAACAATCGATCAGGATCAAAGTCAATCTAAAACTTTGCCACCTATACCTCAAACGGTGTGGATTTTAGGCGGGATGATGTTTTTGATTAATCTGTCGTTTGTGATGATTTATAGTTTCTCTGGGATTTATTTAAAAACACTTTGTGGGGTGACAAATACCTGGATTGGGTTTTTAGAAGGAATGGCAGAAGCTGCTTCTTTTGCCATGAAGCTATTATCAGGAATGTTTACAGATTATTTAAGACGTCGTAAACCAGTAATGGTTTTTGGCTATATGCTTTCTGTTTTTAGTCGACCTTTATTAGCTATAGCAAGTACTTTTGGCCTTGTATTTACTGCTCGTTTGATGGAGCGTTTTGGGAATGGAATTCAGGCAACACCACGAGATGCGATGGTTGCTGATGTGGCGCATCCAAAACGCATTGGTGCTTCGTATGGACTAAAGAGGAGTCTTGGAACAGCTGGTTCTTTCTTTGGTGCAGTTTGTGGTATTCTAGCTATGATATGGACAGGGAATAACTATCAACAAGTTTTCTGGTTAGCAAGTATTCCTGCACTTATTGCATTTTCGATTCTCATTTTTGTCGTTAAAGAGCCTAAACAATATGATCACCCAGCTGTTTCTGCTGAAATTCCATTACCTGTCCCCAAAAGACGTCCGAAAATTCATTGGTCAAATTTACCACTTTTAGGGCAAACATTTTGGCTTTTAATGGTGGTTAACGCAATTTTTATGTTGTCACGTATGAGTGAGACGTTTTTAATTTTGCATGCACATAGTAATTTTGGTCTTGAAAATACTTATGCTCCAGCCATTATGATGTTGTTTAATGCGGGATGGTGTGCATCATCTTACCCAGTTGGTGTTTTAGCAGATAGAATGAATCGTTATTGGTTTTTAGCGATTGGGATTATTTTTATTGTCTTGGCGGATTTGATACTTGCAAGTGCAACCTCACTTGTTTTCGTTTTTATTGGTGTTGCTTTTTGGGGAATTCAGTATGGTGTTACTCAAAATATCTTTGTCTCATTGATTGCAGAAACAGTTCCTGAAGATTTACGAGGGACAGGTTTTGGGTGTTATTACATCATAAGTGCAATATCAGCTTTTTTGGCTGATATGGGGGCAGGCACAATTTCACATCACCATGGAGAGGCTTATGCATTTATTGCAAGTGGTATAATTGCCTTAT
This sequence comes from Candidatus Paracaedibacteraceae bacterium, assembly GCA_027328625.1. GTDB lineage: Bacteria > Pseudomonadota > Alphaproteobacteria > Paracaedibacterales > CAIULA01 > CANJLN01. Next base: position 15,660 of record DAHVSZ010000034.1, on the reverse strand, counting down.
TTTCGCTTTTAACACTTGTTGTTATTATGGGATATAAGAAAAAAAAATAGCATTCAATTCGAATAATCCCTATTGACCATTTTATTAGCCTAGATTATGAGTAGATTAGGCTTAGTAAAAAGCTAAGTTAATATCAATATTGTTACGTTTTTTAGGAGTTATAATCCATGAAGAAAATCGCGTTTGCACTCGCTGCAGTTCTTGCTACTGCTGCTTATGCTGCTCAAACAACAACAGCTCCAGTACCAGCTGCTTCTGGTACTACTACAAGCCAAACTGGTTCTCAAACGCCTGTTGATGCTGATAAAGCCGCTGCTGATGCTAAAAAAGCTGCTGATGACGCTGATGCTGCTGCAAAAAAAGCTGATGCTGATGCTGCTGCTGCAAAAAAAGCTGCTGATGACGCTGATGCTGCTAAAAAGAAATAAGTTTTTTCTTTTTCTAAGAAATGAAGGCGGGTTTGTCCCGCCTTTTTTAATGCCTTGAGCAAGATATAATTGTCAGATAGAGCAGAACAAACATAAAATGATAACAACGCCGTCATCACGAGTCCCGTAAAGGGAGGGGTGGTGATCCAGTGTATTTTCTGGGTGGATTTGCTTTGCTACTTTGTTGCTCGTCATGACGCCCAAATCCACACTCATCAAAGGTCTACCCCTATGGCAAAAACTCAACATCAATTTGTCTGTCAAGAATGCGGCGCTTGGTACAGCAAATGGAATGGTAAATGTGAAACATGCGGTGCTTGGAATAGCATGGTTGAAGAGGCTATTACACAACATGAAAGTGTGCGTCATAGAAAAAAAGATCTCACAACCTTTTTCTCAACTCTCGAGAATTCTGATAATGATTCACCCCTTGATAGGTCGAGGGTTCTCACTCATATAACTGAGTTTGACCGAGTATGTGGAGGTGGTCTTGTCCCTGGTTCGGTGATTTTAGTTGGAGGTGATCCAGGTATTGGTAAATCAACCCTTTTATTGCAAGTTGTAGCAGAACTTTCGAAAAATTCTATTTGTGCTTATGTTTCAGGAGAAGAGGCTTTAACACAGCTAAGGCTTAGAGCGGAAAGATTGAGAGTGAATAAAGCTGCTGTTCATATGGCTGCATCAACTCAGCTGCATGATATTTTAGAAGCTTTGAAGAATTTAGCCGACTTGAAACTGGCAATCATCGATTCAATTCAAACAATGTCAGTTAGTACAATTGAATCAGCTGCTGGGACAGTTTCTCAAGTAAGAGCTTGTACTCAAGAATTAATAGCAGCTGCCAAAAAGCAAGGATATGTCGTGATATTGGTTGGGCATGTTACAAAAGAAGGTGTAATAGCGGGCCCTAGAGTACTGGAACATATGGTTGATACGGTTCTCTATTTTGAAGGAGAGCGTAATTATGATTACCGAATTTTACGTTCAGTTAAGAATAGATTTGGTGCAACAGATGAGATTGGTGTTTTTGCTATGGGTGATCAAGGGTTAACTGAAGTCAGTAATCCATCAGAATTGTTTTTAGCTAACCATCAAAATGAAGTGAGTGGAACAGCTATTTTTGCCGGAATTGAAGGGACACGCCCTATTCTTTTAGAAATACAGGCTTTAGTTGCTCCTTCATATTTGGCATCTCCAAGACGAACAGCTGTGGGCTGGGATTCGAATCGACTTTCAATGATTTTAGCTGTGCTAGAGGCAAGATGTGGTTTGAGTTTTGGTAACCGTGATATTTATTTAAATGTAGCTGGTGGCTTAAAGATTACAGAGCCAGCAGCTGACTTAGCTGTAGCAGCAGCGTTAATTTCGGCATTAAAAAATAAACCAGTACCAAATTCAAGTATTTACTTTGGGGAAATTGGATTAACAGGGGAGGTTAGACCTGTAAGCCATAGTGAATTAAGGCTAAAAGAGGCTGAAAAACTGGGGTTTACTCAAGCATATTGCGCTACAATCTCCTCAAGAAAAGGAACTATTAAAGGATCTGTCAATACACACATTCTGAAATATGTGTTGGAGTTAATTTGATGAGTTCTTGGTTTTTATCTCTTTAAAATATTGTCGATTGTTTCTTGGTGTAAAGCTGTTTCTAAAAGTTGAGGACCATTTAAAAGAGATGTTTCATTTTTTATGGGATCTTCGGCTAGATGAGAATCAAGAATTTTTATTGTGTTAATTACCTTTATTAAGCGCTGAACGGTAATATCATGAAACTCAGAGACTTCAAAAAGTTGCGTTGCTTGTTCTTTGATGTAGTGAGTGATATCAGGGCTCAAACCTTGGGCTATTCCATCAATTAATTCTGCTATATTTAAAATTGAATTAACCGCTTCGGTCATTTCTATAATTACTGAGTGCAATTCATTCTGAATTTGAGAAATTCGTTTTGCTTTTTTGTCTAAAGACATTAAAGGATCCGCAAATTTGTTCTTCTTTTTCATAATTTTATTTTCTAAAACTCACCAAAGACAGAGATTAGCTTGCTTTTAAGAATCGCAGTATTAAATGGTTTTACAATATAATTAGTAACACCTGCTTGTTTGGCAGCAATGACGTTTTCTGTTTTGCTTTCAGCTGTAACCATAATAAAGGGGATGCTCATCAATTCAGCATTACTTCTAATGGCTACTAGTAGTTCAAGCCCGGACATTGGTTCCATATTCCAATCTGATATAATAAGATCAAATCTTTGCTGATTTAATTTTATAAGGGCTGTTTCCCCGTCTGTTGCTTCGTCGATATTTGCAAAGCCAAGTTGCTTTAACAAGTTGCTGGTAATACGCAACATTGTTATATAGTCATCGACTATTAATATGCGTGCATTATTTATATCAATATCCATTATTTGTATTCGTTACTTATTTTCCTTTAGTGTAGAAGAGAATTACTAAAAAACGGTAAATTCACTTGCCAACTTGTTTTGTTTTGATGCATACAACTTGTAATAATATACCGAAATAACGTACAAAAAAAATTATCGATTATTGCGATATTAGTTGTGGATAGTTATGCATTACTTAAAGAACAGTCATGCAGATGTGAGACGGCTTTTTAAAAGGCTTAATGCCTTATGTGCAAAGCATAGACTGGAGTTGAGCGCTTAATCTGAAGTTTTCAATTTTTTAAAAAAAATCAAAAAAATGAAGAAATGTACATTCATGCTATTGAAATTTTTAGTTATATTTAGTTTAATTTATAAGAAATGATTTGGTAGGAGTACAAAATATGATGGCGAGCAACCTTCAAAGCAATGTCTATAAGAATTCAGACAGCGAGTCTTTTATGGATTCATCACAATTAGAGTATTTTCGCGAAAAGCTACTTAACTGGAGAGATCAACTTTTGCATGAATGTAGTGAAACAATTCACCAAATGAAAGATAAAATTATAAATGAGCCTGATGCCATTGATGTTGCATGTAATGAAGTTAATCAATCGATAGAACTTAGAACACGTGATAGAGAGAGAAAGCTGATTAATAAAATTGATGAAGCATTGCGTCGAATTGAAAATGGCACGTATGGTTATTGTGAAGAGACGGGTGAACCAATTAGTTTAAAACGTCTAGAAGCAAGACCAATAGCAACCTTAAGTCTAGAAGCGCAAGAACGTCATGAAAGACGAGAAAGAGTCTTTAGAGAGGAAGCAGTATAGGTAGACCAAAACAAATCTCTAAAAATTAGACATGAGTAATGTCTTTTTGCTTATGAGCTAAATGTTCATCAATTTTCTTGATATGATCATCAGTCATGGTCTGAACTTCATTTGATAAACGTTTATGCTCATCTTCAGAGATTTCGCTATCTTTTTCCATTTTCTTTAAAAATTCCATCCCATCACGCCGAACATTACGCACACTGATTCGCGCTTCTTCTGCATATTTTGCTGCAATCTTTGCCAATTCTTGGCGGCGCTCTTCGTTTAGTGTCGGCAACGGAACACGAATTAATTGACCATCAATAGCAGGATTCAAGCCTAAACTCGACTCACGAATGGCTTTCTCAACAGCCTTAACCATGCCTTTGTCCCATACTTGCACCGTCAACATACGGGGCTCAGGCGCCCCAACTGTACCAACTTGACTTAAAGGCATAAGCGAACCATAAGCATCAACTTTAATAGGATCTAATAAATTGACTGAGGCTCGACCTGCTCGAATACCACTCAGTTCTTTCAAAAGAACCTCAACGGCTGAATCCATACGACGGTTAAAATCATTTAAACGAGGATCTATACGAGTTGACATCTTAAATCTTCCTTAAAAATTTACTGTATAAGAGAAAAGTGACCTTGCCCACTGATAACTTTAGCAAAGCCACCATCTTCATAAATAGAGAAAACTGCAATTGGAATATGGTTCTCATGTGCTAAGTTAATAGCTGCAGTATCCATAACTTTTAAATTTTTGGCAAGAACTTCATCAAAAGTTAAACGTGGCAAAAATTCGGCATCTTTATGATGCACAGGATCTTTAGTATAAATGCCCTGAACTTTTGTTGCCTTAAGAAAAAGATCGCAACCCATTTCAGAAGCTCTTAAAGCTGCTGTTGTATCAGTTGTAAAATAAGGAATTCCTGTACCACCTGCAAATAACACAACGCGTCCTTTTTCCATATGACGAATTGCCCGCCTCCGAATATAGGATTCACCAACAGTCGGCATGGGGATAGATGACATCAAACGACAAGGCACATCTTCAGATTCAATTGCATGTTGCAAAGCCATACCATTAATAACAGTTGCAAGCATACCCATGTGATCAGAAGTAGTGCGATCCATTCCATGTTTTGCCATTCCATGGACGCCACGGTAGATATTTCCACCACCAACAACTAAACAAATTTCAACACCTTGATCATAAACGGCTTTTATATCCTGGGCTATTTTTTCAAGCATCTTTTGGTCAATACCTAGGTTCTTATCGCCTGCAGGATCAACACTGGCTAGAGCTTCGCCGGATATTTTTAATAAGACACGTTTATACATGAGGTTGGCCTTTAATATCATTTAGACGTCATCCCCGAGAGGCCAAAGGCCGAGTCGGGGATCCAGGAAGAATACAAACTGGATTCCCGCCTACGCGGGAATGACAGTCTGCCATAAATTATCTCAGCCTGCCATCTTAGCTTGAGCTTGAACTTCGGCAGCAAAATCAGATTCAACTTTTTCAATACCTTCACCCAAAGCAAAACGAGCAAAACCAGTTAATTTGATTGATGAACCAAGTTCTTTTGCTGTTTGTTCAACAACATCTGAAATTTTGGTCTTACCGTCAACTACATAAACTTGCTCCAAAAGAACAACTTCTTCGTAATATTTGCGAATACGACCTTCAACCATTTTTTGAATAACATCTTCTGGGCGACCAGATGCACGTGCTTGGTCTGTTAGAACATTACGTTCACGTTCTAAGGCAGCCGAATCAACCTCAGCAATTGAAAGTGCTTGTGGGCTAGCAGCCGCAACATGCATTGCTAGTTTTTTACCTAATTCCAAAAGTTTGCTTGCATCAGCAGCTGATTCAAGTGCGACCAAAACGCCAATACGACCAAGATTTGGTGCTGTTGCGCTGTGCATATAAGTTGCAACCACACCTTGAGATACCGATAGACGCTTAACACGGCGAAGATTCATATTTTCACCAATAACAGCAATCAGACGAGTAATCTCCTCACCAACAGTTGCTGCTTCACCTTTGAACGGCGCAGATGCTAACGTTTCAATTGTGTAATCTTTTGATGCGGCAATTTCAGCTGTTTGTGTAACCATAGCTTGAAACTGTGGGTTGCGAGCAACGAAATCCGTTTCAGCATTGATTTCAACAACAGCTGCAGATGTTCCACTTCCAGCCACACCAACCAAACCTTCAGCCGCAACACGACCTGCTTTTTTAGCTGCAGCTGCTAAACCTTTTTTACGAAGCCAATCAATAGCGGCTTCTAAATCACCACCAACTTCATTTAATGCCTTTTTGCAATCCATCATGCCTGCGCCTGTCTTTTCGCGCAGAGTTTTAACGAGTGTCGCAGAAACTTCAGCCATTTTTACCTCAAAATTTTAAATGTATGTAATTAATTCCTTAAGAATAAGGGGGTGCACTAACCCCCTTCTAACTAATCGATCTGCTCTATTATGCAGTAACAGCAGCTTGCTCTTCTTCAGCGGCAGCAACATCTTGTTCCTCTTCAGGAAGTTCAGCTGATGCCCCAAGATCGATACCCGCAGATCTCATCTCTGCTTGCAAACCATCAAGGATAGAGGATGCCATTAAATCGCAATACATATTGATTGCGCGCAAAGCATCATCATTACCTGGAATTGGATAAGTAACACCTTCTGGATCAGAGTTGCTATCAAGAACAGCAATAACTGGGATACCTAAACGGTTCGCTTCTTGGATTGCAATCGCTTCTTTGTTTGTATCAATGACAAACAAAATGTCTGGAAGCCCACCCATTTCACGAATTCCACCAATTGCCAAGTCAAGTTTCTCGCATTCGCGTTGCAACTTTAAAATTTCTTTCTTAGTTAAACGACCTGGATTTTCAAGTGTTTCTTCCATTTCTTTCATACGCTTAATGGATTGGTTAACTGTTTTCCAGTTTGTCAATGTACCACCCAACCAACGATGATTGATAAAGTATTGGCCACAGCGTTTTGCCGCTTCTTTAACTTTTTCAGAAGCTTGAAGCTTTGTTCCAACAAAAAGAACACGGCCACCGCCTGCGACTGTATCGCGAATAACTTGCATAGCGCGGTATAACATTGGCACAGTTTGCTCAAGATCAATAATATGGATCCCATTCCGTGCACCATATATATAAGGTGACATTTTTGGATTCCAGCGACGTGTTGTGTGACCGTAGTGAAGACCAGCTTCTAAAAGCTGACGCATAGTAAATGTAGGCATAGCCATTGTATAAAACTCCTAAAATTTTCCGATTAAACCTCCCGAAGAAGTATGATCATTAAAAATGACATCGGAGGGTCAGCCTGTTTTTAGACGAAAAAAGCCCAACCATTTCTTCGGTGATGGATTTACTAGTTCTTTATAACGGTATTTATCGATTTTGGCTAGAGGATTTTGAGGAAGGGGTTTTAATTTAAACATTAAATAGAAAAATATAAAATTGATATAGATATAAATATATTGTATTAATAGCAATATATTTATCGAAATAAAAGAGGCAATTTTGGACTGGGATAAACTTAAAACTTTTTATACTGTTGCACATTGTGGAAGCATTAGTGCAGCTCAAAATATATTACATTTAAATCAATCATCCATCAGTCGCCATATTCAAGACTTGGAGTATAGACTTAAAGCCTCTTTATTTAATCGTCATAAAAAAGGCGTTACCTTAACAGACGCTGGAAAATTACTTTTTGAAACCACTGAAGAAACTGTCAAAAAAATGGCACAAGTGGTGACACTTATCCAGCATATAGATCAAGTGCCACATGGTTCATTAAAAATCGTTTCTGCTGCTGGTTGGATTTCCTCATTATTATTAGATTCACTAGATGAATTCACTGAATTTTATCCACACATCAAGTTAAGTATTACTACAACAGACTACAATCCAAAATTTCATCTAAAAGAAGCAGATGCTGCAATTTTATCCTATATTCCAAGTCAACCGAGTCTTGTTCAAGAATATTTAATGAGCTTTAATCTTGAACTTTATGCAAGTCAACAATATTTAGACAAATTTGGCACTCCTCAGTCGGTTAGTGATTTGGACAATCACAGATTAATTACTTTTGGCGAAGACCACATGTTATTTTCTTCACCTATGAACTGGCCTTTACACATAGGAAGAAAAGGGAAACTACCAAGAGAGGCCTTTATGAGGATAAATTCAGGGATATTATTGCATCAAGCTGCGAAAAAAGGACTTGGAATTGTAACTCTTGCAAGAGAGAATTATTTTTTACAAAAATCTCCGCTGATAAGAATATTGCCTAATGTTATAGGACCTAGTTTGTCTGCCTATTTTATTTATCCAAAAGAATTTGAAGGATCCTCAACCATTCAAGCGCTAGGAAAACACTTAAAAGTTGTTGTAAAAAAGAAAGAATGGAAATAATACACATTGACAAAAAAATTTACTCACATTAATTACGACAACAAGCAATACCAATTCAGGTGCGCTATATGTCAGCGAACTACCCAGAAAAATTATCATCATTTGCACATCATTCTAATCTTCTTAACTACCGCGTACTTATTTCTTCATTAATTGGAAATGCTTTAGAATTTTACGACTTTGTGTTGTGTGGAATACTCATGCCACAATTGGCCCCCCTTTTTTTTCCATCTGCTCATCCCTTATCCTCACTTTTGATAGGAATGGCTGCATATGCAGTAGGCTTTATCATGCGCCCATTAGGAGGCATTTTATTTGGTTATATTGGTAGTTATGGGAGAAAAACAGCATTAACCATTTCAATCACAGGAATGGCTTTATCCACTTTTTTATTCGCTCTAATCCCAACATATGAACATATAGGAATTTTTTCTGGCGTTATCTTTGTGATTTTAAGACTATGTCAGGGATTATGTTTAGGTGGGGAAGTAATGGGATCTCCTCTTTTCGCCTTAGAGCATCATAAAAAACAAAGAGGCTTAATTGGAGGAATTATAGCAGCAGGGGCAATGGCTGGCGCTTTTCTCGCTAGCATAATTTCATTTGCTTTAATCAATTTTTTAGAAGGCTGGCGTATCGCTTTCCTATTTGGCGCTATTACAGGATTGATTGGTTTTTATATAAGACGTTATCTCCCAGAAACACCAGAATACGAAAAAACTAAAAAATCAAAAAAATTTCCGCTTTTTATGGTTGCAAAGTATTATCCTTATAATTTCTTTGCAGTTTTCTCTTATGGTGCCATCGCTGGTAGTTTAGCGACAACCATAATGGTTTTTTTAAATATATATTGTACAAAAATTTTGTCTCTTACTACTAACACAGGTCTTAAGTTAACTGCTTTCACTACTATATCTGCAATTATTCTCCATCCAATTACTGGGCTTTTTGTGGACAGAATTGGACCTAAAAAAGCTATGCAATTTTTTTGCATACTAACTTTGATTATAATCTTTCCAGCTTATAGCCTTTTTATAACAAAAAATAATTTATTTATGTCTTTGGGAGCTTTAATGCTTGCTCTTAGTTACTCAGGTATCGCTGCAGCAGGATATGCTTTTGTTCTTGATTGCTTTCCACCCGAATTTAGATATTCAGGGAGTGCAGTAAGCTATAATCTAGCTCAAGCCTTATTTGGTGGAACACAGCCAGTAATCGCCCTTTTTCTTATCCAATCGTTTAATTCATTTATAGTTCCAGCAATCTATCTTGCTCTGCTTTCAATATTTTGTTTAGTGACAATTTCATTAAAAAAGCTAAAAGTAAACTCCGATATTTCTTCACTTTTAGAATCAGAAGAAACTTTTCTTCCAACATTAAATACAACCGGTAGTGTAACTAAAATTTTAGATCCATTTAGTGAAGAGTTTATTGATTTTTCTTCACATTGTTCATTTCCAGTAGCCGACCTTGGAGTAGGATATGGATTTACAACATATAAAGCGTTAGAAAAAGGAGCAACCGTTATTGCTAATGATCTTGAATCAAAGCATATTCAAGTGCTTATTGATAGGTTACCAGATAAATACAAAACAAGATTAACAACCAAAATTGGGGCTATTCCCGAGGAAATTGAATTTGATAAAAATAGTCTTGGAGGAATATTAGCTTCACGTTTTCTGCATTTTCTATCAGGAGCAAAAATTGAAGAGGCTATTTTAAAAATGTATCAATGGCTTAAACCAGGTGGAAAACTTTTTGTTGTCACAGAAACTCCATACCTTGGAAATCTCAAAGATTTTATTCCTATATATGAGGATAAAAAAGCTAAAGGAGAACCTTGGCCTGGAATAATTCATAATTTTGATAAATATTTTCCAGAACAACCAACACCAACCTTTGGCAATCTTTTAGATCCAGATATTTTGATAAGAGTTTTTCAAAAAACTGGTTTTATTGTTGAAAAATCTAGTTTTATAGAACGCCCTTATTACCCAGAAGGTGTTCGATATAGTGGCAAAGAATCTGTTGGGATAGTAGGAAGGAAAGAATAGTTTTTGTATAACTTATGTTTTGAAAAGGAAATTTCAAATATATATCCTTGCAAATTTTGCATAATCAAATATGCAAAAATACTGATAGTCTGTACGTTTAAAACAGGCTACTAAATTCTTAGTTGATTTAATCTAACCAATTAGGACTAGAACCATGAAACTCTTACGCACTCCAATGCTCTATGAGTATTCCAACAATCACCCCGAAATCGTTAACAGCATAAAAGCCTGGATTTTCAAAGTTTCTAAAGCCAAATGGAAAAATGAATCAGACGTCTTAGAAAGCTTACCCAAAACACAATTTATCCATGCAAATGAAGCTTTATTTGAAATTGCTCCCAATCAGCATTATTTATCAGCTTTAATTAACTATTCTGCAAAAGCTGTCGTTGTGAAAAAGGTAGCGCATGGATAATACCTTTCGTCACCCTGAAGCTTGAGCAAATCTGGGATAAAATTGCAAGTATAGACCCTATGGTCGAGCCATAGGGACACTAGGGTTAATTTAATAAAAAACCAAACAACCTTAAAGGGAACATTTTAATGTGTATCAGACCTATTCGCAACGATCAAGATTATGAAAAAACACTTCAATTAGTTGATACTCTTTGGTCAGCTCAAGAAAACTCTTATGAATCTGATATTTTAGAAATTTCAATTGAACTTATTGAAAATTACGAAAAGAAAAGATGGGGCATTGATTTTCCAGATCCAATTGAAGCTTTAAAATTTTATATGACTCAAAAAGATAAGAATTTCGACGATCTTGCCCAATTAGTTGGTTCTGCTGATACTACACTGCATCTTCTCAACAAAAAAACACCTTTAACAACGGCAATGATCTATAAGTTATGCACCCAATGGGAAATCCCAGCTGAATGTTTAATACAGCCTTATGATCCCGCACAATGAGAGCATAAAAAATTTTATTTTTAAAATGCCCACTAGTCGTTCCTAAAAAAATAAATTATTCTCGTTATGTTCTTCAAAATTAACTTAGATAAGGATTTTTTATGAGAAATGTCAGTACATCGTTAATCATCTTTTTTGTCTCAGCAGTAACAGTTTTTGCTGATATAAATATTCCAGCAAAATACACTGTTACTGTTGGTAATTATAAACAGGATAAAAAAGTCGTTCCTGTTGATGACAAGCTTAGCATTGTTTATATCGACTTTAAAAATGAATCGGCCCTAATAAAAGCAACGGCTCAAGAAATGGCAAAACACATTAATCCATCAGTGGATATTCTTGTCACACCCGAAGCCAATACAATCGCTTTAGTTTATGAGTTAAGCAAATTAACTGGAAAACCTTATCTGGTCATTTCAAAAAAGCAACGCCCAGACATGAGAACAACTGGAGCTATTAATGTTTCTTTAAAATCAATCACAACAAAAGAACCTCAAAAATTGTGGTTAAGTGCCGAGCAGATTGCCAGAATTAGGGGTAAACGTGTGCAAATAATTGATGATGTGGTTTCCACAGGTGGTACAATGAATGCACTGCGTGAACTCATCACTCTTGCCGGCGGCAAGCTAATCGATAAACCATTGGTTGGCTTTTTTGAAGGTGAAAAACGTGATGATATTGTTGCTGTAGGTGGATTGCTACCATTGTATAGGAAAGAGGCTACTTCACCCGCTTAATTAACAAATTCTTTCTTAGTCCTTAATCTTTGAGAGTCTTTAATATTAAGGTATTACAGACTCTCATGTTTATATAACTTAAGCACAAATGTAATCATTACCATGGTTGCTTTGGTGTTGCTTATGCACATTCATCATACCATCAAGAAAACCCCAAAGAAGCTTGGCACCAACTTCTGCACCAGCCATCGCTTTTTCTTGTTCTTCTTCATTAAGATCAGCTATAAGGTTAGCACATTCTTCACGATGCCAAACATCAGCATCAGCATGAATTGAAAAAAACTTTAAAGTTTGCTGATCATCAATGTCGTAATAATCTTTTAGACCTTTAATTTTCGAAACAGCAATTTCAGGAGTTTGTCGTTCATACGCATATAAAGCACCAAGGCCTGTTGGAAAATCTGATTTAACACAATCAAAATAACCGTCAACAAGTGATTGCGTTTCCATTAAAGAAGCTTCTTCAAGCAATTCTTCACGTTTCACACCAAGACCTTCAGCAAATTGTTTCCAAAGCTCTGGATGATTTTCATTTCCTTGTTCTTCTTCAATTAAATTGCCTAGCAAAATTTGGCGCTTTTTAAGGTCAGCACATTGAGTATGAATACCGCTAATATATCTAGGAAAAGCCGCAACATGATGATAATACTCTTTAGCATAAATTTTGAGTGTTGGTATACTCAACATACCATCATTCCAAGCTTGGTAAAATTCATGTTTCAACAAATGATAACTATCTAATTTTTTATGGAGCAATTCGATAAAATTCACAGATATTTTCCTTAAAATCAAAGTTGGAGTTTTAAAAGCAACTTCAGTTTAATCACTTTTATGGATGGACTCAAGTTAGTAATAAGCCTTGATTAATTCCATCAAATTTTTTATTACCTGCTAAGATATTTGATTGAATATATTGTTTAAAAATGAGACTTAAGAGCAGTGATATAATATAACTCTGGGCTTTTTTAAAATATAGACTTGATCATTTCTTAAAGGATTTGTACAGTGGAGCACTTGCGAGTTATAAAATTAAAGGGAAAACATGTTATCGCGCGTACTTGGAATGTTATCTGCCGACATGGCAATAGACCTCGGAACTGCTAATACTTTGGTCTATGTAAAGGGTCGTGGCATTGTCCTCAATGAACCGTCTGTTGTGGCAATTGCTAATAGTAAAGGCAAGCGCCAAGTTTTGGCTGTCGGTGAAGAAGCAAAGCTCATGGTTGGAAGAACTCCTGGAAATATTCAGGCAATCCGTCCTCTTCGTGATGGTGTCATTGCTGATTTTGAAGTTGCTGAAGAAATGATTAAGCATTTTATCCGTAAAGTTCATAACCGCCGTAGTTTTGCGGCTCCACAGATTATTATTTGTGTTCCTTCAGGTTCAACAGCTGTTGAACGACGCGCTATTCAAGAATCTGCAGAAAGTGCAGGTGGTCGTCGTGTTTTCTTAATCGAAGAACCTATGGCAGCCGCAATTGGAGCTGGTCTTCCTGTTACAGAGCCTACAGGTTCAATGGTGGTTGACATTGGGGGTGGTACAACTGAAGTTGCTGTCTTGTCCTTAGGCGGCATTGTCTACGCTTGTTCTGTACGTGTTGGTGGCGACAAAATGGATGAAGCCATTATTAACTATATTCGCCGCACTCATAACTTGCTTATTGGTGAAGCAACAGCAGAGAGAATTAAGAAAGATATTGGTTCTGCTATCGTTATGCCAAACAGCGAAGAAATTAAGATTTCCATTAAAGGTAGAAGTTTAATCAATGGTGTTCCAAAAGAAGTTGAAATCAATCAAAAGCAAATTGCTGAATCATTAACTGAAGTTGTGACAACCATAGCTGAAGGCGTTAAAACAGCTTTGGAAAATACAGCTCCCGAACTTTCAGCAGACATCGTTGATCGTGGTATCGTAATGACTGGTGGTGGATCACTCTTAGGAAACTTAGGACAGGTTCTAGCGAAAGCAACTGGAGTTCCTGTGTTTATTGCTGATAATCCATTGAACTGTGTTGTTATGGGTACTGGCCGTACACTAGAAGAAATGAGAACATTACAGAATGTCCTCATTAGTATGTATTAAGAAGTGAAATGTTCAAAAAACCCATCAGTATCAAATTTTCCTATGGCTTGATCATAGGGTCTGATGGGCCTCCGGCCAATTAAACAATGAAATTGTTTAATGAGGAAAATTAAAGAATATTAAGTGGAAGCCCGCACATTGAATGTTTTTCTGTCACTTAACAAAAGAATGACACTCAAACAAGAAACGTTGATCACATGCTCTTATCTTTATTAGGTTTAAAAGCAACAGGACTCAAAAGAAGTCATGTCTTCTTCGTATTTGTAGCACGTTTTTTTAAACGTTCGTTCGCTGCACTAAATAAGTTTTTTCTTGTACTAACTTTTATTGGTGCTGCCGCTTATTGCATGTCTTTATCCATAAAACAATATCCTTTGATTTCATCTGCACAAAATCTGCTTATGGATATAACATCCCCTGCCTTTCATTTTCTTCATCAACCCTTTGTATGGATAAAAGATTATTTTCGTCAGCATGAGAATCTTCGAGAAGAAATTGTAAAACTTAGAGAAGAGAATAGAAAATTATTAGAATGGCAAGTTCTGGCACAAAAAAGCGAGAAAGAAAACCAATATTTGCGAGAAATGCTCAATACTGAACCAGACCTTTCAAATGGGATCGTTACAGCAAAAGTTTTAGGCATACCAAATGATGGATTTCATACATCAATGCTCATAGCAAACTCTCCAAATCTATCAATAACAAAAAACCAAGTTGTTGTTTGTCCAGATGGAGTTATCGGCCGTGTTGTCAGTTTAGGGCGCAAAACAGCGCGTGTAATGCTTGTTACAGATTTTAACTCACGTATACCCGTCCGCGTTGAGTCAACAGGAGAACATGCAATTTTAGCTGGGCATAATACACCAAATGAATTAACTGTTATTCATGTAAGTGGTAATAGTGCAAATCCAGATGTACCTTCTTTTAAAAAAGGAGCCATTAAGGTAGGCGATCGTTTATTAACATCAGGATATGGAGGTATTTACCCTACAGGATTACCTGTTGCTGTTGTAAGCAAAGTTGAGGGAGATTATATAGCCGCTAATGTTTTAGCTGATATTTCTCGCTTAGAATATGTAACTATTCTAAAGAACATCATTGATGAAAACCTCGAATAGTTTTGCCATAATATTGGATGTAATCAATAAAAATTGGCGTTACACACAGTATCTTTTTATCTCTATATTTTTCTTATTCTTAAGTTCGATTCCTATATGGAGCAACCCAGAGATTCATCTCAATTTCTATCTACTCATTCTTTATTTTGGAAGTCTTTATTTTCCCCCCATGATAAGCTTAGAGTCTATCTTTATTACTGGGTTACTCCAAGATGCAATTTATGGTTATCCACTTGGAATGTCTAGTTTCAAATATTTATGTTTACATGGATTTTTACTATCCCAATCACGATATTTATCAGAACGCAGCGTTATACTTAGTTGGTTAGGATTTGCCATTCTATGCATTATAGAGGCAACTCTTCAATGGATTTTATTATCTTATATTACCGACTATCTGCCTTCTTATTCATTTTCTCTACCTAATACTATACTAACCATATTTTTTTACCCCCTCGGATTAAAATTACTATATTCAATTAGCCAGAAAATAGGATGAAGACTTGATTGAAAAAGAACAACCTAAAGTTTTTACAAGACGCTCCTTCATTTTAGGTGGAATCCAATCTGCATTAACTTTGGGTTTGATTGGACGGCTTTATATGCTACAAGTCGTGCACAGTAAACATTATCAGTTATTGTCAGACAAAAACCGAATCCAGTCGGTCATACTCCCCCC
>DAHVSZ010000033.1 GCA_027328625.1 Candidatus Paracaedibacteraceae bacterium | reverse complement strand
ATCCAGAGTTCAGAAGAGCGATTCTCTATGCTCTTAATCGAGGCGAACATCATAATGGCCTCTATCGCGCTATTTCCCTTCTGAACAATGGAGAGCTAAGAGGAAAAAGTGAAATTGAAATGGAGATCTGGCATCATTGTACAAGACTCATTGCTGCAATCATCCATTATTATGATGCCTACATTCTAAACAGCCTTTACGTAAATGCTACCACTGAAGAAGAAAAGAAATATCTAGCCGGCTTATCCCCTACCGCCAGGGTTCATATCAACCTGCTGGGGCATTATCAATTTAACATACAACCCAATGTTGATTGGATGGACCAACTTCTACGGAAATGGGAGTGGCAAAATGATATCGATTTTGTTGAAAAAAAGTTAAAAAGTAATAAGAAAAATCAATAACTTAAAAATTTTCTCTGAAAATTATGTTTGGGCTTCAGGCCTTATAAATCAAGCTCTCCCAGCCGTCCTTGCAACTTATCTATTATTCCGAGGTTCAGGGCCGAATAGGGAAGAACTGAATTTTTCAAATCATCATTTGAGAGTGTTCTAATATCAACCCCTTCCAAAATACCCAATCTCTTTGCATGGGCTTTATAGCGCGCTCTAAATTGTGCGGGTGTCTCTTTTTCACAAGAAATAGAAGGAGAAACTGAGCTCAATAGGAGAAGAAATGCTAGGAGAGAGGGCGTAAAATAATTTTTCATAACAGCAACCTTTTAAAATGGGTTTTAACGACGAGTGACAGTACTTTCTACCAATCACTAAACAAGATACTCGTTCACTTCTATTACTAAATCGAACTTGGAATTAACATCTTTTCTTCTGGCAGCAAAAAAAGCACTTATAGTTGCTAGTACCGGCATTTTAAAGAGAACTATCATCAACACATGTCGCAAATTACCTCATAATCAACTTCACAAAAAGGCGAAGATTCCATACTTTTCCTAATACTTTTGATAACAAAAAGTAGGGTATAAGTACATAAATTCCTCCTAAGATTTGGATAATCAATTCTCTTAGTAACGACCAGACATCGCTTGAGCAATTATCCTTGGTTTAGAAACTTCAATTTCATAACTATTCCTTTCACACTCGTGAGCGAACCTATCCCACTGCTTGTCTTTTGCTTTACAGACCGTCAGATTAAGTCGTTTCCAAATAGCCAACATTGCATTATTTTTTGCCTCATCCTCACCCTGCCCAGTTGCTTTCTGGACAATAGTGTCCCCATTCTCTGTATAGATTGTTAGGGTTACTTGCATTTTTCTTTGACTAAAATCATCAGGCCTTTCATCATCATGAGTCATTGAGCGCATTGCTCCACCATTTGCAGATGCAGACACTGCTGCTTCCAGCTGAAGCATTCTTTCTAAGATGGGAGATAATACATCAAACACTCTTCCTGTTTTACAAAGGTGATGGTTTTCTGCTTTCCAATCCAAATTGATAGCCCCAATAAGAGCTTCAAATGCATCAGCATAAACCTTTCCCTCGCTAGAGCTCGGATTGAAACGTAAAAATTTGGCAAGACCTAAAGCTCTATAACGATCAGCAAAATAGGTATTCCTTGTTCTGGGTTCAAAATATTTCTGCATTTCTCCTGGTGAAGAAAAACTATCAAAATCCATTTTTGAAGCAACAAGGCCGGCTATAAGCCTATCCCCAACAAATTCCAATTGCTCAAAAGTAGTCGCGCCAGGGTCACTACTGTGAACAAAAGCCGCTTTTAAAAGTTCAGGATTTTTAAAAGAATATCCTGTAATCCGATTGATTTCCTTGATCTCATTTTTTGTAAAGTCCTGGATGGGGGTTCTTCGCAGAGCTTGAGCTGCTCCAGCTGATGACGGGAAATTAGGAATACTCCTCGTTGATTCTTCACTGCTCCTTCTCGATTCTCTTTCTTTTAAGGCTAAAGTCCTTTCCAAATCCTCTTTGCTTCGTCTTAACAGGTTTAATTGCGTTTCTACCTGTTTTAAATTCTCTGCTAATCTAAGCTTTCCTCCTTCAGATTCTCTAAGAGCTCTATCCTTCAGGTTAAGAGATTCCCTTAAACTCTCAGCCTCTCGCTGTCCCCCCTCTGCTTGTCTTTTTAGGTGCAGATAACAGTTACTTAAAGCATTTTTGTATTCTACCAAGTCAGCAATTTGTCTAGACAGAGCAACTACATTTGCATCTAGACTTGCATCCGAATTGGCTGCAAAAATGCCTCTCCTATCACTTTCAAGAGATCTTATTGTCTCTTTGGCTCTACCTCCTAAAATAACTGTCTTTTTGCCATATCCAAGAAGATTACCTCCTACTTCAATCGTTTCATCTCTTCCATCTAGAGGTACGCGCTTAAAGTTTGCCCTAATTCCTTGAGAGGAAAACCCTTCAATCAAAATCGCTGGATCTGAAGAACAAGCAGCAGAGCTTGCCAAGATAAGGACTAAAAATATAATTATCGGATTATTTTTCATATAACATCTCGACCAAAAAACAGTTTTGATTCTTTGACTTTTATGTAAAAGCCCTTCGGAACTTTCTTTGATTTCATATTTTCTTTCGTTCGAAGAATGTCAGGACACGATAGGGTATAGAGAAAATTAAATTTTATAAAAGCTGAAAAAATCAGACATACACGCACTTTCGGAAAAAAGAGTCAGACTAAATGGCTGAGACCTTATATCTCCCCCTACCCTTTCAAACAGATATACCTCCCAAGAAATAACTCGGCGATACCTTATAAAGGTTTGCTAGTTTTGAGAGTTCCTCCGTTGTGATTGCTTTGTACCCATACTCGTATTGCTCTAAATCATTTACAGAAATATCAACCACCTTTGACACATAAGTCAGAGCTAACCCAAGTCGACAACGATGCTCTCTTAAACGGCGGCTCAAGTACTCCGTTCCATAATCTACATACACTGACATCTCTTCTCCATTTCTTTTTGCTTTTCCATAAATCAAACATCCACGATTAAGTTTCTAGCCAAAGGAGGTACCAATCTCAAGTTTATAGACCTCTCAAATTTCAACTGAATTGCCCGAGGTAAAACTCAGAGAAGTTGTAGGTTTTTAACCTGAAGAAACCTATCTCTCTTTCACGTCATCAGAACGTACTTTCTGATTTTTATTAGCAATATCGAGGATATGTTGGGCAGTGCTCCCTATTTGACTAACGCTGCTTTTCATACATTTCAAGAGATTTTTAGCTTTATCCCTCTCATTTTCATCAAGCCCCCCTTCCCTAACAATAGTCACCATAAACTCAGATAACAAAGAGTGCGTCTTTTCCATTAAAGATAAATACTTCTCCAATTTTTCAATCTCTAAACTACCTTCAGACGCTTTTAATAGACGCTCTCCCTTTTCGGACAATTTCACGATTTCTCTCTTTAATCTGTCTGCACGCAGTCTTGTGCCTATTTTATGTTCAAAGAGGACTCTGCACACTCTCCATGAGCTAGTTCTAGCTCTTTGATAGGTTTTCAACCAGGTTAAAACAGTGTGCTTTTTCTAATGGAGATTTATGATACCCTCTGTAGTTAACATGAAGATCTTAACGGAAACTCTATAGTGCCAGAATTACCCGAAGTTGAAACTGTCAGGCGTGGACTTATTCCTGTTCTTCAGGGTGAAACTTTGACAGATGTTCAGATCTTTAGAGAGGGGTTGCGCTATCTTTTTCCACCTTTCTTTGCTGAACGCCTCAAAGGACAAACGGTTAAAAGTTTAGAAAGACGTGCTAAATACTTACTGCTTCATCTCAGTGGTGATCAAACGCTGATTATCCACCTTGGCATGTCAGGCAGATTTCGAATTAACTCTGCAAAAACATTCTTAAAGCAAAAGCATGATCATGTTATTTTTCAAACCTCTCACTGCACAATTGCTTATAACGATGTCAGGCGTTTTGGTTTGATGGACTTAACGCCAACACAAACTTGGTCGGATCATATTCATTTCAAAAATCTCGGCCCTGAACCTTTTGATCAAACGTTTGATTCAGAGTTATTCCATGAAAAACTGACTAAACGACAACAATCCGTAAAAGTTGCGCTTTTAAATCAGCAACTGATTGTTGGTGTTGGCAATATCTACGCCAGCGAAAGTTTGTGGCAAAGTGAAATTCACCCTAATCGTTCTAGTAACTCTTTGACTTTGATAGAAGCAGCAAACCTTTTAAACAACATCAGAAACGTTCTAAGTCGAGCCATTGAAGCCGGTGGGTCAACTTTGCGGGATCATCAACAACCCGACGGAAAACTCGGATATTTTCAGCATCAGTTTTCTGTCTATGGTCGGCATCTTGAGCCTTGTTTGCGAGAAAAATGTCAAGGTCACATCAAAAAGATTAGCCAAGCAAGTAGATCTACTTTATTATTGTGAGAGTTGTCAGAGGTGATTTTCCCCCCATCAACCTCATGTCAATTTTTAAGTTATCATTTCGGAAAATCTTAGGTACACCTCTGGTTATCAGTCCTATTGCCTGTGACCGTTATGACTTTAAGCGAACAACAAAACCAACTGATTGTGGATATCGATTTCAGGGTGAATCGTATTTTCTCAAAGAATGGTCGTGAAAGAGATATCTTAATACCTCTGTCTGAGGTCAGAGTTGAGGACTTTAAAATCATCTTACAGGCTTATGAAAAAGAAAAACTGGTGTCGTACTGCCAACAATATAAAGGCTTTAATAGGTTGGTCACATTATTGGACGAGATGGCATGGAGGCTTTCTAAAAGAAAGTTCCTCACCCTCCACTAAGGTTTATCAGTGACTGGAAGCTGCCAGACGTTCATTAAAGTTCGCGATATAACGCTGAGCAATATCTTTATTCTTAATCACGATGATGTTTTCGGCATTACGATGTTCAGCTGCTTTTGTAAAATTATACGAACCTGTTAGCACAATGAAATCATCCACAATGATAATCTTGTTGTGGGCGATCGCTGGTTTGGTATCAAAAATGACATTTATCCCTTGATATGCCAACTCTCTCACTTGAGTATGAGAATCTGGCCGTTGGCTTTTGTCAGCAATCACCGTAACCTTGATTCCCTTTTGATGTGCCTCTACCAAGGCATTGGCAATCTCTTTGGATGTAAAAGAATAACACTGCAAACGAATCGTTTTCTGAGCTTTTTGAATTGTTTCCAAAATAAGAGGAAGACACTCATAGGTTGGTGTGAAGCACGTCTGACAAACAATGCCTTCTTGACTTTGAATAAAGGGGGGAGAGTCGGTTCTTTTAAGAACCTCCTGTGTAACGTATCCTACACCAAAAGAAGCAACAGTAACACTCAGTAAAACTGGATCCTTTAAAAAGGCGGAAAATAAGGTAAAGAACCGAAAGGATTTTCGTCTTCTCAATTTGAGCTCCCTACCCTATTCCTACAGTTAAGTTTATTTGTTGACAGATTCTTTCAGCTCTTTACCGGCTCTAAATACCGGACGCTTGCTAGCTTTTATCTTAATCGATTCTCCCGTTCTTGGGTTACGACCATTTCTTGCTGCTGATTGTTGAACAGCAAAACTACCAAATCCAATCAATCTAACTTCTTCTCCTTTTTTGAGAGAAGAGCCTATTCCAGCCAAAACAGCCTCGAGAGCCTCTTGAGCAGCTGCTTTTGTCAGTTTAGTTTCGGCAGCTACATAGCTAACCAGTTCTGCTTTACCCATTGTCATATTTGTATTCTCCTTCTAATCATATAACTAGATGCAACTCTTTGTGCTTCATGTATAAATTGAAGCAGATTCCGAAGCAAGTGACAATGGCAGGGATATTTTTTAATTTTAAAAGATGGAGAAAAAAACAAAATTGAAAAAATTTTTATCCACAGATTCTGGGGATAACTTACCCTAAACTCCTTTCTCTTACCTCAAAATACAAATGGTTAATAGGAGGTTAACGGTCATGATTAAATTTTAGGCGTTGTAATTAATGTCGTTGGAATATTTCTTAGCTATCAACTCATAGTTGCAGCCAATTCTGTTCTGAGAGTTTAGCCTTTTATTGAGTACTTTATCTATGAAAGCTCTTGCCTCTTCTAAAGTTGAAAAACTACGGTTCCTTTGAGTTGTGCCACCACCATATCGTCCGTAAGCAGTTAGAACCACCCAACTTTCAAACAACCCTCTATCAAGCCAGACCTCGTAAACTCTGTTCAAATTAGTTTCTGGCCTAACCGCCCTTAAGATCAAATGAAGGTATGGCATTTTGCTCTATTGGTATTATCAAAACGCGGAAGTTCCTTGCTCTCTCTTTATAACATAATTTCAAATCACATAAAACTTTTTAAACTTACAGAGTTGGGATGTTTTCTTTTAAGCAGCAGCAATAGGAGGAGAAGATTTCAAAACAGAAAGATCCCCTGATCTTTGTTCTAACTTTTCGAAATGACGTACGCCCCATAAGAAACCGATAACAACGGGAAACATAATCACCAACAGTCCCCAGTGACCTAAACTCTCTGTTAGATAAACAAGACCAAATGAAGTAACGACATACATGCTTGCTCGCGTCAGAGCATAGATAAAACTAGTATAGGTGAATCTTCTAAAAATTGGAAAGTTCTTTATAAAGATAGGCATCGCTGGTGCTGCCGTCATTGAAAAGAAAATAACAAACGATTGAATCATCATCAAATGAAGACCTGTCTTACAGTTAATCAAAAGATAAGGGCATATCAACAGAAACGGCGCAAGGATCAGAGCCTTAACCTTAATGATTTTTAAAGGACAAACTCTATAACTTAAAAGCGCAAAAAAAAGATAACTCACGCATTGAATAATCGAAACGATAAAATTCTGCTTAATGACTGCTTCGGAAGAGTAGCCAAAATCATGCTTTAGAATACCACCACAATGGACATAACAAAAATAAAAGCAAAAAGGCCATGCGCTGTAAACAAGAGAAAACGCTGTAGAAACAGTCCTATTTACCTTTTCCTTTCCTATAAAATTAGTTTTTTTCAAAAACTCTTCTGTTTGGGACGCTTCACTTTTACGTGATCTTGCAATAGCTTTCCTTATTCGTCGTTTCATATCTACAAATTCAGGCGTTTCCCGTAAACGTGTTCTGGCAATTGTTCCAATCAAAGCAATGCTGGCTCCAAACCAAAAAACCAGTCGCCATTCCAATTGAAGAGAAAAAACAATCATGGCTACTGCTAAAGCCATCATCGTTCCAAAGGCAGAAGAACAGGACATAAGTCCAACTGCTGGGTATTGTGCTGGCGGCTTAATCAGTTCGGTTAGATAAATTTCTGCTCCGACGATCTCTCCCATGGAAGATAACCCTTGAACAATTCTACAGAGGGTAACAGCCCATGCGGCGGTAATACCAATCTGTTCATAGGTTGGAATATTAGCCATAACAATACACGACAAGGACATCATCATGGTTGTTAGGACAACCGTGGTTTTTCGGCCAATGTTATCGCCAATATAACCAAACAATAAGGCCCCAAAAGGTCTTAATACAAAAGTTGAACAGAAAGCAAAAGCTGAAAGAAGAGCGGCTGTATGAGCGTCTGTTTTAGGAAAAAACAGATCATTAAGCAAGACAGCCATATGGACATAAATCATCAGGTCAAAATATTCTAAGAAGGTTCCAACCTGAAGAAGACCGATCGCTTCTTTTTGTTCACGCTTGAGATGTACAAATAGAGCCAATCTACTGCCTCAAAATCACGTTCTATTATGCCCTTTTATTATCTCTTCTGGATAAATTTAGCCAGGAGAAAATGTGAAGGCCATCTTACACGATCAAGCAATCTAATAGGCCCATAGAGGTTAACCGCTAAGTGACTACTCTACAACAACCAGAGAAATAGGGATTATTTTTCATCTTTATTCAAAAGAAATACCCCCTTAACATAGGATGAGCAGCAGGGACGAAAGAGAGTTCTTCCGTCTGGTTGACTAGATATAAGCCTAAAAAGGCTGAGTGAGGTTTGTGCTGTTAAAACAATGCATCTTGTAATTTATCGGATGTAAACAACTGAAGAGATCACCCCTCAAAGGATACAAACATGGAAATAATTAAGACCCCCTTTCTCATCTTTACCCAAGAGATCTTCTCTTTTTGGCATTACAAAACGAAAGAAGACAAAATTGCCAGAAACATCTGGGCTGGGTTAATTTTGAGTCTCTTGGCTGTCTCGGCATTATCGTTTCTTTTTGAAAAGCAGATTTGAGGAAGGTGGATTCATCCACGGATTCTGATAATTTCGTCATATCTACCTTGTTCCTCTTTTTATCATCGTTGAACCTACATCTAAGAACATTGGGCGCTGTTTTGCGGTCTTAGAAAACAGGTGAATTGAGGCTTTATTTGAAGCACTGTATAATGTATTCTCACAAAAAATGTTTCTTGAAAGAGCATTATGTCACAGAATTATAAACTAAATACCTTCAAGATTTCTTACTTCTAGGATAGAGATTGACAGAGTGCACTTCACCTGGTGAAAATAACAAGCTAAGAAGGATGAGGTTCATGAGATCTCCAAAATATGGATAAATCAGTTCAAGAAAGGTACTCATATAAAGATGTATTGGAATTTTGGTTTGCAGAAGAAAATAAGCCGAAATGGTTTGATAGGAATGATAATTTTGATAGAGTCCTTGCGGAAAAATTCACAAACTTATACCAAACAATAGTTTTAGGCCTTTTGGACCATTGGAAAGAATCAGCTCTTGGATCTTTGGCATTAATAATTGTCTTAGACCAGTTCTCTAGGAACATATTCAGAGGACTACCTCAAAGCTATGCTATGGATTCCATGGCCCTATCTATTGCAAAACAGGCAATAGCTAAAAAAATGGATGAGGGATTAAGTGTAGATCATAAGACGTTTCTATATATGCCTCTCATGCATAGTGAAAACTTAGATGACCAAAAGCTTTGCGTACAATTATTTAAAGATAGGCCTAAGGAAAGACATTATGCAAAAATGCACCTAAAAATTATCAAAAGATTTGGAAGATTTCCTCATCGAAATAATATCCTCGGAAGAAAGTCCACAAAAGAAGAACTTCAGTTTTTAATGACACTCAATTCTTCTTTTTAACTGTCTATTTATAACCAACATTAATTTATGGTGCTGTCTTCTAGAATGCGAGCTAACTTTCTGTAGAAACTTGAAGAGAATTCATGACAGAGCACTATATAAAAGAAAGCTTGTTAATTCAGAAAACGGTTGATGCTCCAAAACCTATTAAAAATACTTATATTTTCTGGAAGGAAGAAAAGATAACACCTTTATCGAAAGCATTGATTAACTTGCTTCAATTAACAAAGAAACTTCATCTCTGATAATGATTAACAACTAAAGACAAAAATAAAGTTATTAAAAATGTCCTTTATGGAGAAAACTAGTTTTACAATCAATTTCTGAGCATTAGTTAAATACCGATGGTCCCTTTAGATACTCTTCAGCAACAGAAACAAACGCTCTTATTTTTGGTGGAATAAATCGTTGTGCTGGGTAAACAAAAAAATAGGAAAGATGATGCCAATGCCACTGAGGCAATATCTTTATCAGATTACCTTTTTTGCCCTCTTCTTCACACTGAAAATCAGCCAACAAACCAATTCCATGGCCAAGAAGAGTAAGAACTTTAGCTGCATCAGAAGAATTTAGAAGTATTCTACCCTTGATATTTATCAGACACTTATCATTCCCATTCGATAATTTAACTATTTTATCTTTTAAAAAAAGGTATCGAATAAATTCATGTTGATTAAGCTCTTTGGGATGTTCGGGTTGTCCAGTCTTTTCTAAATAGGCTGGACTCGCCCATAAAGATAATTGTTTTGTCATAAACTTTTTAGCAATGAGAGTTGAGTCTTTAAGTTCACCAGCTCTAATTGCAAGATCTACACCCTCACCCATCAGATCAAGAATTCGATTGGTTATCAGCAGTTCTACTTCCATCTTTTGATACTTTTCTAAGAATTTTTGGACAATGCACGGCAATAAATTGTTTCCAACATCTTCCGGTGTCGTGATTTTAAGGAGCCCGTGTGGTTCTATCTTATCAAATGAAATGACTGTTTCAGCTGCTTGTATTTCTTCCAGAGCATGAAAACATCCCTTAAAGTAAACTTCCCCTGCTTCGGTTATTTGAAGTTTACGAGTTGTTCGCCTTATCAGAGTAATTCCAAGATCATTTTCTAACAATGAAACTTTAGCACTGACAGTCGATATAGGCATTTTGAGAAGTTTTGCAGCACCTGTAAAACTCCCGCACTGAACGACTTTAATGAAAACAGCAATGGCATCAAGATTCATGTTGCAAATTATACATTATAATGGAAAGTCTTTTCTATTTTTACCATCTAATAAAAATTAACACATGTCTATAGGTTAAAATCAGTACAAGTTTAAAAGCTGAGTTTTTTATCAATCCTAGATGCACACCTAAAATGGAGAATAACGATGAAACAACTAACATTAATTTTAACATTAGTAGGAGTCCTGATGAGTTCATCAGAGATTTTTGCAGCCGATACTGAAGCTGGAAGAAAGGGGGATGACCCTATGAACACCACACATTTGGTTAGTGTGAAATCCTGTCAATTACCAGAAGCCGTTGAAAGATACATTGAAGCTAGCAATAGTCATCATGTGAAATCTATCGTGTCTTGTTTTTCTGAAAATGCTGTTGTTCACGATGAAGGAGAAGAATTTAACGGACAAGATCAAATTGAAGGATGGGTTAGCAAAACAATTACAAATTATAATTTTACTTTCAATCCCATCAAAATGAAGAGAAATGACACCCTAAGCACAATTGAAATAGAAGTTTCTGGAACCTTTGATGGAAGCCCCATAACACTCGATTACCATTTTACCTTCAAGAACAACAAAATAGCATCTCTTCGTATTGGTTAAGTGTGTTTTTTGAAACAAGCGTAAACCACAATGCGTATTTTTTATCAAAAGGAGAAAGATCATGAAAAAATATATTCAATTACTCACCCTAATAGGAGTCATCTTCCAGACATCCCAACCTATGGCAATGGAAGAGGAAAAAACAACGAGAGGAATCGTTTCGACAGATCACTCTAAAAAATTATTTGTAATTGCTGATAAATTTGAAGGCAAACGCGTATTAGTTACTGGAGGTACAGAGGGTACTGGCAAAGCAATTGCTGATCGCTTTAAAAGCGGAGGAGCGACCGTTGTTATTACAGCAAGGTCAGAGCCCAAAACAACGGATCATTTTTTTATTCAAGCTGATTTATCAACTCTTGAGGGAACTTCAAAAGTGGTTCGAGAGGTTTTAGATCGTTTTCGTGGTGTTGATATTATTGTCCACAATGTGGGAGGATCGTCAGCCCCAGTCGGTGGATTTATAACTGCTACTGATGAAATTTGGCAAGATACTCTAAGTTTAAATTTATTAGCACCTGTTCGACTTGACAGAGGGCTACTGCCATCCATGATTGAACAAGGTTCGGGAGTCATCACTCATATTTCTTCTATTCAAAGAACTTTGCCTTTACCTGACTCAACGATAGCTTATGCTGCTGCAAAAGCTGCCCTATCAAACTACAGCAAAGGACTATCCAAAGAAGTAAGTTCAAAAGGAATCAGGGTCAATTCTGTAGCGCCTGGATTTATTGAAACAGATGCTGCCAAAAGGATGATCCAAAGAATGGCCGATGGAGCTGGTATTGATGAAGTAGCTGCAAGAAGTAAATTGATGGATATGCTTGGAGGTATTCCTCTGGGTCGTCCCAACATGCCAAGTGAAGTTGCAGAGCTTGTAGCATTTCTTTCGTCGGAAAGAGCTTCTTCTATTACTGGAAGCGAGTATGTAATAGATGGTGGAACAATCCCAACAATCTAAAATATGCTAAAAACTGTGGGCTATCGAAGAAAGTAAAAATACTTTCAAGATAGCCTACATTCTTTGAATTCGACCCCACAGACAAACTATTTTTAGGTTCGAAAAGGTAAACTCAACCTACAAGTTTGTAAATATCTTTAATGGGTTTTCTAGTGGTTTTTATGGTGTTAACGATCGTTTTCTAAATAGATTCTTTGTGGTGATTAAGGGCGTGTGAAAGCATTGAATTTTTATGCTCTTTACTCTATTGAAAGTTCTGCGTTAATAATTTTTTGAAAGCAGGACTCTAACTACCTGCTTTCTATCATATGTTGAAGGTTTTTCTGAGCTGAAATATGTCCTTGATCAGCAGCTAAATTCCACCACTTTGTCGCGATTTGATCATCTTTTTCTACTTCACTTCCACTAGCATACAGGCAGCCGAGATTGTTTTGTGCCATAACGTGTCCTTCATTTGCGGCCAATTCCCATAACTGAATTGCTTTATGGACATCTTTCTCTACCCCTATACCATTAAAGTACATATTTCCAAGGTTGTATTGAGCAGTTGAATAGCCTTTAGTTGCAGCCTGTTCATACAATCGTATAGCCATATTATAGTCTTTGCTTACCCCTAAACCTTGTTCGAAAAGATAACCAAGATTATTTTGTGCAGGAGCATATCCTTCATTAGCAGCTAAGTCCCATAATTCAATTGCTTTATGGGCATCTTTTTCTACACCAATACCGTTAAAATAAATAAGCCCCAAATCAGTTTGAGCCATTACATTATCTTTGTCTGCGGCTGATTTGTACAAGCGAATTGCTTTTGAAATATTTTGCTTTACACCGTTACCGGTAGCATATCTAAGACCAAGCTTATATTGATTATATGGATGTCCCTCTTTTGAACTTTCTGCCAACCACTTATTGTGAGTTGTTCCGAAAATCAATGCATTCGATACATAATCCATATCAAAACAATCGATTTGTAGATCCGGAACATCGTAAATTTCTTTTGCCCCATTTAAAGGAGCTCCTAAAAGTGGCTCTGGTTCAATATTAAACCAAAAATTAATCTGATAATTTCCTATTTGGCGATGCCAAATTAAATTAAGAATTTTTTTCACGCCTAGTTCTTCCAAACTTGTTCTTTCTAAACTGGTCAACAATGCTTTCTTTCCTATTATTTTATAATTCATTTCTTTAGTAAAATTTGGATGAATTACAGCCATAGTAGGTGACTTACATATTGAAAGAATCAAATTAGAATTTTCTAATTTGAAATTTAGAGGATTTGGAAAATCTGCTGGTAGGGAGCATTGCGAACTAAGAATTTCACACCCTAAGATTTTTATACAGTATCCATAAAAATATGATAGTTCGCTCTGGTAATCAGACCCCCACATTTTATTTAAATTAATAGAAGTTACTTCGGGGTTCTCCCAACACCATGTTGAGAGTTTATCATAAGCAATATCCATGCGTTGCGTTTTTTCGTTATTACAAAGTTTGCAAATTAACCGAGGATATTTTTCCGTATTGGCTTCAGGCCCTTTAATTGAGTAGACTTTCCCAGAATCAAAAGAAATGCATAAAGGCAGTTCATCAGCTACATAAGGTTTATACTTATTTTTCCGGATGGGAAATAATCTTTTTGATTCAGATTTTTTGTATCTATGTTCTCGTGAGTCTGCGGGTGCACCACACATCCAACATCCAGTCGTGTAAATCATTATTTTAAACTCATTTAAGTTTGTTCTTATAAAAAATTAGGCGTGATCAATTTTAAATAATTATCCTAAAACGCTATACAACGTTGCTCTACTAATACTCATATCTCTTGCTACTTTTGCTTTGGGTATCCCCATGCTAACTTGAGACCTTACTTTCTCGATTTGCTCAGAACTAAGTTTTGGTTTGCGACCGCGATAGACTCCCCTCGCCTTCGCAAGTTCAATCCCTTCTCTTTGACGTTCTCGGATTAAAGATCGCTCAAACTCAGCGAAGGCACCTGTGACAGATAGTAATAGAGTTGCTATAGGATTATCATCACCAGTAAAGAGCAGATTTTCTTTTATAAATTCAATTTTGGCTCCTTTTTTGGTGATGGTTTGCACCAGTCGTCTTAAATCAATCAAATTACGAGCCAACCGATCAAGGCTGTGAACTTTAACCAAGTCACCATCACGAACGTAATCCAGTAGAGCTTCTAATTCAGGACGATTAGTATCTTTTCCAGAAGCTTTGTCAGTGTAAACACGATCAAGCTTAACTCCTTCCAGTTGCCTTTCTGGATTTTGCTCAAATGTACTTACGCGTATGTAGCCAATAGTTTTGCCAGACATAGATTTTCAACCCTTGGTTATTAAATTCATTGTCAGTTTAACCATTAGATCCTTATCTTTCGGATCACTCTCAGCAATCAATAAAGCAAGAGCGACTAAGGTTATATCATCTATCCGTTTCAAAGAAGCGTTTTGAGATTGCAGATAAAGTAAAAACAAAAAACTCCCTATTCGCTTATTGCCATCCACAAACGGATGATCTTTGATCACAAAATAAAGAAGATGAGCAGCCCTCTCTTCGCAAGATGGATAAAGAAAAACTTCAGCAAATGTTTGATGAATCGTTCCTAAAATAGCTTGTAAGTGAGTCTCACGTTGTTGCCCAAAGAGTGGTGTCGCCTCTCCTTTTTTCATCAACATTTCTTTCAGATCATCGATTGCCGCAAGAGCCTTCTCGTAATCCAAGGTTTGGGTTGATTCAGTTAAAGTTGTTGGCGAGGAGAGACGGTTTTCATCATAAGCCAGCAGCAAATGCCATGTCTTGGCGTAATGATTTATAATTTCTATAGCATGATATCCAACTTCATGAACTAAAGATTGTCTTTGCAAAGTTTGTGATAATAAATTCATCGCTCTCTTTAGATCATCAATTCCTTTTTCATAGAGACGTTGTTGATTCAGGCTGTATCCTTGAACAAGATGCTCTTTTAAAAGTTTTGAAGCCCATTGACGAAATTGAGTGCCTCTTTTGGAATTCACTCTGTATCCAACAGAAATGATGACATCCAGATTGTAGTACTCTATGTATCTTTGAATCTCACGCTCACCCTCATGTTGAACTGTTGCAAAATTTGCAACAGTTGAATCTTGGTCTAACTCTTCCTCTTTAAAAATGTTCTTCAAGTGGCGCGAGATAACGGATTTATCTCTTTCAAACAATTGAGAAAGCTGGTTAAGATTAAGCCACACTGTATCTTGCTCAAGCTTTACATCAACATAAACATCGCCAGCATCCGTTTTAAAAATAACAAGATCTTGATTGGGATTGGTCATCTACAAACTTTCTCATAAAAAAGGCAACCTCACATTTTTTCAAAAATGAAGTTTTAACTAACAATTTGTCTAGATAAACTTTAAGACATAAAATCATTTATGTAAATAAATATGAATTTAAATCCTCACCGCACACTTTTTACCTCCTACCCTGCTGTACGGCTGGAGTATACCCCAACCAACACCTTATCTTGTCTATAATAGTTTACCTAAAGCTCAAAGAGACCAGATCGAAAATATTTCTAGTGTGAATATTCTTTATTGACAATAATTGCATATACAATTATTGTTTGAACAATTCTTGGAAGTTTAAAATACGTCCTCGAATATCGTAAGCGTAAAGTCACTCTTTAATGATAACCAACCAAAAAAGGAGTTTATTATGTTTAAAAATATTATACCCATGGGACTTGTGTTAAGTGCTGCATCTACAGCTGCAATGTGCACAGACCATTCCACACTTTTAAGAGATACAAGTGCTGATCATTCCAGACCTTTACCAACCCAAACAATGGAGAATAATATGAAATATATGGATGAAACTGTTATTGATGAATGCACGAAAGGATCATTTGCAGGAACACTAACCTTTCCTCAAAACTTGCAAAAACTCGCTGGAATAGGCGTTAAGTCTTATGTTGTTGATTTATCAAAAACACCTTCAACCAAGAAGATATACGGTGAAAGAGGAGATTCTTATGAAGAGGTCTTCCCTCCTTTTGATGCTCCACTAGTGGCTTCAACATTTAATGAACCCCAAGTTAAAGAAGCCCTCTTGGCTATACAACACAAAGAAATAGACTACCCTGAATTTCTAAGACGTATTATGACAGCGGGAGTCTCTCGTTATGAAGTTTGCTTCAAACAACATGAAACAATTTACTTTGGTCAACAACAAGGGGATTCCTATACAGAAGCTTTCCCCAAAAGCTTTTTAGATAAATAGAGTGGGCAATAACTTATTTTCATGTTTAGCAGAGAAGCATTAGTTTGTAGGTTGAGCAGGTATTATCCTTTTTTGCTACGAAATTAGAGAAAATGCTCAATCCACACTCAGTTTTACGCTGCTTAACATAAAGGATTTCTATAAATGAATAAAAAAACAAATCTTTCAAACTTAGAAGATCATATTGGTTATTGGGTACGGTGTCTTTCTAATTTTGTGCATGATAGCTTTGCTCAAAAAATTAAATCTTATGATATTTCCGTTGAACAATGGGTTGTGTTAAGAACACTCTTTGATAACGAAGGAGTAACCCTTCAAGAAGCTGCAGACTTGGTTGGTGTTGACAACAGTTCTTTATCAAGGATGATTGAAAGACTGGTTAAAAGAGATTTAGTCATTAGAACCACTCATCCTAATAGTCGCCGAACTATTATTTTGACTCTATCTCTAACAGCCAAAAAGCTAGTACCGCTACTAGCTCAAGAAGCCGATAAAAACGATTTAGAGTTTTTTAAAACTCTTGACCTCTCTGAGAAAAATTCTTTTCTCAACACTATAAAAGACCTGCTTCTAAAAAATGGGTGGGATAAAAAAATCAGAGGCAGCGATACTATGAAGTAAAGGGTAAAAATGGAAATTATGGTAACGACTTTATATGTTGCTGCTCTTAGGTATAACGAGTCAATTAATTCAATGTCCGAAAACGGCGAGCATAAGTTTATTAAAAGCGTTAGAGTGCCTCTGTTACCTTTAAAGAGGACAATGATATGTCTATGTTACTTGATGAAAAACAATGCTACCAAGCAACGAAAGCTCGTGATGCAAGATTTGATGGTCGTTTCTTTTTTGGTGTTAGTTCCACTGGTGTTTATTGTCGACCAGTTTGCTCCGCTAAACCTCCTAGATTTGAAAATTGCTTTTTCTTTCCAAGCGCCGCCACTGCTGAAGCTGCTGGTTTTCGTCCTTGTCTGCGTTGCCGTCCTGAACTAGCACCAGGTAATGCTAGTATTGATGCTATTCCAAGGCTTACGCAAAAAGCCATTAGCTTAATTGAAGATGGATTTCTCAATGAATCAAATTTAAGTGCCTTAGCAAAAAAATTAAATATTAGTAATCGTCACTTGCATCGCGTTTTTCAAGGTCAATTAGGTGTTAATCCTATTAAATTTGCACAAACTCAACGCTTGTTACTTGCCAAACGTTTATTAGCAGATACATTGTTACCAGTCACGGAAATAGCTTTTGCTGCAGGATTTAATAGTCTTCGGCGGTTCAATATTCTCTTTAAAACACGTTATGGAGTAACTCCAACAAATTTTCGTCAAACAGTCAATTTTCCTCAAACAGACCATCCTCTTGTCTTTGAACTGCGTTATTGTCTCCCTTTTAATTGGTCTTTACTTTTAGGTTTTATAAAGGAACACGTCATACCAGGTGTCGAGCAAGTTGAGGTTGAAAATGGCAGATATCGTCGTACTGTACGTCTTTTTTTAAATGAGCAATGGCATACTGGATGGCTTGCTGTTGAAGATATATCAGATTTGTCTTTTCTTCGAGTTTCCTTAGATATTGGGCTTATCAAAGGAATTGTACCAATTCTTAAACGTATTAAAGGCTTATTTGATTTAAGTTGCCATCCAGACAAGATTGAACCGATTTTAGGAACATTAGCACAACAATATCCAGGGCTACGAGTACCAGGGGCTTTTGATGGTTTTGAGGTAGCCATAATGGCTATCCTGGAGCAGAGCACAGGAATTGGCAATCTTTCTGTTTTAGCTAAAAAATTTGTATCTTGCTTTGGAGAAGCTCATCTCACTCCTTTTACAGAATTAACACATGTTTTTCCGACGTCTGATCGTATTGCTTTTGCTTCCGTTGATGAAATAAAGTCTCTTGGAATCAATGTGCCTCTTGCAAAAACGATTATCATTCTGGCTCAAGCCATTAGAGATAAAAAACTTATTTTCGATTCTGACGTAGGCATAGAAGAATCATTAAAGTATCTCTTCACTTTACCAGAGATTCACGAAAAAACGCGGCAATATATCTTGATGAGAGCTTTATCATGGCCTGATGCTCTCCCTTTTTCAAGCAATGACGTAACAAAAGTCTTAAATGTACAATCTTCCGCTGCTCATAAAATCGTACAAACTTGGAGTCCATGGCGATCTTACGCAACGATGCATCTTTGGGCGGCAAGGCAAGGAGAAAAATCATGAACATTTTATACTCTTTTGTATCTATATCATCAGCTCCTAGGAAACATATAGGCAGAAAATTTATATCTATTCTCCTTATTTTTTCACTTCTATTTCCTGAATGTGTTCGTGCTATGCAGAGTGATGCACGAGAAGAGGGTTTTCCGAGTGAACCAAGAATGACCTCGCAAGCTTTAGCTCGAGATACAATTGAAGATGGTGTTTCTGAGGATAGAGGGGGTTTTTTATTAACAGAATCTGATCCTAGAAGAGTAGAACTTTCAAGTCCAGTAGGAGACGCAAATTCCTTACCTCAAGCCTTAATTCCAGAAAGAGAACGACAGGAAGTAAGAAGAGAGGGTTTACCAAATGATGAAGCATTAGATCACACTCGCAATAGGCTTAGTAGTGCTGGAGAGTTTGAAGAAAATTTACAAGAGCTATCCAATAATTCTTTAGCTATGGCCATAAAAAGACATGTTTCTCATATTAATGGAGAACAAATTACTGAAGATTATAGAATACGTAAGGCTGTCATTTTAATAACTCTTGCTGCTGGGGCCGTTGCTTCTTTCCTGGGTTCATTAACTTTTCTAATTGGCAGAAAATTTCCGAGAGCATTTGCAGACTTAGCTAACTTTAATATTTCTAATTCATCTAAAGTAGCAGATGAAGTAGGCGAAACCTTAGGATGGTGCAACGTCATTCTTGAATCATTATTTTATACTTGGACGATAAGCGGTATCCTTCCATCTTTACAACCAGATGAAATTGTTTCTCCAAGAGAAGAAGAGCAAGGCTGTTGCTCCTGGTTACCAACTATCGGTGAATGGGGATTAGCCGTAGCTTCTACTATCCCTCTCACATTTTTAAGTTTAGTTGATCAGGAAACAGAAGATACAAGCGAATCACTCAAATATACAATTATAAGCTCTATCGCTTTGGTGACCTTTGTTTCTAATAAATTCTTTCTCTCTCTAACACACAAACAAATTAAAAAAACCCGAGTTGCGTTTAAGGAAGGTTATTAAAGAAAGGGATGTATTGAGGTAAACTTCTGTTGAAAGAAAAGTTCAG
>DAHVSZ010000032.1:7500-19569 GCA_027328625.1 Candidatus Paracaedibacteraceae bacterium | reverse complement strand
AATTTATTTTGGCAAAAGTCATTAAGCAGTATTTTAAATGAATTGGACAGCCAAAGATTTGGTCTATCCAGTGATGAAGCAAAAAGACGCTTAGAGCAATACGGCCCAAACTCTCTTTCTGCGACTAAAAAGAGAAATGTTTTAAAAGCATTTTTAGAACGTTTAAAAAATCCTTTAGTCCTTCTTCTCCTTGCTTCAGCCATCTTAGTAGGCATCATTAAAGAATATCAAAGCGCATTTTTAATTGCGCTTATTGTTGTAACCAGTATTCTTATTGATTTTGTCCAAGAATATAAAGCCTTAAAGGCAGCAGAACTTTTAAAAGATTCTGTTGCAACTCGAACGCATACAATCCGCGATCAAAAATCTCAAGAAGTAGAAGCAAAGAATCTAGTCCCTGGTGATATTATTGAACTCGCAGCAGGCGATTTAATTCCAGCTGATGGATATCTAATTGAAGCAAAGGACTTTCATGTTAACCAATCCTCATTAACAGGTGAAAGCTTCCCCGTTGAAAAGATCTCAACTGATAATCCAAAACTCTATAGCGCTTTAACTGACGCACCACACATTGTATTTATGGGTTCATCTGTTATTAGTGGATGGGCAAAAGTTCTAATCTGCAAAACTGGAAAAAATACACTTTTAAGTTCCATCTCTCGTTCACTCTCCGAAGAAAAAGCACCAACATCCCTTCTTTTAAGTATGAGTGAATTTGGTACTTTTCTTATCCGTATAACAATTATTCTTGTTCTTTTGGTTATGATGATTAATTTTTACTTAGGTCGCCCTTGGCTTGATACCATGCTCTTTTCAATTGCTCTTGGTGTAGGTATGACCCCAGAATTCTTACCCATGATCATATCTGTGTCCATAGCAAAAGGGGGTATTAGACTTGCTCGGCAAAAAGTCATTTCCAAACGTCTTTCCTCTATTTATGACTTTGGTCGCATGAATGTATTTTGTACAGACAAAACAGGAACTTTAACCGAAGCTCAAATCCACTTAGAAAGATCAGTTAATGCTGAAGGTCAAGACTTTGAGCGCCCTTTTCATCTTGCTTACTTAAACAGCTACTTTGAAACAGGTATCAAAAGCCCTTTAGACCAAGCTTTATTAGACTATAAAGATCTTACTCAGACAGCAATCACATGGAAAAAAATTGATGAAGTTCCTTTTGATTCTGAACATCGTCGTATTTCAGTTTTATTAGATAATGGTCAAGAACGTATCCTTATTCTCAAAGGCCCTCTAGAAGACATTTTAAATAGCTGTAACTTCGTTGAAAACACTAATGAAGTAAATCAATTAAAGCCACAAACCAAAGAAACTATTTTGGCAAACTTTATAAAACTAAGCCAACAAGGCCTTAGGGTCTTAGGCGTTGCTTATTGTTCAATCCCCTCTGACCAATCCCAAATAACGAGTCGTGATGAGAAAAATCTTACATTTTCAGGACTTATAACTTTCTTTGACCCACCTCGTCCTGACGCAGGTGAAGCCATCCAACACCTCATCAATGATGGTATCAAGATCAAAATTATTACCGGCGATAATGAATATGTAACTCAATCCTTGTGTAAACGCCTTAATATCAAAATTGATGGTATTTTAACAAGTTCCGAAATTTCTTCATTAAACAACCAACAACTCAGTCATATGATAGAAAACACAACTCTTTTTTGCCGAGTCACACCAGATCAAAAAGCAAAAATCATTCACTTTTTAAAACAGAATGGCCATATTGTTGGATTCTTAGGTGATGGAATCAATGATATTGGAGCATTGCATGCCGCTGATGTTAGTATTTCAGTTAACACAGCCGTTGCTATTGCTAAAGAAGCTGCCAGTTTTATTCTTCTTAAACGTAACTTAACTGTCATTCATGATGCCGTTTTGGAAGGAAGACGCACATTTGCTAACATCATGAAATATATCATGATGGGAACAAGTTCAAACCTTGGCAATATGATTAGTATGGTTGGAGCAACGTTATTCCTTCCTTTTCTTCCAATGCTTCCAATTCAAGTTCTTCTGGGCAATCTTCTTTATGACTTGTCAGAAATTGCTATTCCTTTTGATCGAGTTGATTCAGAGCAGCTACATAAGCCTGCGAAATGGAGTATCCCCTCTATTCGTAACTTTATGCTATTCTTAGGGCCAATCAGCTCTATTTTTGACTTCGGACTTTTTTACATTCTCATAAATTATCTTCATGCAAATGAATCATTTTTTCAAACCAGCTGGTTTATGGAATCACTTGCAACTCAAATTCTTGTAATCTTCTTAATTCGCACACGAAAAAATCCTTTTAAAAGCCGACCACACCCCTATCTTTCACTTGTTTCTTTAAGTGTATTGGGTTTAGGTTTGTTTATCCCTTTAAGTACATTTGGGTATTTATTTTATTTTCAGCCGCTGCCTTCTCTTTTTTATGTAATTATAGCCGCGCAGATTTGCCTCTACCTTGTGACAGCAGAAGGAGTTAAACAGATTTTTTATAAAAAATTTAATGTTGAATAGGAATCAAATATGACCTTTTTTCAACCTATTTCATTTATAAAAGACAAACTAAATTATTATTTTCGCCCCCCATTTCCTGGACTTTTTATTTTAGGTTTATGCTGCGGACTTCCATTTCTTTTGATCCTTTCAACCCTAACTTTTTGGTTAGGGGAATGTGGAGCCAGCAAAACAGCAAGAGGCTTTTTTATTATGGTAACCATACCTTATAGCCTAAAGTTCCTCTGGGCTCCTTACCTTGATCAAAAAGAAATTCCGTATCTTACAAAGCGCTTAGGATTAAGACGTAGCTGGATCTTAGTCACTCAAGTTTTTCTAATTTTTTCTGTCTTTTTTTTAGGTATGACTAACCCTGCCTCTTCTCTTGTTTCAACTTTTATCTGGGCAATTACTGTTGCCTTTTTTGCAGCAAATCAAGAAATTGCCGTACATGCCTATAGAATTGAAAATTTAAGCGAAGAAGATGCACCTGCGGGTGCAGCTATTGAAAATGCCGGATTTCACTTAGGGATGTTCATCTCTGGTATTATAGCCTTATATATTGCCCACCACATAGGTTGGAAACTCACCTATTGGCTTTTGGATCTTGGAATCCTTTTGGGAATAGTATCAATTTTCATCGTTCAGGAATCCCAAAAGCGGGCATTAGAAGAAGAGGAAAATGATACCAGTAGATTTCATAAAAGATACATTAAAATCAATTTTTTACAAAGCTTCAAACAACTACTAAGACAATTCCCTACTAAAATAACATTTATCAGCCTTATAGCATTTATTTTCCTCTTTAAGCTTATCGACACTGTGATCAACGCTATGCCGTCTATTTTTCTTCCTGATATTGGCTATAACAAAGTCGAATATGCAGACGTTAATAAATACTTGGGTAACCCAATTATGATCTTAGGTGATTTTATTGGGGGGATTCTGATTTCCAAAGCTGGAATTTTAAAAGCACTTATTGCGTCTTCCAGTTTGCAAGCCATTGCTTGTTTGCTTTTCACTTTATTATCATTATCTAGTCATAATTTAGAACTATTGAGTTTCACAATTGCTATTAAGAGCTTTTCGTCAGGGCTAGCAGCAACCACGCTGTTAACTTATGTGTCTAGTTTTTGTAAAGGACACTATACGGCTAGCAATTTTACAATTCTTTGGACTTTTGCATCAATTGCTCGCATTTTAACTTCGGTTAGTTTCGGCGCTTTAGCTGATTACTACAGTTGGGCTATACTTTTCACAATCACAAGCCTTTGTGTAATTCCATTAATATTCTTCGAAAGAAAACTCAAACTTAAATAAAGCCAAGGTTTATGCTGATTTATCAGATTCTAAAAGTTCTTTAATGAGAGGAATCGTAATCGTTCGATGCATCATCGCTGCATAACGATCAAGTTTTCTTACCCAAAGATTCAAAGCTTCAAAAGAACGATCAATACGTTTTAATAAATATTCAACAGTTCCATCAGATGCACGCATTCCTCTTTCATCAAGTTGCTTTTGAAAAACCGCAGAAAGGAGTTTCTCATCAGGCTGTCCCAACTCAACAGAAGAAATTGTTGAAAGCCTAGATTTTAAATCTGCTAAATCTGTTTGCCATTGAGTAGGTGGGTTATTTCCAATCATTAAAACATAAGAATTTTTTTCCTTAGCACAATTATAAAAATGAAAAAGCCATTCTGGATGAAGACCTGCAAATGGTTCAACCTCATCCAAAACTATGGCTCGTCCTTCTCCAATTAAATCATAAGGAGAGGGAAGATCAATTAAACTAGCATCAACAAACAACGCTTTTGCTCGTTCTGCCCAAATATAAGCCAAGTGTGTTTTTCCAGCACCTGCTTCACCATACAAACACAAAAACCGTGTCCCCTGTCGCCAATCTGGCCATGCATCAATCCATTCCAAGGCTTCTCTATTACAATCACCAACAACCCATGAAGATCTGCTGTAGTCGGAAGGATTGATGAGAGGTAGTAGGAGTTGTTGCACTTTTGTTCTTTGCGACGTTGCTTGTGCTGTTGAGGCGATAGTACGCTTTTATGGGGGGAGATGGCAAGGGGATGAGAAAAAGAGAATTACAGGATTGAAATATCTAAAATTTTATGAAAAAATTATTTAAAACAATGGTCTTGGTCATAAAATGAATCATAATATTATCATTAACCATTATGAAAAATGCTTTGAACGTTATGGTGATTGCGCAAAAGGAGTTGACTGGCCAAATGAAGAAGACGCCCTCAAGCGCTATCGTCTAATGCTTTCTGCAATTTCTCAAGATAAATATACTCTCTTGGATATTGGCTGCGGCACAGGAAAACTTCTAGAACTTATTAAACAACAAAAATACCCTATTCAATACACAGGCCTTGATCTCTCTAACCTCTTTGTTGATCACTGTAAAAAAAAATTTCCAAGTAACTCATTTATTCAAGTAGATCTGCTCAAAGATGACACAACTCATATTCATCCACACGATCTTGTGGTTATGAATGGTGTTTTTACTGAGAAATGCGAATTAACACAAAAACAAATGACTGTCTACTTTCAGGCATTACTAAAGAAAGCTTTTCATCTTACAAAACAAGTTTTAGCATTTAATGTTATGTCGAAGTTAGTTGATTGGGAAAGAGAAGACTTATTTCACGTCAGTTTTGATACTTTAAGCAAATTTTTAAGAGATAATCTCTCACGCCATTTTATTATTCGTCATGACTATGGGCTCTATGAATACACAGTCTATGTCTATAAAACTGCAAACGAGAAAAACTAATGGCAAAGATTCTTATTTTTGGGAATGGCCAACTTGCTGAAATAGCGCAGTTTTATATCAATCATGATACAGATCATAAAATCGTAGCTTTTACTGTAGATGCCGATTTTATAGAAAAAGATACCTTTAACGGCGTTCCTCTTGTTCCATTTGAAGAGGTTAAAACCCAATTTCCACCCAACACATACAATCTGTTCATGCCCATTAGTTATCGCAAAGTCAACCTTTTAAGAGAAGAAAAATACCTTCAAGCTAAAAGCATGGGATATAATTTTATCAGCTATGTAAGCCCAAAAACTACTTACTATGGTACGCCTGTTGGTGAAAATTGCTTTATCTTTGAAAATAATGTCATTCAACCGTTTTCGAAAATTGGTAATAACGTTATTTTATGGAGCGGCAATCATATTGGACATCATTCTGAAATCCAAGATCATTGTTTCATCACATCTCATGTTGTTATTTCTGGCAGCGTTGTAATTGGTCGTAATTCATTTATTGGTGTGAACGCTACTGTTCGTGACAATATTATAATTGGCAAACACAATGTGATTGGTGCTGGATCCGTTATTCTCCATAACACAGAGGATGATCAGGTTTTCAGCCCAGGGCAAACACCTATTAAAACCACCTCCAGCGATCAACTAAAAAGGATTTAATATGGTTTGGGTGAAAAAAGGCGTTATTTTTGATCCTAAGCAACACATTCCCTTTCCTGATCCAATTGCACAGTTGCCTACCCCATTCCTCCTTAACGAAGAGACAGAATTAATCAGAATATACTTTAGCTACAGAAATCAATTTGGTCAAAGTCAAATTGGTTTCTTTGATTATGAGATGCTTCATAAAAACCTAATCAACCTCAATCTCAATATTGGGCTTAAGTTCGGTGAAATTGGGTGCTTTGATGACTCTGGGTTGATGCCATCATCTATTGTAAAGATTTCAGCAACTTCTTTACTCCTGTTTTATACAGGCTGGACAACTGCAAAAACAGTTCCCTATAAACTTGCTATTGGTCTTGCAGAAAGTTCCGATAATGGCATTACATTTAAGAAACATTCCATTGGTCCTATATTATCGACGTCTCCAGAAGAGCCATACTTTACATGTTCTCCTCGTGTTTTTAAAGACAAGAACGAATGGCGTATGTTTTATGTCAGTTGCAGGTGCTGGGGTAAAGCAGCATCCAAATATGAACCAGTTTATATTCTCCGCACTATTGAAAGTAAAAATCCGCACGTATGGACACATTCAAAACCTGAAAATGTATTACATGCAAATGAGCCCAATACTGCCTATACTTCAGCAAATTTAGTCGAAATTGATGACCAAACTTACATGTGGTACTGCAAACGCTCGATATCAGATTTTAGGAATAACCCAAAAAATTCTTATACAATTGAATGTATGAAACAAAACGAACAATATAAATGGGAAAGCCTTAATAAAAGAGACTTTGGACTTTCTACATCAAATGAGGGCTGGGATTCTCAAATGGTAGCATACCCCTATATTATTAAAATAAGAGACCGGTTATGCCTTTTTTATAATGGCAATGGATTTGGACGTAGTGGCATAGGATTGGCACTTTGGGAGTAAACCCGCTTATAATCCAAACACTTTCTTATAACCTCATATCCTCCTCTTATGTCTATACGGTCATGTTCATCGATTGGCTGCAGACTACAGAATCCTAAAATGGAAAGCTCAACATCTGTTAGTTGTGAAATAAATTCTGCTGGTAGAGTTTGCCTAAAATCATACATTTGCTTTATCCACCAGCATGAATAAGTTGTTGTGAAAGCCCATCGTGTCCTATTTGAACTGTTTTGCAAGGCTCCATGGAAGACTCGACTATCCCATACCACTATATCACCAGCTTTTGACTCTATTGGAATAGCTTTAGCAACGTCTTCTTGACTGCAGTAACGGTCAGACAAATGACTTCCAGGAACAACTATAGTGCAACCATTTTCTCTCGTAGAATCCTCTAGCATAAAAGCAACTTGAAAAAGCCAGGGATGTGATCCTTTTGACGGCACCATTGAATCAATATGAAGAGGCATAAATTTGTTGCCTCCCGAACGAGCAATCATATTCCGCATGATGTAGTTTGGACTGTCTTGTTTAATCGCTTTATACCATGGGTCATTCAAGAAATGTATTAAAATCGCATTAACAACCTGATTATTAAAAGCTTTCTTA
Source organism: Candidatus Paracaedibacteraceae bacterium (assembly GCA_027328625.1). GTDB lineage: Bacteria > Pseudomonadota > Alphaproteobacteria > Paracaedibacterales > CAIULA01 > CANJLN01. The sequence continues at coordinate 12,068 of DAHVSZ010000032.1, read as the reverse complement.
ATAAACATTATATCTTTGTTTTGCAAATTATAGAGCATATTGTGCCCCTGATTCAGCATAGGAATTCCATCACATGGCTTATCAGAAAAATTGTTAATTTCTCTTACTTTACTAAGTAATGCACTAACATCTTCTGTACTAATTCCCGCAGTAATACGCGCATAACCATTTCTTTTAATTTCATTGATATAGTGTGAAACTTTTTCCATTTTTCTATTCTCCAAAGACATTGTTGATATCCTCTAAGGTTGGGAAATTTGGCGTCACCATTTCCCTTTGAGGAGTATAAATATAAGGATTAGGATAGTTCCTTTTAACAAACAATTTTTCTTCCAAATTATTAAACCTAAAGCTAGCTGCGAGTCTAACATTCTCCTTATTTCCCGTTTTGGATGTTCTGTGTACCAAAAAACCGGAAAACACAACTAGATCACCTCTCTGCATTTCTAAATCAATAAATTTCATTTTTCTAAAAGAAGCGTCATCTTCTCTGATACTTTGACCAAATCGTGTGATTTCCCAGGGCAACATTCCTAACTTGTGACTTTGTGGAACCACCTGAAGTGTATATGCTTCTTTCTTAACCTCCATAAAGGGCACCCAAACAACAGCAAGATCAATACTTCCTTGTATATTCGGCCAATCCTGATGGGGAGGAGTAAAATTATATCCGTGATCAAGGAGTAAAGCCTGACTAACGCAATGAAGTACCGGTCGAGTAGAGAGAACAGGTTTTACCACAAAACATTCTTTCAGAGCATTTAAAATTTCAGAACTAATTCCTAATTGGTTAAAAATTGGGAGATACTGTGCCGTTTTTAAACATGACTGATAAGCAATTTGATCTATTTTATTAATTTGCAATAAACTATCGTATATTGTATTGCCTGGCAAAACCCCCAAGCTTTCCAGCCTAATATCAGCAATTTCCTTGATTTGACCTACAATCTCATCAATCGTTGAAGTTGGCACAACATTTCTGAAAATTTTGTAACCGTTTTTTTTGTAATCATTCATTTGACATAGACTCCTACCTAAAATAAACAGCCAAGTTTTCATCTAGCAGCACCGTATGTTTAATAGAACCTTCATTCTTTTCAGCAAACTCATCTACTGCACGCTTTACGCTGTCCCCAATTGGCCACAAATAGTCATCACAAAGAATACAACCCCCTGGTAGCATCTTGCCTTTGAGTAAATCCAATTGTGTCACCACTGCTTTATAATCATGATTTCCATCAAGATGAATAAAAGAAACATCTTTTATATTTACGGCCTCATTCTCAATGGTATTTTGAATAATGCGAAAATTTTGATAACGATGATTGCGAATGTGTGCTTCGCAAATTTTTTTAATATAATCCCATTTTAATGATCTTGGAAAGTCAGTCACGGTTTTGTGAGCATCGTGCTGAGGAGCTTCATGTACACTCCACGGATCGACAATTAAAAGTTCTTTATAACTATAAATCTGCCCTAGTAATGCTAAAGCCACAGACTGCTTTCCCATCAGCGCCCCAACTTCAATAACAGTTCCCTCTTTCGGACATTGTTCTAAACATTCAATAAAGTGGAAAACTTTACTGGTATGGCTCTCACCAAACAAACAGCTCACACTATAAAGTATTTCGACTATCTGCAGTGGGGTAATAATTGGGTTCTTCTTATACTTTTTCTCAAATTGATTTACAAAAACTTGTGCGGCTTTTTCAAAACCGATGTAACGATCTATCAGTGATATAAGTCCGTCTCCAATCATAACAACAGACATATTTGGTAATCTTCGCATTATTTCTCGTGCAACAAAATCATTACTACATAAAACTGCGGCAACATCTTCTTCTCCGATAAGCGTCAAGATTCTATCCTTGAAAGCATTTTCAAAAACATTTGGGAGTTGTTTATAATTCTTATAGACACGAAGCTGCTCTTTCTCGGGATCAAGAGATGCAGATGCAATGATACAATTCTGCATCTCTTTTGATTGTCGTTGATAAAAACTAACAGACTGATCATCTGTAGCTGGATAAAGCAAGTATTTCATGTGGCAACCTTACATCTAATTCTATTAAAATTTTACTCACAAAATCCTAATAAATCGTAAATCTTGCTCACTTAGCTCATTCGCCGGTTCAAGCAGATTGTGGATTATGATTCGATAGCATAGACAATCTCTTCTTTTGCTTTCTCCACAATAGACTGCAGAATGCTGATTCTTTTACCTTCATAACCAGATAAAAATTTAAGCTCTAGGTTACACTTTTTAAAACTTTCCTGATCATATAAAGACCTACCTCCAGGTGCATTAAGATACGTCTTAGCTCCAACGATCTTACAAATTTCAATAATTCTATCTTGGCCATGTAAATCTGGATGTACCTTAAGAGAGCTTGAGCGGACAATATTGTAAGGTAAATTTAAGTAAAGACAGACCTGCCTTAAAACTTGTTCCAAGTAATCCACAAGATATGCTGCAGGTGTTAAAATTGCCTCTCTTATCCCCTTTAATTCTTCTTTATAAAAATCTGGATCCTTGAAAATTTTAAAATTAGAAAAAAGCTCTTCCATTTCTTTGGAAAACTCTTTTCTAAATTTTATCTCATTAATACTTGTTTTTTGTGGGGCTTTCTCTAAAGGAAGTGTCAACCAACGAAGTTGTCCATTCATATCAGTTAATTGGTTTCTATGAACCCAACCTCGTCTTGGAAATTGTACACAATCATAAATCACAAACAAATCTGTTGCTGCAAACAAACGAAAGTAACCTGGATAGGGAATAAAATAAGGCTGCATAATAGCAACGCGCATACTACTTACTCTCAACAAATCGATTTAAAGTATCGCAAATATAAGAAATTTCATGTTCAGAAAGTTTAACACTAAAAGGAATTCCCAAAGTTGAACTCGCTAAAATTTCTGTATTGGGTAAAGGGGTTGACTCAAACTGTCGATACGCTTCTTGCAAGTGACATCCTTGTCGCCACCAAAATTTCGTTTCTATATCATGCTGATTTAAAAACTCAGATGCTTCTAAGGCAACTGGTTTTTCAAACTCAATGACTAAATTGCCTCCAAACCAGCTCTCTCCATAACCTGGCTGCAACCGAATTCCTCTAATTTTTGATAACTGTTCTTTATATAATCTGGCTTTCTCTAAGAGTATTTGTGATTTATTTGGCCAATCATCAAGCTGGGCTAAACCAACAGCCGCTGCATATTCAGATACCTTGGCATTTGTTCCAATAAAATGTGACAATCTATCTGATGACATACCAAAATTTCGTCGATAAGCAATTTCTTCCATCAAATTTAGATTTTTACTGGCGATAAACCCACCCTCTCCCATGCCAAAGCATTTTGTTGTATGCATGCTAACAACGATAGGTGTATTAGCAAATTCAACTTCAACAAACATACCAGCGCCATCAACCAAAACGGGTATCCCTGTTTTTTCAGTAAAAAAATCCCATTCTTCTGTTGGAATGGGATAACCAAAAGGAGAAACCGTCATAACGCATCCAACTTTACCTGGAACATTTTTTAAAGCTTTTTCAGCGATTTCAGGTGTTAATGCCCACGTCTCTTTATCAACATCAACGAAATAAGGGGTAAGGCCAGCTGAAAAAGCAGCAGCTGGTGTTGCTGTAAATGTCCATGAAGGCATAAGACAAAGGAAGTTGTTCATTTTATTTTCTGAAAGTGCTAATAAAGCAACTTGAAGCGCCACTGTCCCATTAACAGCGCATAACAATCGTCCTTTTTCTAGGTTAAAGTGATGACAAAGACGTCGTTCAAGTTCCAATAACAAAGGCCCATCATTTCCATAAACTTGATTGTCATCTATTCGTTTTAAATAAGGAATAATAGCCTCATGAGTTGTTAAAACTGGACGACATACTGGCATCATCTTAAAAATACTCTTCCAAATTATGTTGATAATAAAGGTCTTGAAAAAGTTTTACGTGAGCATTTTTGATTGTGTCATCTTGATTAAAGATGAGATGTTTATTATCTTTAACTTTTTGACGCATAGATTCTCGATAAGCTTTATCTTTGCTTAATTTAAGTGCAATCTCGACATAGTCTTCTTTGGTATTGGCTATAAGTTCTTGTATTCCAACCATTTTCATTGCACCACCAGTCCCGCTCCTTCTTAAATCAGCACTTGCTAAATGCACCATAGGTTGGTTAACAGCAAAAGACTGCAAGGTCGTATTTCCTCCACCAAAAGGAAAACTATCTAAAATCACATCAACTAAATCAAGGACTACTAAAAATTCGTTCTGCCCTAACCTGCTAATAATACAACACCGAGATACTAATTCCTTACCTAAACTTTTCTCCAGACGAGCTCGCAACTGTTCTGCATAATGGGTACCTCCATAAGAAAAAAGGATAATAGCTTCTTCGTCTTTTTCTAAAATTTTTCTAAATACTTCATCCATGGCTGGATTGATTTTAAATGGGGTTTGGCAACAAAAATAGAGCCTTCCCTTTTCTGGTAGTCCAATGTCTTTTTTCGTTAAAGTGTTCTTATCTAAATGAAATTCTGGATAAATTACAGGAAA
>DAHVSZ010000031.1 GCA_027328625.1 Candidatus Paracaedibacteraceae bacterium | reverse complement strand
GCGATTCATCGTGAAACATAAATTAAAAAAGGATCGAGAAAACACAAATTAATGCTTATTGAGCGCATGAATCATGAATGGAAAGATTTGTATGAAGAGATTATTTAACTGGCCACGCAATTCCATTGCTCGCCATGACGCCAAATTTGTACTTATTTTATCTTGCTTCTGCTATAGTCTTCCTCTGGTTTAACCAGAGGATCCATTGGATCCACAAGGCCCTATGGTCAATCCATAGGGACACTCAAGCGAGGTTAGAAAACAGCCATTTTCAAGTGCGATGAGTATAGTATGAGGCCTCAATAGTCGTCCTCCAGCTTGACTCAGACCTTATTGAACTGTCGTTACTTTTTGGATAATCCCTAATTCATCTCTTAATAACATAGCGCCCTCATCGGAAATACCGATAAATTGCCCTTTGGTATCTTCACGTTCAATCATTTCATCTAATTGATAAGCATGTTTTGTCCAAGTTTCTTTGACAGAATCAAAGTTGTCTGTAAGCCACCCACTATAGACGTCCCACAATGATTTAAGAATAGCTTTCAAAATTTCTTCTAGATCTAAAGCAGAAGATACACAATCTTTAAGGCAAATAGCTCCAGTGGGAGCAGAATTAACATTCATACCAATACCGATCACAACACCATTTTGTTCTGCTTCGATAATGATTCCCCCAATTTTTTTATGATCAATGATAATATCATTCGGCCATTTTAAATTGATCAATAATAAAGGAAACAAACTATGCAATGCCTTTTGCACAGCAACTGCAACAACAAACCCCAGTTGCCCATAATCAGAGAGAGGTTTATCTTCAGGCGTTAGAATCACTGAAAAACACAAATTCCCAAGCAAAGATTCCCATTTTTTCCCCTGCCTTCCATAACCAAATGTTTGCTGATCTGCTATGATGACTGTTCCTTCTTCAGCTTTTTCTTCATGCAAAAAATATTTTGCTGTTGTTTGCGTACTCTCTAATTCGGAGTAGTGATGGATAGTAAATTTCATATGTTTATCTGCTTAATTAGAAGGCATTAAAAATGGATAACTAAAAAACAAGAAATGGGCAAGATTAAGTCCAAAATGCGTTAGTATTGAAGCTTCTATTTTACTACTTTTGTAATAGGCCATCCCATAGAAAAATCCAGCAATTGTTGATAAGACAACAAATGGCATCCCACCATTTATATGTCTTAATCCAAAGATAATTGATGCTGCTGCAATGGCTAATAAATAAGAAAAGTTATGACGTTGGCAGAATTCTGTTAAATGCTTTTGTAGATATCCTCTAAAAAATACTTCTTCTCCAATGCACACTAGAAAAAAGTTATTCAGTGACCACAACAGTAAAGCTGAAGGAACCTTTGGATCAAATTTTACATAGCCAATAAGAGTTGCACTTCCTATCAGAACAACAATACATAAAGGCAACCAAACAAGAGAAGATTGAATAGCAATTCGAAAATCCTTAAACGACCGAGCAACAGGGACTAAAAAACTTAAAAGCAGAAACCCAATCAATGCTGTTTCCGTATTCAAATACATTGTATAAGGAGCACAGTCTAAACAAAGCTGTGCAGATTGCAGCACTTTAAAATTATTAAATGCAGGAATCATGTGAAAAAACAGCAAGAAGCTAAGAATAAAAAAACCTAAATGACTAGTAATTTTAAGCCATTTGTTAGGATTTACTTTGATTAAATAAAGAAGACCAACCAAAGCCAATATTACTAAGAATGCTTCTAGCTTTACAGTACTATTTAAAAATCCAAACCCTAATGACCCCAAGAACAAAAAAACAGCAAGTCCTTTGGATAACCAATGTGAAAAAAGAGAACTACCAAGAAGACCATAAGGAAGATAGAGATTACACAGCATTCAGTGATTCTTTAATAAACGTGTTTATCACTATCCAAGTAACACAAGAAGATTAGTCACTCAAGATAAAATCTATTTGTTATTTTATGGCTAATCTATCCCTTAATTCATCTTTTGCAGCTTGAACTGTTGCCTTATCTAGGGCAGCTAAATAAGCATCTACTTTCTTTTCTCCGCCAAGGATTTCTCCATAAAGTTTTTTCCAGCTTTCTGGACCCTCTCCATACTTCAGAAACTGCCCGCCCAAACAATCCACATTAGCCTTATAACTAGGGTTAACTAATTTTATTGCCTCAAACATAGCAATACTTTTTTTCTCTAATGCTTCTGCAGCATAACTTTCAATAACTTTTATATCATGAGAATTTACCTTTACGTTTGCAACAGTACTTTTAGACTCAAATACCTTAGTGTTAGATATGGAATAAGCTATAACTGCTAATAAAATTAAAGCTAAAGAAAAAAACATTGTTTTTTTTGACATTCAAACCCCCTCCTTTGAGATTAAATTAGATACATATTTTACCAAATTTCAAATAATTTGACTATTAGACCCTTTATCAAATCCAGGGTTGCCTCATATAAAAAATAGTTAAAATTTGATAAGACATGAATATCAGGATAGGAGATAGACATGTTGAATCAAGAGATAGAAACCATACGTGAAAGTTTTGAAGACTTCAGCAGCGATTTAGAAGATCATCGGTTGGCAAGGAATAAACTGCACAGTATAGAAGAGATATTATTTTTCGGGGCTATGCAGTTGACTCCCCTACCTACTAGATGTAGTGATTATGGTTTTTGCCGTAACGGGAGAAATCTCTAGAGCCTGCTGAATAAGACGGTAGAAAAGTTTACCTCTAGAGCGTGATGTTCTCCGGTTGAACCGAAATGTAAATTCATCAAGATAATACGCTAGGTACTCTGGGCGAATAGCACCTTGATGTGTTCCTAACCACCAACGTTTCAAAAGAGCAGCAACTCGATGAACCAGTGGCGTCGCATCTCCTGATTCAGCATTTTTGTGGCTCGTAGGAACGTGAACATATCCATGATTTGTTAGAATGTTGTATGCGTCCCAAGCATCTGTCTTCACGGTGCTACTAGGCTCTACCATTTGTAAGGTCGCCTCTTTAAGAGTTTCACTAGAAGCATCAACTATAGGAGAAAGTCTTATTCTGCCTATACCTGCAGGGGTCTCTTCTGCAGCAATTAAAACAAGCGCTTTGCCTTCTGCTCCACGCCCACGTTTGCCTGAGCGCTCTCCACCAATAAACGTTTCATCCATTTCCACAAGACCGCTCAATCGGTCACGACCCGGCCTAACCATAGCTCGACGGAGTTTATGTAACCATTCCCACGCTGTATGATAACTGCCAAGTCCAATCGCTTTTTGTAATCCAATGGCACTGACACCGTTCTTCTGATTAACCACATACCAAATGGCTTGAAACCAAAGACGCAGTGGTTTGTGCGTATCTTGGAATAATGTTCCTGCTGTTACAGAGCACTCATAACCGCAATCACGGCAGCAAAATAAACCTCGAGCTTTTTTCCAATACGAGTGGCTGTCGCAACGCAAACAGATATAGCCATTACTCCACCGTACCATGCTTAGATATTCCAAGCAGGCTTCTTCGTTCGGGAACATGTCCATGAAATCCATCATAGTCGCAGGATACTGATTCATGACTCAAAATACTATAGCTAGTATCTATGGGAGTCAACTGCATAGCCCCGTTTATATATTTAGCTATAGCAGAAACAAGATAAAATAAGTATGAATTTGGCGTCATGGAGAGCAACAAAGTTGCGTAGCCATCCAGGAAATACATGGATCACCACGCCCCTTACGGGGCTCGTGATGACGGCGGTTGCAATCATTTTATATGAGTTTTGCTATATCCATTAAGACAATGAATATGGCTCTTGTAATTAAATGTATATTAAGAACTTTTTCGTTATAATTTAATGGCATGAACTTGTAACTACTAATCTATCATGTCTGAGTAAGTAGTGTGACCTACATTGAATTGATAGTTACATGAATTTTTTAATTCACTAAATAAAAGGAAATAAAAGATATGGATCGCAATCGTAAGTTAGTTTTGGGCTTAGTTGTGTTTATTATCTTAATAATGATTTATGTGATTCCAAAACATGGCGTTGAAAAACATATCTCAAGTCAGCCTGAATTTCCGCCCAAAACAACAGAAATTTCAAAGTCAAAAAGTTTGGAAAAAGAAATCTTTTCACAAGAAAAACCTCAAATTTCTAATGAACTGAAAGAGAGTGTAGACAAAGGAATAAATAAAGCAAAAAGTGGAAGTGATGAAAGGGTCGTCTCTTCCTCAAAAGAAGAAACGCGCAAAACCCTTTTAGATGCTGTTCGTCGTGGTGTTGTTATTATCAAAGTGAAAGCCTATACCTCTGTTGACAATGCAGAGGGGAATGCTTGGTCTGGAACAGGCTTTATCGTTGATCTTGAAAAGGGATTGATTGCAACCAATCATCATGTGGCAGGCAATATGGCCGTTTGTACGTATGAAGTTAAATTCTCTGATGGCACCAAAACAACGGCTAAACTTAAGTTCTTTGATCCCTTGTTAGATTTTGCTTTTTTAACAATTAATCCTAATGATTTTCCAAAATCAAGCATGGCCTTAGAGATTAGTGAACGTCCTGTTAAAGTTAATGACACAATCTATTCTATGGGCAATTCAGCTGGTGATGAGTTTTCAACATACAAAGGTACAGTCTTTAGTGTTTTTGAGAATTTGGGGCCATTTCCTGAACAATCTTTTAAGTTTTCTGGGTTAACGGTTGGAGGAGCTAGTGGTTCCCCTGTTTTTGGCGAAGACGGTAAAGTCGTTGGTATTATTTATGGCGGAAAATTTGTATCTGGGGCTGCTCTTCCGATTAGTTATATTGTTAGATCGCTCAATCAATTAAAGAAAGGTGATATACCATCACGCCGCAGTATTGGGCTTATCCCACGTTATGATGATTTGAAAGATGTGGCTGAGGCAGGCGTTATTCCTGAAGAAGCAAGGGTTGAATATAATAAGGAATTTCCAGAGTCCCACAATAAAATATTGGTTGTGGATACGCGGCTTGTGGATTCACCAGCGCAAAGTCAATTTCAAGCTGGCGACGTTTTGTGGAAGGTTGATGGTAAATTGATTGGCCCAGAATTGGCTAGGCTTGATGAAATTCTAGATGCAGCCGCCGATAAAGCTGTTTCGATTGAGGTTTATAGAGAAGGAAAATTGGTTAAGTGTGATGTGAAAACATATCCCTTATTAACAAATAGTGCTGAAAAGTTCATAAGTTTTGCTGGAGCAACTTGGTTTAATCATAATGAACAAATACGATATATGATTGGTGATAAAGGCCCAGGGGTTTATATATCTTTTGCTGGTGTAACGTCACCCTTTAAAGATTTGTATAAGAGTGGTTGGTTCGGTTCCAATCGTCCGTTGAAAATTACGCATATCAACAATAAACTGATCCAGAGTTTAGATGATTTGGAAAAAATCATCCCTGAGCTTTTAAGCAAAGAAGTCTTTGATGTAAAATACATAGATTTCTTAGGTCAACAGAGTTTTGGAGATACAGTTTCAGCTGATCGTCAAGAGCGTTGGGTAATGCTTAAATATGATGCAAAATTTGATGATCCAAGAATCTTTGAATTCGATTATAAAGTTCATGAATGGACTATAAAAGAATTAAAGGAATGTGTTTCTGGAAAGAATTAATATTAATAAAAAAAATTTATTACAACAACCTAAGACCTCATCAAGGCATTAATGCTCAAACCCCTAGCCTCGATGAATCTTAAATTTTTGTCAGCGAATTAGTTAACTTCTACAAGGATGACGAAGTAGAAAAAGTAGGTTATGCAAAGGCGCTTATTATTCAAAAATAAAAAAGCCCGCACAAGGCGAGCTTTCTTACCGAGGAAACAGCAAAAATAATTAACGTTTCGAGAATTGGAAGCGACGACGAGCTTTGGCTTGACCATATTTCTTACGTTCAACAACACGACTATCACGTGTTAAGAACCCACCTTGCTTTAATGTTGGTCGAAGATCAGGTTCAAAATGGGTCAAAGCTTGACTAATACCATGACGAACAGCCCCCGCTTGTCCTGATAAACCACCACCAGAAACTGTACACCATACATCATATTGGGTAACACGGTTCGCTGCTTTGAAAGGTTGGTTAACAATCATTTGCAAAACTGGACGTGCGAAATAATCTTCACCGGATTTCCCATTGACTAAAATCTTACCCATACCCGGTTTAATCCAAACACGAGCGATGGCATTTTTACGCTTGCCAGTCGCATAAGAGCGGCCTTGTGCATCAATTTTTGGAGCACGAGGTTCTGTAGACGCTGTTGCTGCAGTTTCAGATGTTACAACTTTACTTGCTGTTTTTGTTGCCTTAACAGCTGATTTTAAATCTTCAAGACCAATTTTATCAGTCACGCTTAGATACTCCGCTTATTCTTTTGATTAAGGCTCGCAAAATCAACAACTGTTGGCTCTTGAGCAGTGTGAGGATGATCCGTACCAGCATACACCTTAAGGTTACCCATAATACGACGACCCAAAGGACCACGAGGAATCATGCGCTCAACGGCTTTAATAATTACTCTTTCCGGGTGTTTACTTGATAGGATTTGTCCCATAGTGCGTTCTTTAATCCCACCTGCGTAGCCTGTATGCCAATAAAACTTCTTATCTGCTAATTTGTTACCTGTTAAATGAACTTTTTCAGCATTAATAATAACCACATTATCACCGCAATCCACATGTGGTGTGTAGCTAGCTAAATGCTTACCACGTAAACGATTAGCAACATAAACTGCCAAGCGGCCTAATATCAAATTCTCCGCATCAATCAAGATCCATTTCTTTTGGACATCTTGAGAACGGACAGAAACAGTTGTGCGCATCCTTTAAACTCAATCAAAAATAAACTTTACACCTTTTTTAGAACATTATTAAAGAATGTGCAACAAAAAAGTCTATATTTTACGCGGCCTTATAGAGATTCTTTAAAGTGGTAACATGATACCACTTCTAAAAGTGTTATATTTCCTTGTCTAACAGCGTCACCATTGAACTTGTCCCAAGGGTCTTAAAATTCTCGCAATACCGCAATGATGAAATCGTTTGGCGAGAATGACAACATAGAAAAAATAAGCTATCAAAAGAGATATCCTCAAATTTTAAGTGAAAGCCCATCTATGCTTCCAAATCCCACGATTACTCATCCCTTGATCTTACCTAACGGTGAAGTTTGGCCTCATTTGGTATATTTAAAAAACGTTATTGATCACCCCCGCATGGAAATTGGTGACTATACTTATTATAATGATCACGATGACCCCAAGGATTATGCCAGAAAATTAGCACCTTATTTGCATCCACCAAGTCCTGAAAAATTGATAATTGGTAAGTTTGTTCAAATTGCTCATGGTGTTCAATTTATTACCAGCAGTGCTAATCATCAGATGGATGGGATATCAACCTACACGTTTGCAACATTTATTGGTGACTGGAACTATCTAGAGACAAACTACGCCAACAAGGGTAACACAGTTATTGGCAACGACGTCTGGATTGGTCATGAAGCTGTCATCATGCCTGGCGTTACAGTTGGTTCAGGTGCCATTATTGGTGCTCGTTCTGTGGTCACAAAAGATGTACCACCCTATACAATTGTTGGTGGCAATCCAGCAAAAGTTATCCGTGCTCGCTTTAATGAAAATGATATAAAAGATCTTTTGGAGATTGCATGGTGGGAGTGGGATATCAGCAAAATTGAAGAACACATGCAACTGATTATCAGCGGTAAACCTAAAGATTTAAAAGCAGCATTGTAAGGAAAGGTGTAACAAAAAAATTCTAATAATGACCCTCTTTTCATGCGTTCAAAACTCCTCTAAAATTTTAACAAATGAAAAACAGAGGGAGTTTTTATGCTAAAAAAACATATACGATTTATATGTGTATTGAGTTTTATAATTGGATGTTATGTTGCAGTAAGTCCTCTTGGAGCCGACCAAGAAGAAGAAAATATGATTACTTCTTTAAAAAATAGGTAATAACTCTTTATTAATGAGAGCATTTAGAATTTGAATTTAATGAAGCTTAATTTTCCTTTTCTACTAAAGATAGTATCTCAGCCTTTATATTTTTATATGACCGAATACTAAAGGGGATAAGAATTAAATACGCAATACCTATCAGTGACAATGTCAACCAAGGCTGACTATAAATCGCTGAAGCTGTTAAAACGACAAGCAGCATTAGAGGCAAAACCAAACGATGAGGGATCGTCACTTTTTTCAGGGAATACGTCGGAATCCGACTTACCATCAAGCCGCTCGTAGTTAACAAGACTATAGCTGTAAATAAAGGGGTTTGCAAAATAGAAGCTGAGAAATATTGCTGCATCATGATAGGCATCAAAGCAAGATAGGCTCCAGCAGGGGCAGGAACACCCGTAAAAAATCCTTGCGACCATACAGGACTATCAGCTCCCTCGATACTGCGCGTATTAAAACGCGCCAAACGAAGAGCCGTGCAGACGGTAAAGAATAAAGCAATCGCCCAACCCGTTTCCCCCCACTGATGCAATCCTTTGAGATAAACCACAAGAGCAGGTGCCGCACCAAAACTAATCAAATCTGAAAAGGAATCTAATTCTGCCCCAAAACGACTTGCGCTACCAAGCAAACGTGCCAAGCGCCCATCCATCCCATCCAAAAAACCGGCTATCAAAATAGCCACAACAGCTAAATCCCACCTCTCTAACAAAGCCATCCGAACGGCTGTCATCCCCGCACACAATGCTAACATTGTTGTAATATTGGGCAGTACCGCTGACAAAGACAGAACCTTTAATTTTCGATCTTTCAAATTAGCAGGTAAACGATTTCTAAACCCCTTTCTACCTTCGCGACGTGCAGGGCGCTCCTTTGGCTCTTTAGGCTTTAACATTAAACAATTCCCCCCTGCCTTGCAGGTTCGTTACTTTGTAAGTCAGCCAGAACAGTTTCTCCACCAATGGTTCTTTGTCCTTCAATCACCAATGGTGAAGCTCCAACTGGCAAATAAATATCCGCTCTACTACCAAAACGGATAATGCCATATTGCCTGCCAACGATGACTTTATCATCATCGTCAATATCGCAAACAATACGACGTGCAATAAGACCAGCTATTTGTACAACTGCAATATCATCACCATTTTCCATATCAATTATAACCGTGTTTCTTTCATTAAACTCACTGGCTTTATCTAAGGATGCATTAAAAAACTTACCAGGATGATAAATCACTTGGCGGACGGTACCTGAAATTGGGATTCTGTTAATATGAACATCAAAAACGTTCAAAAAAATACTGATGCGCACACGTGGCTCATCACCCATTTCCCATTCTGATGGAGGAATGACCTCCTTAACAGCCACAACTTTACCATCTGCAGGACTTATAATGAGCCCATCGCGACTAGGCGTAACACGTGCAGGATTTCGAAAGAAATAAAAACACCACGTTGTTAAAATTCCGCCAATCCAACCAAAAGTATGGGAAAATAATGATAATAAAACTGTGACACCCGCAAAGATAGCAACAAATCGCCAACCCTCTGGATGAATTAAATTAGAAAAAGGTAACATAAGCCATGCACTATAATTTATCTTAAACTTAACTCATCCTACTGCAATTTATTAAAAGATGCTACTAGGGAGAAATAAGTTACATTTTAGAGCCTGATTAAATATTCTCTAAAATTTTTTTGATTCCTTCTGAAAACTTAACAGTAGGAATCCAATTCAACTTTTTTTTTGCCTTAGATATATCGGCAAGAGTATCCGGAATTTCATTTATTCTAGATTTTCTTTCGCATCTAATAAGTTTATTAGTCCCCGCTAAAAATTGAATTTGATCAATAATCTGTTGTACACTAAAACTTTCGCCCGAGCCAATGTTATAGATTTCAAAAATATCAAAATTTTTCATTGTTAAAATAAGTGCTTCTACTAGATCATCTAAATATATGAAATCACGCTTTGGCGTTAAATCATTAACTATGATTTCTGTATCAGTTAGAACTTGCTTAATTAAAGATGGAATAAGAAAATGCTCTTTTTGTCCCATGCCGTAAACATTAAAAGGCCGAATAATAGTAATGTTCATTCCATATACATCGGCATAAAATTTACAAAATCTTTCAGCTATAGTTTTTGAAAATGCATATGGATTATTAGGATTATCCGGACTTAATTCAGTTATGGGAAGCTTCTCCGGGATACCATATACATAAGCGCTTACAAAAGTTAAAGGTACTTTTTTGTCCCTACATAACTCCAGAACTTTTAGAGTTCCCATTATATTTGATTCATATAGTTCCCACGGATGCTCCCAAGCTTGCGGGACATATGTTTTAGCCGCAAGATGAAAAACATGCTTTATTGGTAGTTTTGAAAAAGCCTCAAGTGTTTGAGGATCTTGAATCTTACCTGCTGAACTACCAACAGCTAAAACTTCTTCTCCTAAATCTTGTAGCTTTGAAACTAAAGCTCTACCTATAAAACCTGTTGCACCAGTTACAAGAATTTTACTCATAAAAAAAATGTGAACTTAAGGTTTCAAATTGTTCAATAGCTTGCATATAATCCTCTGGACGACCAATGTCTAGCCAATACCCTTCGTGTCTTTTTACGGTAGGTGGTCTTTTCTTGTCAAGCAAATCCGCCATTAAATTATCAAAACCATAGGGTTGACCATCAGGAACAAACGTTAAAATTTCTTTATGAACCATGTATACCCCCATACTAACCTCATAAGATAAGACTGGTTTCTCTCGAAAATTCTGCAATTTCCCCAATTGATTGATTTCTAAAACTCCATAATCAACTAAATGATCTCTTCTGTAAGAAGAAATAGTAAATATATTTTGAAATTTTTCATGATATTCAAAGAATTCACCATATTTTAAATCACATAAAATATCACCATTCATCACCAGAAAATTCTGAGGAAGATCTTTAATCAACTTCAAAGGACCAATAGTACTAAGAGATTTTTCCTCAAGCGAATAATCAATATAAATATTCCATTTTTTACCATCTCCAAAGAGTGCTTTAATAATATCAGCTTGATGGTTAACCGCCAAAGTAATATGATCAAAACCTTGTAAGGCAAGTTGCTTAATTATTATTTCTAAAATAGAACAATCTTGAATTGGCATAAGTGGTTTTGGAAGAACCACGGTATAAGGACGCAGCCTTGTCCCTTTTCCACCAGCTAATATAATTGCTCTTTTAGACATTGTAGATATTCGCTTTATATTTCTTTTGGTTAGAATCGCATTCAAACCATTCGATAGTTTTCTTTAGACCTGTTTCAATATTAGTCTGTGGTTTAAAGCCTGTAAGCTTCAAAATCTTAGAATTATCACACCAAAGCCTTTCAACCTCGCTTAATTCTGGCCTTACTCTATCAGCGTCAACAACAATCTGAATATCAGAATCGAGAATCTTTTTAATTAACTGAATTGTATCTTCAACTGAAATCTCATAATTAGAACCAATATTGACAACTTCTCCAATAGCCGCATCACATTCAGCTAATTCAAGAAATCCTCTGCAAGTATCAGTTACATAATTAAAATCGCGAGTTGGCGATATATTACCTAACTTAATTTCTTTATTTCCAGAAAGAATTTGGTTAATAACAGTTGGAATAACAGCTCTTGCTGATTGCCTTGGGCCATATGTATTGAAAGGTCTCACAACAGTAACAGGTAAAGAAAAACTATTAAAAAAGCTTAAAGCCATTGAATCAGCTGCTATCTTGCTTGCACTGTATGGAGATTGGGGCTGCAAAGGATGTTCTTCATCAATTGGAACATACTTGGCTGTCCCATAAACTTCGCTCGTTGATGTATGTAAAATTTTTTCTATGTTATTTTTCAAAGCCGCTTGAAGTACATTTAAAGTACCAATAACGTTTGTCTGAACATAGCTTTCAGGTGCCTGATAAGAATAAGGAATTGCTATAAGTGCAGCTAAGTGAAAGACTACATCAACATTCTTTGTCATTTTTTCGACAAAATAACCGTCTCGAATATCGCCTGAAATAACTTCAATATCATTTAAACAAGGCAGATCTTCCAACCAACCCCAATTATTAAAAGAATTATATTGAGAAAGAGCGACAACTTTACAGCCATAATTAACTAATATCTCAATTAAATGAGATCCTATAAATCCATCTGCCCCAGTTACGAGAATTTTTTTATTTTTTAAATTCATACTTTATGCATCAGCTATCTTTTGTTGTTTCCAGAGTAAACTTTCTGAAAGCATGCCTGGTCTATCTTTTCGGTAACTTTTATGAGTTGTATCAACAAAATTATTTTCAATCGTAAAATTCAGAAAACATCGGGCATCTGTTAAGTTAATATTATTTTGTCCTATCTTAACTTCAATTGTGTAACTTCCTTCTTTAAAACGATTAGTAGGTAAACTCATTTCTGCTATATAATTTCCAGACATTCTCTCATAGTTATCTTCTTTCTGGTCTTTGTCTGTATCGTAACTGTATAGAAGAGGTATTCCTTCATAAGAAATCAATATTGCCATTGAGAGGTTACTAACCTCTTTTTTAATTGTATACTCAACCTCTAAAATCCCCTCCTGAAACAACTCAAGAGAAGAAATGTAATCTCCATCTCTATCAACTTTTAAACCTATTTTTGTAACAAAAACAGGCATATCTTCACTAGGTGCAATAATCTGAACAACAGATTTATTTTGATTATTTTCTAAATAACGTTGTATAGCTTCTTTAGGTGAACCATCGTAAACCAGCTGACCCTTCTCAAAAAATAAACATCGGCTGCACAGCTCACTAATCGCCCCCATATTATGACTTACAAAAATAACGGTTCTACCTTGCTTTCCAATATCATTCATTTTACCAAGACATTTTTTTTGAAAAGCCACATCACCAACTGCAAGAATTTCGTCTATTAGTATAACTTCAGATTCCAAATGAGCAGAGACAGCAAAAGCAAGCCTTGTATACATACCACTTGAATAACGTTTAACAGGTGTATCAATAAACTTTTCAATCTCAGAAAAATCTATAATTTCATCAAGTTTCTGATTGATTTCTTTACGTGTCATTCCTAAGATTGCGCCATTGAGAAAAATATTTTCTCTTCCCGTTAGCTCTGGATGAAATCCTGTTCCTACCTCCAATAAAGAACCTATTCTCCCATAAACAGTTGCTTTTCCTTTTGAAGGAGCAGTAATACCCGTTAAAAGCTTAAGGATAGTACTTTTTCCCGCTCCATTTTTCCCTATGATACCAACGACTTCACCAGTTTTAATTTCAAAAGAAACATCCTTCAATGCCCACAGCTGTTCTTGAGTTTGAGCATTTTTTCTTTTTGAAAGAATCCAGCTAAAGATATTGTTTTTATTACCCAAATAATAAAGTTTTGAAAGAGATTCACATTTAATTGCAATTTCGCTCATATACGGTCAACAAGATTTCTTTGAATTAATTGAAAAAAGATAAACCCAGAAATAAATAAGAAAAAGATAACACTTCCGGATATCAAACACATAGATACAGTAACAGGAAACTCTCCACCTAATAAGCACCATCTAAAAAGCGTTATGAGAGTTACCATAGGATTTAAGCTTGCCAGATTTTGCCATTTTTCCGGAATAGTGGAAAGTGGATAAACAACAGGTGTTGTGAAAAACCAAATTTGCACCAAGAAAGGAATACTATGCCTTATGTCTCTATACAAAGCATCAAATGTTGAAAACCACAAGCTAATCGCAAGCCCCATTAAAGCGGTTAAAAAGACAACTATTGGAAGATAGAACATTTGCACGCTTAAAGGAAAAGAGAAAATCAAAAAAGCTAAAAGACAAAGTGTCAAACCAATGCATAAGTCAAACAAAGCACTAAATACAGGTGTCATTGGTAAAATCATACGAGGAAAATAAACTTTGGATATTAGATTATGGTTATTACTTAAAGCCAAAGCTCCTTCACTCAAAATTCTTGCGTAAAATTGCCACAATAAAACTCCACTAAAAGCAAAAACAGGATATGGAGTATTATTAGAAGAAATACCAATTAGATAACCAAAAACTACACTAAATATACCGGCACTTGCCATCGGTTGCAAAAGAACCCAAATAAAGCCTAAAAGTGTTTGTTTATATCTAA
Source organism: Candidatus Paracaedibacteraceae bacterium (assembly GCA_027328625.1). Lineage (GTDB taxonomy): Bacteria > Pseudomonadota > Alphaproteobacteria > Paracaedibacterales > CAIULA01 > CANJLN01. The sequence goes on along the minus strand of DAHVSZ010000031.1, from coordinate 5,991 downwards.
CTTTAATATCTCGCTGAACTAAAATCCCCAAAAGATCACGAAAAGCCCAAAGCTCTGAAAGGATTTTCTTTATGTCCCAAATTTGCAGAGAAGCACTGAAAACAGCTTTTCTTTTAACTTTATCCACTCATTTGCCTCTTTCTCGTAAAGCTCCAAGCATGTTTCACCATATCCGTCAGATTGGGATACTTTGGGTGCCAACCTAAATCCTTTAAAGCCTTTTGACTATCTGCGACAAGAAATGCAGGATCACCGGCCCTGCGTTCACAGCGATTTCGCCTTAAAGGTTTTCCAGTTACAGACTCAACGGTATCAAGAACTTCTAGCACAGAATACCCTCGATTATTACCCAAATTATAAGACTTAAAGATACTCTGTTTTGGTATGGAAAACAACTTGTCCAACGCTAATTTATGAGCTTGTGCTATATCAACGACATGCACATAGTCTCTAACACATGTACCATCAAGAGTCGGATAATCAGTTCCATAAATCTTAATTTCTTTTGAAGAATCAAGTGCCGCTTCAAGAGCAAGAGGAATAATATGGGTTTCCGGATGATGACATTCCCCTCTATCACCATCTAGATCTGCCCCAGCTGCATTAAAATACCGTAAATTTATAACCTCAAGACCATAGGCTTTATGGCAATCAAATAAAATTTGCTCACTAAAAGACTTAGTCTTTCCATAAGGATTTGTTGGGATCTGTAAAGTTTCTTCTTGAATTGGATTGACTTCAGAGCTGCCATAAACAGCGGCAGATGATGAAAAAATAAACTTGTTGACCTTGCAAGCTTTCATTGCTTGTAACAAAGAAATGAGAGAGCCAATATTATTATCATAAAACTGTAAAGGATTTTTAACCGATTCTCCTGCTTCTATATCCCCGGCAAAATGCACAACAGCTTGGATACTATGTTTTTTAAACACATCATCTAATAAATCTTTATTTCGCAAATCACCATTTATAAAAGTGCATTCTAAAGGTAAAAATTCTTTAGTGCTCTTGCTTAAATTATCTATAACGATACAAGGATAACCTGATTTAGAAACCAAATCGACAAAATGTGAACCTATAAATCCGCATCCCCCTGTTATTAACAATTTTGGCTTCATGTCTTTAAGAATCTTTCCTTATGATATTGGGCACACAAATAATTTCGTTACTTTTCATAAATGGTTGGCATATCTTGTATTTCGAAACTCTAACAATCTCTTTAATCAAACCGTTAATAAATTTCAAAGGATATCTTTGAGCCTTTTTAAAGAAATATTTTGCATTCTCATATTGTTTTTTAGACAAGAAATAAATAAAGTCCATCGCACATTTTTCTAGATATGCATTTAAAATGATACCCTTGTCTAAAGAATTCAAATAGGGATCTTCCAAAAATATTTCAACACAGCTTATCTTTTCAACATATTGAGAAAATAAAGCATCTGTTTTTAAACTCAGTGATAACGACCCAGGATGAGAAACATAATAGTACACATATTGATCAATATATGAAGTCTTATATTTTTTAAGAACAACCTTTATCATGGTTTCAATATCTGCCGCCGCTTTATAAGCAAGATTGAATGGACCTATATCTTCAAAAACAGATTTTCTAAAAAACCTAGCATTAATCACCGGCCCCCAAATTGATAAATTTTTAATCTCGAAAACAGACGCTGGATTCTCAACATAGTCACATACTTTTACCCAAGATTCATCAGGCTTTTTAATACACTGCAATGCTTTACCAGTCACAAGTTGAATTGCCGGATCGTGATCAAATTCTGCCCTCACATTTTTAAAAACATTTTCTCCATAAAAATCATCACTATTCATAATCGCAACGATATCACCTTGACTTAATGCGATACCCTTATTCCAAGCATCGTAAAGACCTTGATCAGGCTCACTAACCACTTTCAAATGAGGGTAATGTTTAAGGATGTCCAGAGTACCATCGGCTGATCCACCATCAATAATGATATGTTCGAAATTATCATAACCTTGAGATAAGACGCTCTCAATACAAGTTCTAATAAACTGCGCTGAATTATAGCAAGCTGTTATGATTGAGATTTTCATTGCTTACTTTTTTTAAGAATATCTGAAAAAAGATCAGAATAAGCTTTGCCTTGATGCGCCAAAGTATACCCATTTTCAATAAATGAAACAGTCTGCTTAGACCACTCTTCTTTATTTCTTTCAGTCAACGATTTGATTAAGCCATCAGCAAATTGACGATAGTTACCAAATTCTGCTAGATAGCCTGTTTGATCAGGTAAAACTAAGTCGGAAACCCCGCCAATATTAAAACCAACTGCAGGTGTCCCGCATGCCATCGATTCTAAAAGAATATTTGGCAGATTGTCTTCTTCTGATGGAAGCGCTAACACATCAGCGGCACTATAAGCTAAACGTAAAATTCGGTCATCTTTTATATCACCAAGTCCTTGGATGGCAATTTGGAAATCCTTAAATTCTTCTTTCACATAACCAAATGTCAGCAAGACTAATTTTTTAACATCAAACAAACTTTCTTCTTTGATTAATCGAAGAATCTCTAATAGATGGTGAAACCCTTTTCTTTTATCTTTAAGCCCTGCTGCTGAGCCAAAAAGGATAATCTTCTTTTTAAGATCCAATCCCAAAGCCTCACGTGCCACAGCTTGCCGACACGGAAAGAATACTTCAGTCTCAAGACTATTCGGAATAACCTCAATCCGTCTTCCTCTAAACATCAAACTATCTCTTGCAAGACCAGCCAGCCATTTACTAGGTGAAACAATCGTTAAATCCTTTATTTTTTTGAAATTTTTATATTTCAAACTCCAAACTTCTTGCGACAAACGATATTGCTTTTGATCTGTGCTTTTATATCCATCTTTATAATAGTCAGTTCCTGCTGGGTAATGCTCTGTTCCACAAAATGGCCAAGTGTCATGAAGCGTCCAAACAACAGGTTTATTGAGAGAAGCTATTGACCAAGCATTCAAAAACCCACTCCCAATCCAATGGAGATTAATAATATCCGCATGTTGGTTCATGTATCTTATATTAGGACTTTGGAAATCTGGCAAAAAAGGCAGGGAATGACTACCTTCTTTCGTAGATGTAAACAGTTTTCTAAAAAACGTTTCCATTAAAGGAACGGATCGGCATGTGGCTTTACGTAGTAGGTTTGTATGAGGAGTCAGGTAACGTTTTATACTTGTATCATTAAAAATTTCTTGCTGCTGTACAAATAAAGTTGAGTCAATTTCTCTCATTTTTTTTAAAGCTTGATGAAGTCGATAAGTTGCCCTTCCAGCACCACCGCTTACATCATAACTTGAACATAAATAAACTCTCATAACGCCCTTATCTCCAGTACTTGCAACCTTATAATAGAGCCTTAATGATAGTTTTTCGATATCTTTATTATCTCAAAGCTCATATTGACCCTCAAATCTAAGTTTGATAGAGTCCTTGAGATACCAAGGCATTATTACCTGTTACCACACACTTTTAAAAATTGCAAAATTTCAATCCATGACTGCGGTTAGTATAGAATTTACACATTATGGATAATAGTTTTTTAGAATTTCTACATAAGATTAGATTGTTTGAAATCGATTATGTTTTAAAACAACTAAAAATAACCGATTCTATTTTAGAAATTGGTGGAGGAGCAGGATTTCAAGCTAATTATATTTCTCAATTAGGCTACAATATAACATCAATAGATATAGAGTCATCAGTATATTCAGATAACAAAATTTTTCCTGTACATATTTATGATGGAAAAAATATCCCCTATCCAAACCAATCATTTAAAGTCATTTTTACATCACATGTTTTAGAGCATATTACAGATTATGAGAATTTCTACAAGGAATGTGATCGAGTTCTTAAAAAAGATGGAATTATGATCCATGTAGTACCAACTTCTACTTGGAGATTTTGGACGACAATTGCACATTATATAAATGTACTAAAATTATTAAGAAAAATTTTCTTTGCAAAAACAAAAAAAGTTTCTCAGGTAAATGATTCAGAAAATCATAAATCAAGCCAAAAAATTTCTTGGATAAGAAGAAATATAATTCATGCTCTTTGTCCGCCTGTACATGGAGAACAAGGGAGTTTTCTATCTGAAATTTATTATTTTAGCAATCATTATTGGCTAAATCACTTTAGAAAGTATAAATTAAAAATACTTTATAAACAAAAAATACCTATCTTTTATACAGGCTATTTAATTTTTGGAAAAAAAAATAGTCTTAAAAATAGAATGATTAAATCTAAGTTTTTAGGTTCATCATCTCAATTGTATTTGTTGTCAAAAGCCATAGGATAATATGTTAGGTTCTGTCCCAGATAACATGAAATAATCAGGGTCATTTCATTAAGATTTTAAATAATTTAGAGTGTTTCCAAAATAACTTATTGGGATTAGGAAACAGTGAAAGACTTTATAGAGAAAGAAGAACGTCTCGCTGAGCTGAATGAATTTATGGATCATTTAAAGGATGTCGATGACACTCGAGATTCTTGGCGATTAAGTTATTCTTTGGCAGAGGTTTTATTTATTGTATTTTGTGCTCAAATCAATGGATTTGACTCTTTTACCGAAGATGATAGTTTTATCAACGGTTCAGTTTTTAGAATTTAAGTATCACCATTTATCAGATATGGGGGCTTTGCCTAGATATTCATCTATCCGGCGCCTAGTTGCCGGTGATGCATCTTCAGGAAGATCATCAAATGAATACCATTTTTTTTCAGCAATTTCATCAGAATCTACGTCTTCCATGGTGAAATCTTTGACTACATATAAGATAACATGGTCATCACGCCAATCATTGCGGTTGAAATATACACCAAAAAGCTGTGGGGTTTTTTTTGTAATTAAGCCAACTTCTTCCCAAAGTTCACGTTTTACAGCCTTTAATGTGGATTCACCTTTTTCAACCGCACCACCAATTGTGTACCACCCCTTTTGATAGGTGTGTTTTATAAGGAGAATTTCACCATCGCAAACCACCAAAGCCCGCGCACCTATAGTGCGTATTCGAAAAAAGGCGAATACTAACCTTCGAAGGTTGAAAAAGAGAGTTCGAATCGTAAATATCATATCAAAGAACTCTCCAAAGAAAATTCAGTTGGTTTCTTTTAATTATACTAAATTGTTCTCAAGGTCTATATTTTATTAATTAAAGAGAGAAAAATTATTTTTCTATGAAATTGTTTATTTTTAATACATATAATTTTATCATATCTTTACGAAAAGTTTTTTTTATCAGTATGCTTAAGTGTAATAGCCACATTCATTTAAAAGGAAACCCTATGAAAAAATTCATTGTCACAGCTCTCATGCTTTGCTGCATCCTCTTTACAGGGCCCTCTAACGCGTCATCAGCACATACCCCTGGACATGGAGCTATAAAAGCTGCAACAAAAAAATGCGAAGCAGACGTTGGAAAACTTTGCACACAGGATGGTGGAACATGTCATCAGTTTTGTGAGGCTATTAATGCTAATAGTACAAGTAAAGCTAAAACTAGACATATTGAAAACTGTAAAAGGGAATGCACAGTTGAGAAACGCTGTAAATTAAAGCCAGTTGGTGGAAATGATACACCAGGAAACAAAGAATTAGAGGCTCAAACCCGTGAACAGTTAGTTGCATGTATCGCTGAAATTCGCGACCCAAAAGGTACAAAATCAGGACGTGATATGTCACCTTGGCAAGAAAGAGAAACTCATTCTTGGAAGAAATTAATGGAAGCTACTAAAAAGGCAGAAGCTAAAAAAGAAGCATCCGCAGAAGAAACTGTCGACTAACATTTAGAATATCCTTCAATAGCCTAACATGCAAGTCAGGCTTTTTTTCACAAAAGTCTCTTTAGTAAAATATTTATATGGAATGAGAATAAAACAGGATAAGAAGTAGAATAGAGTATGGTAATGAGTAGATTTGGCAGCGACCGACTTTCCCATGACTTGAGTCAT
>DAHVSZ010000030.1 GCA_027328625.1 Candidatus Paracaedibacteraceae bacterium | reverse complement strand
GGATCCATAGACCCTATGGTCAAGCCATAGGGAGACTTGAATAGAGAAGCTAATAATAATCATTTTATAGTGCTTTTTCTATAGAGGTCAGAGGTCTTTTTTTGGAGCAGAATCGTGACTTTTTGTGGGCCCACCCATCCCTGAGCCCCAGGCAGTCCCACTCCCACCACCTCCGCCGGACACACCTTCACCCTTTCCCTTTTAAAGCTGTTAAGCTAACCAAGGGATTGAAGCTTTATAAAAGAGAGCCACTCTTTTACAAAGACAACCTAATTTCATAAATCGCGCTTCACGTCCTTAGGTTATAGTGAATCATAATTTATCTTAAAATGAACTTATTTTCCTCTTTCTTAGAACTCTCAAACAATTATAAATATAGTCAGAAAATATTAATAAAATACTAAATAATGAAAATTAATTTTACTAAATAAGCATTTTAATGGAATTAAATTCTATAACTTACAATTAAAATCATTCTCAAATTGCTAATCGTAAGTTCAGAATAAATTTAATTTTCATTTTTACACTTATCAAGGTGGAAACTACCTTTTAAGATAAAATTGTATTTAATTTACTATCATTTTAAGGGATTGTTTTCTTATGTCTGTTCAAACTCACAATATAACTTTAATTCCAGGCGATGGCATAGGTCGTGAGGTTACAACGGCTACTCGCAAAATTATCGAAGCTTCAGGAGTTAAAATTAATTGGGATATTTGTGAGGCTGGAGCAGAAGTCTTTAAAAAAGGCTTGGCGACTGGTGTGCCACAAGAGACTATTGATTCTATCCTTAAAAATAAGATTGTTTTAAAAGGCCCACTTGAAACACCCGTTGGCTTTGGCGAAAAAAGTGCGAATGTGACTTTGCGTAAAATGTTCGAAACCTATGGCAATATTCGACCCATTAAGGAAATGCCAGGTGTTGCAACTCCTTATCACGGGCGTGGCATTGATTTTGTTATTGTTCGCGAAAATATAGAAGATTTGTATGCGGGCATTGAGCACATGCAAACACCAGGCGTGGCTCAATGTTTAAAGCTGATCTCCCGTAAAGGTTGCGAAAAAATTGTTCGTCTTGCTTTTGAATTTGCCAGGTCTGAAGGCCGAAAAACGGTTCATTGCGCGACTAAAGCCAATATTATGAAACTAAGTGAAGGGCTATTAAAACGCACCTTTGAAGAAGTTTCTAAAGAATATCCAGACATTCAAGCTCATCATATTATTGTTGATAATGCAGCGCATCAATTGGTTAAAAAGCCTGAACAGTTTGATGTGATTGTCACAACGAATATGAATGGTGATATCTTAAGTGATTTGGGATCAGCGTTGATTGGTGGCTTGGGATTTGCACCGGGTGCTAATATCGGTGATGATTTTGCTATATTTGAAGCGGTACATGGTTCAGCGCCAAAATATGCAGGGCAAAACAATATTAATCCAACAGCTGTTTTATTGTCTGGTGTTATGATGCTGCGTTATTTGGGTGAGTTTAATGCAGCTGAAATGATTGAAAATGCTCTTGCTATTACTCTTGATCAAGATCGTGTTTTAACAAGGGATGTAGTAGGGGACAGAGGCGCTGCTTCAACAACAACATTTACCGATGCCATTATTAAAAATCTTGGAAAGAAATACCCCCGATCAAAAGTTCGTGATTTCAAACCATTAAAATTGCCAAAAGTTGATCATAGGCCTGATATGGTAAGACCATCGCAGTGTCAGGTCGATGGAGTTGATATTTTTATTGAAACAAATCAGCCAGTTGATGTTGTGGGTAAAAATTTAGAAAGTTTAGCGAATGCAACGCTATTTCAATTTAAAATTCTTTCTTGCCGCGGTGTTAAAGTTTATCCCAATCCATCTTTAAAAGATCCAGATGTGGTTGACCATCTTTGTGCGCGTTTTACGGCGAAAGATGCAACAGATGCTGCTATTTTGGATTTATTGCAAAAAATAGGCGTCAATTATAAGTGGGTTCACATTGAAAAATTGAATGCTTATGACGGCAAGCCTGCTTATTCGAAAACGCACGGAGAGGATTGAACGTTTTTATTTTTTTATTGAAACACCCATCGCTTGAGCGATAAGTTCAAAATCAGCTTTGGTAATTTCGACATGGCCAATGCGAAAGGGATAGCCCCAGTGTTTTGGGTCTTTTATAAAGGAGAGCATAGGTATTAGAGGTAAAATAAGGGCGGGTGTGCATTTAAAATATTGGATGTCGCGGCGAAACGGAACAAAGTCTGGTGCCATTTCATATTGATAAACAGACTCACCAACAATTTTGCCGATAGCTGTAAACATTTGAAGGGGTTGGCCATTGGTCATATCTGTTTTGGGAGAGTAATAAACAAACCAGTCTCCAATATCCATTTTTTTTAAAGGAGCTGCTTTTCCATGACATAATTGCGCAAAACCACCTGCGACTCCGCGATCAACGTGAGATTTAGAAACGACGCCAATCCAATATCTGGTCATTAAGTGATTCTTTGCATGCCTATTATATGTATGAACATTATATGCATACATATAATTGTCAATCAGGTAGTTTATTTTTGATTACGCTCTATTTCTAGCAGTACGTGGCATGATAATAAGTGCTTCACCTTTAACACTTATTGTGACAGGAGATGATTTGACTTCATTACAAGAGCTATCACTATACCCTACTTTCAAATGCATATCTGTCAGTGGCCATCTTAATTCTTGGCAATCAACCTTGGCTTCTGGAAAACCAAATATTCCACATTTTTCGCCAATAAAAGAAGCAAAAGTCATCGTTTCATCCTGTAAGAACTTTATATTTTCTTCAGATGTGACAATTGTAAGAGATAAGTTTGGATATTGTTTTTTATTATAGCGTCTTAGAATTGCAAAGTTTCCAAGACTGTGATCTGTACGATTGCCTCCAAGTGCACAGACCAACTGGATATCAACTGTTTCTCCGGCTTTTGCTTGATTTAGGCAAAACTGGATTCCTTTATCCAAGTCTGTGTAATTTTGTGAATAGGTGCGAACAAAAACAATAGGTCTTGCTGGTTTTTGAGTTTTTGGTGTGTAGTGTTCAAAAACAAGGACACTATCATCAGGTTTTTTTTGATTTTTAAAATAGGCAATGACTTCAGTTGCGTTGTAAGGATTAACCCCTGCTTTTTTACAAGCTTCTGTTAGTGAATCAAAATCACCTAAAACATAATTGACGTTAATTTGGTGTTTATAGAGTTTAACAGCTGCTCCATCTAAGGCAACGACTGTGCGATCTTTAAGACAATCTTTGACAACTCGAAGGTCAAAAGGTCCATTGGCAACGATTAAAAACTTCTGATTTGCAGACACAAAATCAGAACAAAAAAACACACTTAAGATGAGAAAAACCATTTTTAAAATTCTGTACATTTGTAAATAGCACCTTTGTTAATTCTAATATCTATTTTTTATATGTTTTTAATTTCAAAAAATAAAGAAATATTTTGTTTAAAGATATTTATCTAAATTTTATCTTTATTTTTGATATTTACAATTGTTTTGGTGATGAAATTACAAATGATTAATATAAAGTGATGGTCGTTATATTCTTTTAATGCGAATTCGGGATTAAAACATTGTTTTCTATATGTGAAGCTTTATGGATTCTCGGGTCAAGCCCGAGGATGACTGTGTTTTTTGATTTTTGCCAGAAATAACGAACTTTTTAGTTTCTAATGATTAAGCTAATTATAGTCATCCTCGGGCTTGACCCGAGGATCCAGGCTGTTTTGCAGCACGACCAACTTATTTTTAATCCCGAATTCGCGTTTTTAATAAAATAAGAGGTGCAGCTTTCCTTTGGCCAAGCCATAGGGAAACTTATACTGGGTGGCTTTTTAAAATGACGTGTAATTGGGTAAATATAGTAATTTTTATCTTTTGATCTTATACGGTCTAATCAGGCACTCAGCGGGAATTTGCCATTCTTGGCATAGTTTCCATATAACGGGAAGACCAAGAGGTTTTTCACGATCCATAATGGCTTCAAATTCAGCTAATGATCCAAAAATTGTAATTAAATCTTGAGTGCTAATGTCTTTATGGATGATATGAAATTTTAAGGCTTCGATTGGATCGGGAAAATTTAAAGGATAATTTGTTTGTTCATAGGCATCTATTAATGATGTTAATACTTCAAGTTGATCATATTCATAAGAGCTTTTTTCAGCGTCCCAAAGAGAATTAATAAGATGCAAAGAGGCGAGATAGTCTTCTTCGTTTCGAATTGGTCTAATAAGCATAAGTTGTTTCCTGTAAAGAGCATGGTTTGGAGTCGTTGATGCTAAGCTGTTGTTGTTTGGATTCTACAAATTTAATAAAGATCATTTTTGCTGAATAATGAATATCAGCTTGTATAGTATGCTCTGAATGAATAATGGGAAGACGAACTCTGTTCCATTCTAACAATTCAGCCTTAGGAAAGGTAATGAGAATGTCTTCTTTTTTATGCCAGTTTGCCTTAGCGACATTTAATAGCCAAATCGTAATATAGTCGCTGAGTTCAGGATGTTTAGATGAGAATTGGTGAAGGATTGGTTTATTAATGATTTTCATTATTTTTCTCCCCTATATCAAATGAGTAGTAGAGAGCGCGCAAGTATGGTATTGCTATTTGTGAACAAGGGTTATCACTATAACAAAAAGTTGTCAAGCATTAACATTTTTTGAACATTGATCTAAGGCTAATACTTTTATTAGGTAATTTTGTATGAATTTAAAATATTTAAAACAATTTTTAGAACTTTGTCGCTTTATTGAAACTTCTAAGTCTCCAAGTATGAGCCAGTTTGCGAATAAAGTTGGAATAACTCACACACAAGTTTCAAGAATAGTCATGGAACTTGAAAAAGAATTTGGTTTCCAATTGCTCTATCGCGATAAAAGTCAAACAGCATTGAAGTTGACTAAAAAAGGTGAAAAACTTGCAAAAAAAATTCCTGTTATCTTTAGAGAGATTGATAGCATGTATGATCTGCTTAAAGCAGATGAGGATTTAGAGAGAGGTGCTTTTGATCTTTATACGACGACTTTTCTAATGGATTACTGGATTGCTCCTAGATTGGCTGAATTTAAACGGAAACATCCAAGGATTACATTAAATCTTTTTGGGAGGGATGATAGTTATTTTTCTACTGAAGAGAAGAAAACTATGCTAACAATCAGTGCAATGACTGAAGAAAATGAAGATTACCAGCAAATTCATCTTCAAGATTATCATATAGGATTGTGGGCAAGTTCAGATTACATCAAACGAAATGGAAGACCTGAGCATCCTGCTGATCTTGCTAGACACAGGATTATTTCATTTCAAAGAATATGGCCTGATGATGCTTACCCATCTTTAAATTGGTATATGCACAACCCAGATTTTTCTTTAAACCCAGATAATTTCATAATTATCAGATCAAGTATTGGCATAATGAAAGCTGCAGAAGCTGGGCTTGGTATTTTCTCACTTTCTGAAGAAAGTATAGGAATGATGGGGCTAAAATTTGAACGTATCCTACCTGACCAACCTGGGCCAGTAGTTCCCATGTGTTTTTCTTATCCCACGATTTGGAAGGATTTTATAAGTATACTTAGGATTAAAGAATTTTTAATGAAAGCATTTGGTGAATAAGATTTTCACAATCATATTTTTATATTTAATACTAAATTTCAAATTAAACTTACATTTGCTCTCCTCTTCGTCATCCTCGGACTTGATCCGAGGATCCATGGATTCTCGGATCAAGTCCGAGGATGACAATATTAGAATTCTATCATTTATATAATTAAATCTGAGACTTGGTATAATTAGGCTTTTTTCCAACCACAGCAATAAATCCCTTACCATCTGATTGAAACTCTTGGGGAGCGTTTTGCACAGATTGATATTCCATTTCTTCAATAAGAAACCCTGTTGAAATAAACAGATGGGTTATAATGTCTTCATCCAAAAGGTTAATTCTTTTAGGTATACATCCCTTATAATGGGGAGCATAAAACCAACTATTTTTCATTAATCCAGGCCATTCTGTACCTGCCGCTTTTTTCTTAAGATAGATGGGGTAATATTTGGAAAAAAGAGTTATATAAGGAGCGGTTGTGTAAAAGAAAAACTTACCACCTAACTCTAGCATATTAAAAATTTTTTTGAATGCCTTTTTAATCCCATCTCCTGGTAAATAATGAAGTACACCTGCAGCATGTACTGCTTTGAGAGAAGATGGTAAAAATTCGACAGCATCAGGGAATTTACCTTCAACGAGTCTTAGATTTTTTTGCAGGTATTCAGGAGTATTTTCCCATAATATTTCTAAATGGCGAGAATCCAAATCATTGGCAATTACAGTTGCTCCTTTTTTAAGTGCAGGAATAGCAACGGCTCCATAGGCTGCTCCAATATCAAGAACTAATCCTTTTGTTTCTCCAGCATACTGAATAAATTTTTGGCTTACTGGAAGCGGTGTTTCAACCATATACCCATACTGATTTAAGGTCGGAACTAACCCATTCATACTTGGCGGCGTATTATTATCTTTAGATATGTGTTTATGATTTATCAAAATAGTCCTCGTTATTCAGATAAAAGTTGCTTTTATGAGGCAGATAACTTGTAAGTGTTTAAAAAAATTAAATAAGCATTAAGTTAACAGACTTTGTAAAGAAAACATACCTCATATTCGTAAGAAACATACCTTTAAGGTAAGAACATGATAACTAAATTGTTTTTAAAATCTTACTTAAACTCATTTGAGCTTAACTTTTTAATAAAAAAAAGTTGCAAAGCACAAGTGTTTACTTATAGAAATTGAACTATACTTTTAAGATATTTTTCTGATAAAAGAGAGTGATGAATCAATAAAGATGTGATGTCTTCAAGTAAGTTAATGATATATCTGGGGGAAACTACCCATGAACAAAAACACAGTCGCTGCTATTGGAGGGATCGTTTTAGAGTCTTATAACAATACTCTTTACGGTTACTTTGCGGTTATTCTGGCGCCATTGTTTTTCTCAGCTGATCTTGGAGTGTCTCCTATAACAGGCAGCTTTCTTGCTTTTGCAGCCGGATATATGGCGCGTCCTTTTGGGGGCATTCTATTTGGCTACTTGGGAGATAAATATGGCAGGCGCTTATCTCTGACATTTTCATCATTATTAACAACTTTTCCCACATTAATAATAGCAATCCTTCCAACATATTCATCCATAGGTGTTTTAGCTCCTGTTCTTTTAATTGCTTGTCGGCTTTTCCAGGGAGTCGCCATAGGCGGTGATTATACAGGTGCTCTTATTTATGTGGCTGAGCAGCGCGGACTTACTAATAAAACTTTAGTGACTTGTTTGACAGCTTCGATTGGTTTTTTTGGTGCTTCTATAGGAGTGATTGTTAGCTTATTTTCTTCGACATCGTTATTATTTTCGGGTAGTTGGCGTTACTCTTTTCTTTCTGCAGCTTTGGTTGGCTTTTATGTGGCTTATATGCGTTGGAAAATGGAAGAAAGCCCGTCGTATATTGAATTAAAAAAAGAAAACACAATTGAAGCTAATCCAATCCTTGCAACCTTTCAGAAAGATAAAAAGAAGCTATTTGTATCTGTTATTTTAGGTGGTGCAAATTTTGTCCCTATTTATCTGGCCACTGTTTATATTAATTTGGATTTAAAAGAACTGTTATCATGTACCAATGAAACAATTCTATTGAATAACCTAATTGTTTTTTTGTGTAGCGGCTTTTTTGCTCTTTTATCGAGTATACTCATTACTAGGTTTGGAGAGATAAAACTTGTAAAGTCTTGTTTGATCTATTTCTTATTTCTTTCGATTCCAGTCTATATCTGGGTTTATTCAAACTTATCACTCTTTTCAATAATAGTTTTACAAGCATTTCTAATGATCGGTGATGCTTTTCAAATTGCGGCCCTTGCTTTTATTTTGCCAAAGCTCTTTCCAACAAACAGACGTTATAGTGGCATGGGTTTTAGTTATGCTTTGGGAACAGCCATTCTTGGTGGTATGACACCACTCATCGCTTCATGGATGGTTTTGTCGACCCATCTTTTATGGGCTCCAGGTATTTTTCTTGTTATCATTTCTTTGCTTTATTGGTTCGCTGTCCATATTGTTGAAAGAGATTTGATAGTTTAATCAAAAAAGTTCACTTTGTTAGAGGAATATTTTTTCTGGAAATCCCGCTTAAACAATAAAAAAGGACTGTCATTAAACAGTCCTTTTTAAAAGAAACTAAATTTTTATAAAACTTAGAATTTATAAGCCACACCAACTTTTAACACATGTGCGTGGTACTTAATTTTTTGGTATTCAGTACAGTTGAAGCCATTTTGTACAAACTGCACTTTTTGGCGTAAACTTGCACCCATGTTGTAGTTGTATTCAACACGAGTTAAGATATTTCCAAAAGCCTTTTCAACACCAAGACCTGGTACGAATACCATCTTTGTTTTTGTACCTGAGTTGAAAACTACACTTGATGGATAGTTACCTGCCGCAGTACCAGGAGGTGTAGAAATAGTACCACCTATATTTTGATGAGTAGCTTTGTCGCGGCTAACCTCAACACCAAACTTAGCGTACGCTAACCATGTGTTTGCAACAACAACACCTACGCGGGGCGCTAAACCAAATGCAATACCACGCTTGTATTGATCTTTATATGGCCATGCACCTGAACCATCGCTACCGGTAAAGTTGTAAGTATTATCTTTATTGGCTGTATCATTGTGCAGAGTTGCTTCAACACCCATGTAAAGAGAGTTAGCTACGGTTGTACCCCAACCACCAACTAAACCATACAAAAAGCCACTATTTCTTTTCTTTGATGATCCATTAATAAAACCTGGCTGAGCAGCAGAAGAACCAACTGTTTGACTGTCTTGGTGTACTTTGTCTGTTACAGTTCTTTTGGTGTAACCAGCTTGAACACCCAAGTAAAAACCGTTAAAACTTGAAGCTTCAGCCATTGTAATGCTTGCAACAGCAGTAGCTAATAATAAAATCTTTTTCATAAACATTACTCCTTAATAGTTGTTATCTAAAATCTATCAAAACTTTTGGATAGTTTAAATTCTAATCCTAGTTATTGGATATTTTATTTATAAGGTAGTGTTTAAATTGTCACATGGAATCAAACGTTATCATATCGGCTGATGATCAGCATTTTAAATTCTAATCTTTCACAATCATTGACTCTAAAAGCGCACATCAGTTACGTTGATTTGTATATTGTTAAAAATTATGTGCGAGTCATCAATGGCAGCTCAAAAAAAATCATTTCAGCAAATCATCTTTGATCTTCAAAAATTTTGGGCAGAGGAGGGATGTGTAATCTTGCAACCTTATGATACTGAGGTTGGCGCTGGTACATCGCATCCAGCAACGACATTGCGAGCTTTGGGCCCGCATTTATGGAATGCTGCGTTTGTGCAACCTTGTCGTCGCCCGAAAGACGGTCGTTATGGTGAAAATCCAAACCGTACACAGCATTATTACCAGTTTCAAGTCATTATGAAACCATGTCCAAAAAACCCACAGGAGTTATATCTTAAAAGTTTAGAAGCGATTGGTTTTGATCTCTCTCGTCATGATATTCGCTTTGTTGAAGATGATTGGGAAAATCCATCTTTGGGGGCAGCTGGTCTTGGATGGGAAGTTTGGTGCGATGGTATGGAAATTACTCAATATACCTATTTTCAACAGGTAGGTGGTATTGAATGCAACCCTGTGCCTGTTGAGATCACTTATGGATTAGAGCGTATTGCAACATTCATCCAAGGTGTTGAAAGCCATTTTGATATTAATTGGAATGGTTTAGAAGAAGGCAAGGGCCGGCTCACTTATGGTGATGTGTTCAAAAGGGCTGAGCAAGAATTTTCAGCTTATAATTTTGAACGTGCCTCAACGACAATTCTTTTCCAGCATTTTAAAGATTGCGAAGATGAATGCAAAAAACTCCTTGGACCTGATCCGTTTAACAGACCTGCCATTATCCTCCCTGCTTATGAGCAATGCGTTAAAGCCAATCATTATTTTAACCTATTGGATGCACGAGGGGTTATTTCGGTAACCGAACGTGCAGGGTACATCGCTAGAGTTCGTGATTTAGCAAAAATGTGCTGTGAAGCGTGGGTAGATAGTTTAGAGAAAGAGGCCGCGTAAATGTCTGAGTTATTGATTGAAATTTATTCGGAAGAAATTCCAGCCCGTATGCAATTGCAAGCTCAAGCTGACTTTAAATCGCTTTGGGAATCTGCACTTAATAAAAAAAATGCTAGCTTTAAGAATATTGAGACCTATGTTGCACCGCAACGTCTGGTTGTTTATGTCAATGGTTTAGATGGGGCAACAAAGGGTACAACTGAAACGCGCCGTGGCCCTAAAACTAATGCGCCGGAAACTGCGCTTGCTGGATTTTTAAAATCTACTGGCAAAACCAAAGATCAACTAAGTGAAAAAGATGGCTATTGGTATGCCGAAATTTCTGAATCAGGAAAAGATATAACAAAGTTACTTTCAGAAATGTTGGATGAAGTGATCGACAGTATGCCATGGCCAAAAACCATGCGCTGGTATAATCATCAAACCAAAAGTATGAGCAAATCCTGGATTCGACCTGTTCGCTCAATCTTGTGTGTGTATGATGGTAAACCAGTCAATTTCAATGTGATTGGTTTTGGTGTTGATACAGGCAATGTAACCTATGGGCATCGTTTCTTAGCACCAGATGCTTTAGCAGTGACAAGCTTTGCTGATTATAAAAATCAACTCGAAAAATCTTTTGTGATCTTATGTCATCAAGATCGCCAAGCAATGATTAAAAAGCTTATATCTGAACAGACAGCTAGCAAAGGGTTGCAACTTAAAGAAGATCAAGGATTGTTAGAAGAAGTGGCAGGGCTTGTTGACTATCCTTTTGCGCATTTGGGTGAAATTAATAAAGATTTTATTCACCTGCCAGGTGTTGTTTTGTCGACATCCATGAAAGTTCATCAAAAGTATTTTACCATTGTTGATGCTAAAGGTGATATTGCGCCTTTTTTTGGTGTTATCACTAATGTGCCAGCCAAGGCTAATGACCGAGCGATGCTTGATGGCTTGGAGCGGGTACTTAGAGCACGTTTGGCGGATGCAAGCTTTTTTTATGAAGTGGATATGAAAAATGATTGGCGAATGAAAGACATCAAATTAGAACATATTGTTTTTCATGCAAAACTTGGAAGTTTGGGGCAAAAAGTTCGCCGCTTAGAACAGCTAATGACAACTGGCGATGGCAAACGAGCTGCTTTTTTATGTAAACTTGATCTTGTTACAGAGATGGTGGGTGAGTTCCCAGAATTACAAGGCATTATGGGTGAGATTTACGCAACCACTCAAGGTGAGAAACCTGAGGTGGCTGCAGCTTTACGCGAATATTATTTACCACAAGGTCCAAGCGATCTCTGTCCAACGGCACCTATTAGTGTTGAGTTGGCTCTGATGGATAAATTAGATACTTTGTTTGGTTTTATTGGAATAGGCATGAAACCAACAGGATCAAAAGATCCTATAGGACTCAGAAGAGCTGCTTTGGGAATTATTAGATTATATCTGGATCGCCACGCTACGCTCGCGATGACGGAGACTAATGAGCGTCATTGCGAGGAGCGCATGCGACGTGGCAAACCAGTGACATTAGATGGTCTATTAAACGAATCTCATGATCTCTATAAAAAACAATTAGGGGAAATTAAATTTGCGAATACGTTTTCTCCAACAGCCATAGAGGATACAAAACAATTTATTTTTGATCGTCTTAAGGTTTATCTGCGTGATCAAGGCATAGAGCACGATTGTGTTGATGCTGTTCTTTCGGCAGAATCAAATACAGATAACCTCTGGTCGATTGCTGAACGTGCTAAGGCTTTACAAAGCCTTTTAAATACGGATGCTGGTGTTACTTTGAAAGCGGCATACAAACGTGCTTCTGGTATTTTGTCTAATACACCTGGGACGCAACCATTTAATGTAAAATTATTAAATGAACCAGCTGAACAAGCACTTTATGAAAGTTTATCAACTGTTCAAAAGGATTACCAAAATCATTTAGAGCAACATCAATACCAACAGGTAATGACACTTTTAGCATTATTGCGCGGCCATATTGACACCTTCTTCGACAACGTAACCGTCAATTGCGAAGATCAAGCCTTAAGAGAAAATCGTTATAGACTTTTGCATAAATTTGTCAGTCTTGTGAATCAGGTTGCTGACTTTTCAAAACTGCAGGGCTAAAATTTTACTCTTCATTAATCTATGAGGCTTATTCTTAAATCATAAGACTCATTAATGTAAAGTAATACCAAATGGCAATTTCAATTGGCCTTAATCCTAGTGATTTAAAAAAACTTGTTCAATCAATCAGAGAAGTTTTGAGCGACACAGTTATGCTGTCTGTTAAAATCCGAGGTTTTCATTGGAATGTGGTTGGAAAAGACTTTTGGGAGTTACATGAGCTTTTTGAATTGCAATATAAAGCTTTAAATGATGCAGCTGATGTTTTGGCTGAACGAATTCGCGCACTTGGTGAAAAATCTCCAGGTAGTTTTATTGAGTTTACCCGTTTAAGTCAGATTAAAGAAGTTGACGGACTTTTAAGCCCTAATCAGATGATTGAACAGCTAATCAAAGATCATGAATCAACCATTCAACGCATTCGTGAACATGTTAAAAATCTTCAAGAAACTAACGATTTTGAATCAATCGATATGCTAACAGGACGTCTTTATGAGCATGGAAAATTTGCTTGGATGGTAAGAAGTTATTTGAGTTAGATTGTTAAGAAATATTTGGCACACGTCTTAATCTAAAGTATAAAGGTAATCAGTGTGCACCCGTAGCTCAGCTGGATAGAGCGTTGCCCTCCGGAGGCAAAGGCCAGAGGTTCGAATCCCCTCGGGTGCGCCAAAAAAATTTGTTTAAGCAAAAGCTTTAAAAGGAGAAATTGCTTCCTTTAATTTCCCTTGCCAGTCTTCTAAGTTTCTAAGACCTTGATCAATAGCACTCAAAGTTAAACTTTTGTCTGGTGTTGTGTCTTGACTCCAGGTTTTTAAGATATGTAGACAAAAAACACTGAAGACATTTATTTTTATATCACCTTGTATGCCATCAAGGGAAATTCCAGCGTCTGCTAATGTTTTTCTAGACCAACGATTGACGTAAGGTCTGATGTCTAAAAGCCAACCTGGTGCAAAAGATAAATCTTGGACAAGTTTTTGTATTGCTTCACGATATGGTTCTAAAAGATCAAGATGATTCATGATGCTTTCAAACAGATAATCATGTACTGACAATTCCATACCTTGAATGTTTGGGGCTTTTTCTTCTATTTCATTCCAAAGCAATAAGAGAATGGAAAGTGGAGTTGGGCATAGGTCTGTGACGTCTGGTAAAAAAAGCTCACACTGCTTTGTTAAGGCTTCTGGTGTTAGTCCTTGAAGTCCTTTTAAGGCTAAAAGTTCAAAGCCCCCTTGGATCAATTTTTCGTGTTTATTATTCATTGCTGAAGAGCTTTGCAAATTGTTTGAACATTATGTTCCATCATTGAAATGTAATCTGGTGCTGGCCCATCGGGTATAGACAATGAATCAGCATATAAGGTTCCTTGTAAAGGATTATTTGTTTCCCTTGCAATTTGTTCAATTAGTCTTGGATTGGCAAGATTTTCAACAAAGACAGCTTTAATTTTATGTTCGCGAATAAAATTGATTAAGGCAGCAACATCTTGGGCTGATGCTTCTGCTTCTGTGCTTATGCCAATTGGCGACATAAATTTGATATTATAAGCTTGTCCAAAGTACCAAAACGCATCGTGAGTTGTGACAACAATCCTCTGTGTGGGGGGAATTTTGCTGAGTTTGTGATGAATCCAAGTTTCTAGTTCTTGCAGTTCTTTTAATAAAAGGTCTGAATTTTTTTTATAGAGTTGTGCATTGTTGGGGTCTGCTTCTGATAAAGTCTTTGTAATTTCTTTTACATAAAGCATGGCGTTTTTTACATTATGCCACGTATGAGGATCTTTTAAGTCATCCCGTGCTTTTACATATTTTGTTGCAACTGAGATTGTAGCTTTGGTATCTGTGCTCTTGAGCATGCGCTCGATACCTTTTTCAAAATCAAGTCCATTGATAAAAATAATATCAGCTTCAGTTAGGGTTTTACCATCAAGGGGGGTTGGTTGGTAAACATGGGGATCTGATTCCGCTGGAACAATGGATAGAATTTTAACATTTGATGCACCGCTGGTGATTTTTTGAACGAAATCTCGTAATATAGTAAAGCTTGTGACAATTTTAAGTGAATGTTGAACAGGGGATGAGAAAGAACCTTGATACAAAGGTTTATGATAAAAATTACTGTAAAGTTTATATCCAATCAGAAAAACAATGATGAAAGAAAAGAAAAGAAATAATTTACGTATGATCACGAGAAATGAACCTTATGTTGTAAAAGTATTTATCGAAGACACTGATGTTGGTGGACTTGTTTATCATGCTAATTATTTAAAATATTTGGAACGCGCACGTTCTACGCTACTCTATCACAAAGGCATTACCCATGCACAGCTTAGAGAAAATAAAAAACTAATGTTTGTTTTAAAATCATGTAATATAGTATATGAAAAGCCGGCGTATCTAGAAGATGAGTTGTTTATTTATACAGAGCCTGGAATATTGTCAGGTGCTTGTCTTAAAATGAAACAATCTATTGTCAGAGGGCAAGATCTTTTGGTAAAAGCAGATATGGTTTTGGTTTGTGTTACTCTTGAAGGTAAACCTGTTAGGGTTCCAGCCTTCATAGCTTCTGCATTAAATATAGGATAGTTAAAGTTTATGGATCACCAAACGTCATTACAAGTTGCTTCAAATCATATAGCAAACGCAGCTCAAGGGGTTGTGACAACCGTCGAACAGACAGGAGCAGCTGCTCCTTTAGTTGCTCATGGTAGTATGTCTATGTGGGGTCTATTTTGGGGGGCAGAACCTATCGTTAAGCTGGTTATGCTTGGCTTGGTTGCAGCATCAATTTGGTCATGGACAATTATCCTTTATAAGGTTTATCGCTTGCAGCGTTTAAATGCTGCAGCTGACCAATTTGAAGAAGCGTTTTGGTCAGGAGGGGCTTTAGACGATCTTTATGATCGTATTCATAACCGGCCAATGGATCCTTTGTCGGCTGTTTTTTGTGCTGCAATGCGTGAATGGCGCCGCTCAATTTCCAAGGGATTTGCTCGTGCATCAGATTTAAGAGGAACACTTGAGCAGAGAATCGATCGTGTTATGCAGTTGACTGTAGGGCGAGAAATGGAACGTTTAGAGCGCCATATGGGATTTTTAGCTTCTTTGGGTTCAAACGGTATGATCGTTGGTCTATTTGGAACAGTTCTTGGAATTATGAATAGTTTTGAATCAATCGCAGCTCAACAAAATACAAATTTGGCTGTTGTTGCGCCTGGCATTGCCGAAGCATTGTTTGCAACTGCAATTGGGCTAGTTGCAGCAATTCCAGCGACAATTGCATTTAACAAGATATCCAGTGACTTAAATCGTTATGCAAATCGATTGGATGCATTTGCTAGTGAATTTGGAGCAATAATTTCAAGACAGTTGGAAGAACACGCGTAATGGCAGGACAATTATCCTCTGGTCAATCAGGAAGAAGCGGAAGACGTCGTCGTCATTTCCGCCCGACAAGTGATATTAACGTAACGCCACTTGTTGACGTTATGCTTGTGCTATTAATCATTTTTATGGTGACAGCACCTATGTTGACGGTTGGTGTTCCTGTTGATCTTCCCAAAACACAAGCTGCACAAATGAATGATCAGACAGAGCCATTGGTGATTTCAGTTGATGCAAAAGGAAAAGTTTTTTTGCAAGAAACTGAAATGAAATTAGATGAAGTTGTTGCTCGCTTAAAAGCCATTACAGGTAATAATGCTGATGCTAAAATCTATGTTCGTGGCGATAAAAAATTGGCATATGGGCAAATTATGGAAATTATGGGTGCTATAGCAGCGGCGGGCTTTTCTAGAGTTTCCTTGATTGCTGAACTTCCAACTTATAGTAAAGGTTCAGCACCTGCACCGAAAGTAATAAAAGAAGTTCCTAAAAAGCAAGGTAATGTTAGGTAGTTTGAATGAAGAATGCAGCGATTGCCTCTGCTATACTGCACGTCATTATTCTGATTCTGTTTAGTGTCAGTATCGGTAATCCTTTTCAAAGAACGATTAAGGATCAACAACCTATTGTTGTCGATTTTGTGCAAATTGCTGAAAAATCAGCTGCTCCTAAATTATCACCCATGAATCAGAAAATGGATGAGCCAGAAGTTAAGCCTAAGGAAGAAAAAAAAGTTGAACCTGAAGCATCTAAGCCGGAGCCAGAAGAAAATCGCGTAGAAAAGCCGAAAGAGCTAGAACCACCCAAAGAACCTGAGAAGCCAGCTGAAAAACCGAAAGAATTAGAAAAAGAGCCTGAGATAAAGGAAGAGGTTGCTCCAGTTTTAAAAAAAGAGCCGGAAAAGAAGCCGGAAAAGAAACCTGAACCGCCAAAAAAGCCTGAGAAAAAACCAGAGAAGAAACCTGATCCAAAAAAAGATAAAAAGGATCCAAAGAAAAAAGATCAAAAAAAGGACAAAAAGAAAAAAGATGAAAAGGCTGAAGTTAATTTAAGAAAGAAAACTAAAAACAATAAAAAAACAGATCAAAAAAATAAAAAATCTGCTGCAGATTCGCTAGATGACCTTTTAAAAGAAGTTGATAAGGATAGTGAAGGTAGTAGTGAAGATGGTTCACCTGCTGAAACGGTAGGAGAAGTTATTACGGCGACTCAAATCGATGCAATCCGCCAAAAGATCCGTAAATGTTGGCTTGTTCCAGCTGGTCTTAAGGGGGCAAAAGATATGGTTGTCGATATTAAAATGGAAATCGCACCTGATGGTACTGTGAAGAATGCAGAAGTTGTAGATAAGACACGAATGGCTCAAGACAATGGTTTTAGGACAGCCGCTGAAAATGCTAGACGAGCAGTTCTTGATCCGGATTGTAATCCTTTGCCTTTGCCTAAAGAAAAGTATGAGCAATGGAAAGATTTAGAGATGAGTTTTAATCCGAAAGATATGTTTTAGGGTATAATGTCATCCTCGGACTTGTTCCGAGGATCCAGAGATTCTCGCAATAAATGCGAGAATGACAAAGAGTAGTAAATAAAAGAAAGATGTTAATAGGTACCATGAAAAAAGCACTTTTGTTCTTAGTTTGTTTTTTTGTAACACAAACGTATGCTTTAAAGATTGAAATTACCAAAGGTGAGGTTAGACCTGATCCAATTGCCATCACTAATTTTTATAGTGATGATTCGGATCTACAAACTCTTGGTCATAATATAGGTGAAGTTGTTGGGGCAGACCTTGTAAGCTCAGGTTTGTTTGAGCTTATTTCTTCTTCTTCTTTTATTCAAAAAGAAGATTCTTTACAAAAAGAAGGGCCACGGTTTGCTGATTGGCGTGTTTTAAAAACGCGCTTTTTGCTTACAGGGCAGATTAAAGAGGAATGGGGACAGATAACCGTAGAATTTTCTTTATATGATGTGATTACGGGTCAAAAAATGACGGCATTGGCAATGAGCGGCGATAAAATTAAGTGGCGCAAAATTGCCCATATGATTGCTGATGCAATTTATAGTCGGGTTACCAATGAGTCAGGTTATTTCAATACCCATATTATTTACGTTGAAGCCATTAGCAAAGGTAAAAATCCTAGAAAGCGTGTTATGCGCATGGATCAAGATGGTGAAAATAGTGAAGCCTTAACGGATGGAAAAAATCTTGTTTTAACACCAAGATACTCGCCCGATGGTCACCAAATTGCTTATCTTGCATATCTCAATAACACAGCTCATGTCTATTTACTTAATTTACAAGATAAAAGCCAAAAAAGTCTTGGTAATTTAGGTGATATGAATTTTGCACCAAGGTTTTCACCGGATGGCCAGACTGTCGTTATGAGTCTTGTTAAAAAAGGTATGAGCGCGATTTACACCTATGATCTTGGCAGCAAAAAGCTAACTCAGTTAACTGAGCATCGTTCAATTGATACTTCGCCGTGTTTCTCACCTGATGGTAATAGTATTGTCTTTACTTCTGACCGTGATCGTGAAGGGGGTGAACAACTGTATGTGATGGATCGAAATGGTGGCAACGTGCGTCGTATTAGCTTTGATAAAGGAAAATATTCTCAACCTGTTTGGTCGCCCAGAGGAGATTTGATTGCTTTTACGAAACAGTTAAAAGGTCGGGGGTTTTATATAGGTGTGATATCACCAGAGGGGGTTGGTGAGCGCTTGATAGCTGAAGGATATTTGGTTGAAGGTGCTGATTGGTCACCGAATGGGCGCTATTTAATTTTCACCAAAGAACAAGGTGGTGGTGCCAAAAGCCAGATTTATAAAATTGATCTAACGGGTCGTAATATACAACAAGTCAATACACCACGAAATGCATCTGATTGTACTTGGTCACCTTTGTTGAAATAAAGCTAATAACTGATCTGTAAAAAAGGGTTGCTAAAATAGCGACCCTTTTAAATTGTGAGTGTAGAGGTGAATGATTTTACCTAACCAGCAGCTACAGATTGATCTAAGCCTAGACGCATGACGTTTTTGTTGCCACTATGTGCACTTGCCATTTCAGCTAATAAGGTTCCGTCATCTGGGGTAGGATCACCACCCATATCGATAACTTGTACAGTTCCACCCTTTGTGGGTTCAATATAAGGAACGGCCGCAACGTGAGCAACATCACCTTCTTGGCCAATTTCTTTATAGAGATCTCTTTCTTGGTCAAAGCCTTCTTGCTCTGCTTCACTTCTTAGCTCACTAACAACAGCTAAAGGTGCTGTCGTTGGTGAAGCAGTAGCGTCTGATTCGTTCCCAGTGCTTGGAATGAGGTCTCCTAAAAGGACTTGTTGAACATTACTTGCGACATCACCAGGTTCAATTTGTTGGGATGGACCTTGTGCCTCTGAAAGAAGACCTTTTGTACTTTCAGGTCTTTCAACTCTTTTGGGATGGCCTAAATTAACATTAGCATCAGGATTATCTTCTTCTTCAGAATCAGGGACTAAATGGCCCATGACATTCTTGCCAAGTGCTTTTATTCTTTCCCACACATGGGCAATTCTTGAGCCAAAACTTTCTTCATGATCAACAGCTGGATCTGCTTTTACAGGATTAGAAGAGATTGTTAAAGCAAGGACTATCGAACTTAAGAGTAGAGATCTTTTCATGGTATACCTCATACATTATAAATAATTCTGCTAATATTATTTCTGATATAAGAAACTAGTTTTTAAAAAACAAAAATCAACCTTTAGGTTAATTTAGCATTACATTTGTTAATATTTCGTGAATGGGACTGAGAGGATATGCCATCATATTTAAAATATAATTTGATTTTTGCTTGTTTTTATCGTTATATAAGCGGATGAGCATTAGTAAGAGCCATTTTAAAAAGGCTTATAAGTGCTCCTTGCTCGGTAGTTCCGGGCTGTGACTTGTTCACAAGTTATCAACCGTAAGGAGTTTAAATTGAGATATTATGAAACTGTATTTATTGCCCGCCAAGATGTGACATCAGCCCAGGTGGAGACAATGACCCAACATTATACTTCTGTGATTAAAAATCATGGCGGTGAAGTGACAAAGACTGAGTTTTGTGGTCTGCGTTCTTTGGCTTACCCGATTAAAAAAAATAAAAAGGGACACTATGTTTTATTGAATGTAGCTGTTAAGCCAGAGGGAATTGCTGAAGTTGAACGTCAAATGAAGTTAAGCGAAGATGTTTTACGTTACCTGAGTGTTCGCGTAGATGCTTTGGATAATAATCCTTCCGCATTAATGCAACAGCGTCATTACCGTGAAGACTTCCAACGTCGTGACTTTGATGAAGAAGACGGTGAAGTTGAAGATCTTGTTGTTCTTCCTACTGATATAACAGAATAAAAATTAAAGCGAGTAATAATTATGAGTCAAGATTACAATTCACAAGAGTTCAATCCACGTGGTGGTGCGGAAGGGCAAAAAACCTTTGTACGTCGTCAGTTTTTTCGTCGTCGTAAAACTTGTCCATTTTCTGGTCCAAATGGAATGAAAATTGATTACAAAGACATTCGTGTTCTTTCTAAATTTGTATCAGAGCGTGGTAAGATGATGCCAAGCCGCATTAGTGCTGTTTCATTAAAAAAGCAACGTGAACTTTCGCAAGCGATTAAACGTGCTCGTTTTTTGGCTTTGATGCCATATGTAAACGGCTAGTTTTAATTGGTTTTAGTTTTTTAGGGAAGGTTATCTCTTTAACTTTCCCATTTTTTAAAACATTAAAATTTCATGCTTGAGCGATTTAAAAACTTTTCTCCATCACTTTTGTCCTTAATAGCGGGGGGGACAGTTGTTATTATCTCTTTTGTCTCTGGTCTAATTCCCATCTTTGGGGTGGTCTTAAATTACTTTAATGCGTTGCCTTTGTTTCTAAT
>DAHVSZ010000306.1 GCA_027328625.1 Candidatus Paracaedibacteraceae bacterium | reverse complement strand
CCCAAGTTGCATCAACTTATGAGCTAAAGTATTACCGTCCACATCCTTAACAGCTAGCAATTTTTCTTTTAAACCTGCAGGAACATCACTATATGACAGTTGTGATAGATCCTTCCTGAACTTCCATAAATCTCCTTTTGTCATAAATTCTTTTGCATCAGCCTCTATGGTATCAGCGCTTAATGCACCACTTGCATAAGCAGAAGATAAGACTGTTATGTTTAATAAGAATATAATCAACCAGAAAGAACCGGTTTTTAACAAAGAAGGAATAATATAACCTTGATGTCTCATAAATAACCCCTGTAATTACGCAGTGTGCAAGTTTTTCCTCTCACCCCTAAGTTTTCATGCCTCTTGGCCGGAGGATCCATAAGACCCTATGGTCAAGCCATAGGGAGACTTGAAGTGCTGGTGATTTATCAATAAGAATCCTCTGTTGAGGCGGCTGCCGCCGCAGCAAATCGATGATGTACATAAGCAGCATGTGGCATTCCTGC
>DAHVSZ010000305.1 GCA_027328625.1 Candidatus Paracaedibacteraceae bacterium | reverse complement strand
ATATTATTTTTATGCGGAATAGGTTCATGCGCAGTATATTTTTTAAAATATATAATCGACTTTTTGTATTTTCTCAACAAGAGATAATCTGAACCTAAATAAAAATTTGCGATAATTTCAGCTTTAGTTCCGCTATATTTTGTTTTTAGCTGGCGCAGCGCAACAATAGATTTTTTGACATTTTTTAGATTGCCTGTTTTTGAATCTCCAACAGAAAGATATAATCTAACCCCTTTTCCTAATGCTGCATAAGCCTTGCTTTCTCTATACCCGTTATAATATTTATATCCGATTATGCCGCCTGCTATAATTATAATGCCTATACAGCAAAAAATAATTAATTTTTTGTTCTTCTTGAAAAATTCTTCTACGTCAATCGCCATGTTTATCGTCCTTATTAGTTTATTGTCTTAATTAATTTATCGTCCTTATGAATTTATTTATTTTATATTTTATTTTATATTTTAATTTGAATTTTATTTAAATTAATTTATTGTCCTTAT
>DAHVSZ010000304.1 GCA_027328625.1 Candidatus Paracaedibacteraceae bacterium | reverse complement strand
AGAGACTGGGGTGAAGTCGTAACAAGGTAGCCGTAGGGGAACCTGCGGCTGGATCACCTCCTTTCAAGGATTGGCTTTGAGTGCGGATTGGCTTGTCTGATCTGCTTGAAGCTGACCTGACAGAAGTCCTTCGGCGGATGCTGGAGGCGGCTCTGGCTGGTGTTGGTATTGGCTGGAGTTTTGGTCCCGCATATGGGTTGGCCTGGCGCTATCCGCCGCCAACGTATCCCTTCCGCATCGGTAGTGATGCCTGGCTTTGTGTTCGTTGTGGGTATGGCGGGCGTGGGTTGGGTGTTGGGAGTCGCCACCGGGCTAGTAGCTCAGTTGGTTAGAGCACACGCTTGATAAGCGTGGGGTCGGAGGTTCAAGTCCTCCCTGGCCCATACCCTGGGGTGAGTTTGTGGGTGGATGCGGCGTGAGTTGGCCGTATCGCGAGCGGGCTTTGGGGGTGTAGCTCAGCTGGGAGAGCACCTGCTTTGCAAGCAGGGGGTCATCGGTTCGAATC
>DAHVSZ010000303.1 GCA_027328625.1 Candidatus Paracaedibacteraceae bacterium | reverse complement strand
GGAAAAAATGTTATTATCACGTTGATATTGTATCTCAAACAATATACAATAGACACATAAAAACAATTAAACTTGAGAAAAACTATGGAAATACAAACCTCAACCCAAATGATTCATGCAAGAATTGATCAAAACGTTAAGCGTCAAGCGGAATCTGTTTTCAGTTCTCTTGGAATAAATACCTCTGAAGCCATTCGTATGTTTTTTGCTCAAGTTGCTATGAATCAAGGCATTCCATTTGAGGTCAAGATCCCCAACAAAGAAACACGAAAAGCTATAGAGGATTCAAGATTAAATCGAAATCTAATACGGAGTACAAAAGAAGAGTTTGATAAATTATTCAATGTTTAAGATTGTTTATACCAACAAATTCAAAAAGGACCTTAAGCTTGCTCAAAAAAGAGGTTTAAATGAGACAAAACTAAAAAATATAATAGATTTGCTGTGTGAAGGGAAAGAACTTCCAAAACACTGTAGATCTCATATTCTTTCTGGTGATTGGCGTGA
>DAHVSZ010000302.1 GCA_027328625.1 Candidatus Paracaedibacteraceae bacterium | reverse complement strand
GAACAATCCGGACCGGAGTCCGGTGCGGCACAACGCCGCGTCGTGAGGGCGCATTATACGGAGGTCCCGAAGGGTGTCAACAGCCAATTTCGATTTTCCCGCCCTCGCACCATGCTTATGTGGCACTATCCCATATGGAGCCAGCAATTAGGGCTCATTCGCCTTTTTGCAAAGCGACGCGGGCGAAGTGCCGTTTACCAAATTGCAGCAGATATACCGCATCCAGAGCCAGAATTGTCGCGGGGTCGACGACCCGTTCGCCATCGACCCGCACCGCGCCCTCCTTCATCTTACGCATCGCCTCGCTGGTACTGGCAGCAAGGTGTACCTGCACCAATAGCTGACTGAGTCGAGGGGCCTCGGACAGCTTTATGGCTTGCAGTGGCAGATCTTCAGGAGTTTCGTGGCGCTGAAACCGGGCAAGGAAGGCGGTATGCGCTTCCTGTGCCGCCGCGGTGCCGTGAAAACGACGCACCAACTCACTAGCCAGATCCAGCTTGATATCGCG
>DAHVSZ010000301.1 GCA_027328625.1 Candidatus Paracaedibacteraceae bacterium | reverse complement strand
AGACGGATTGTGCGATCACGATAACGTGTCCGGCAGCAAGAAGCCGTTTATAAATATAAGAGATTACGGCGATGAGATTTTAAAACGTGTTGAGCTTTATATAAAATATGAAGGCTATATAAACAGGCAAAAAGAAGAAATAAAAAAAATGAAAAAATTTGAAAATTACCGTTTAGATAAAAATATGGATTATAAGAGTTTATCAGGTTTATCTATTGAGGTTATTGAAAAATTAAATAAAATAAAACCGGAAACTATTTACGATGCAAGCCGTATATCCGGAATTACGCCGGCAGCGATAAGTATTCTGTTAATGCACTGCAGTAAAACATTATACAGCTAAACTCCTTCCTATTGGCACTTGCGCTAAATTTTCAGTATTTTAATAAATTAATAATGATTTTTAAAAAAAAATATTTGGTTGAATATAATTTATGACTGTAATTTTTAACTACTTTACTTATAAAATTATTATAGCGGTTTTTGTCATATTAATCGCTTTTTTTGT
>DAHVSZ010000300.1 GCA_027328625.1 Candidatus Paracaedibacteraceae bacterium | reverse complement strand
CAAGGGGCGGACTTGATACTATAGTAAAAGTTAAATATAACAATATTAATTATAGCGCAAAGGCAGTGAAATAAAAAAATAAAATACAAAATAAAATACAAATTAAAATATAAATAAATTAATAAGGACAACAAACATGGCGATTGACGTAGAAGAATTTTTCAAGAAGAATAAAAAATTAATTATTTTTTGCTGCATTGGCATTATAATTATAGCAGGCGGTATAATCGGATATAAATATTATAACGGCTATAGGGAAGGCAAGGCATATGCTTTATTAGGAAAAGGGGTCAGACTATATCTTTCAGTAGGAGATTCAAAAACAGGCAATCTCAAAAATGTCAAAAAATCTATTATTGTGCTGCGCCGGCTAAAAACAAAATATAGCGGAACTAAAGCAGAAATTATTGCAAATTTTTATTTAGGCTCAGACTATCTTTTATTAAGAAATTATAAAAAAGCAATTACATATTTTAAAAAATATACTATACATGAACCTGTTCCGCATA
>DAHVSZ010000002.1 GCA_027328625.1 Candidatus Paracaedibacteraceae bacterium | reverse complement strand
ATTAGAATAATGGTCTCGAAAAGATTTAATCATAGTGACCAAATTTTCTACAAACTCATCTTTATCTTTCTGATTTAAAGATTTTAATGTAAAAATAAATCCTGCATTTTGAGTGCTTCGATGTAAAGACAAAAGAGAAATTTCACTATCTTCATTATCGTTGCGCTCAATACTTAAGAGTGAATATTTTCTTAAATGATGCATAAAGCTATCTATAAGTGAGTTATCTTTATAAAAATTAAGCAAACTCCTTGGAATATCTTGAGAATCCAAAAGACATATAAAAAAGAGTAAAGCCCTAAAATTTGGATTAGCTTCTACAAGCTTTTGAAATGATGCAAATAAAATTCCCTGACGAGTTTTGCTATAACTACCAACTTCTTTTAAAAGATTATTTTGTGCCACTTCGAGTTCTTGTTTATTTTTCAAGATCCTTTCTAAATATTGATCATAGCTAATATGAGCACTTTTTATATAATATGCTGAAACTGAAACATCTAAAGGAAAAGGCGGAATATTTGCAAGAAAAGCCTGCATACTATTCTTTTGATCAAGCGTCAATTTCTCTGGACTAGTATTGTACATTATTTTACAAAACAGAATTAAAGCTTCTTCTGGACTTAATTCTTCCACCTGAATAACATCTTCAGGTTTTATGTGACTGTTATTTTGAATATTACTATCTCTTGTTGTAAGGATAATTTTTCCAACACCCCATACTTCTGAGCTATAAGGAAAAAAAGACTTAATATCCGAAAAATTTTCGATATTATCATAAATTAGTAACCAACCTTGATTCTTCTTTAATCCATTTTTTACAAAAGATAAAAACTGTTTTTCTTTCTCTTGAGGATCTTGAATTTGCTGAATAAATACCAGCTCTTCTTTTTGATCTTTAGTTTTAGCTAAAGCATAAGCAAGATCTTTAAAAGAATTAATAAGACTTTCTCTCGTTTCAGCGTTAACTTCCCACACAAGCGAAAATTCGTGAGATCTAGCATAATAACGAGCCAGTGTCGTTTTTCCAGCGCCTCCAATGCCCGTTATACCAACCAAAGCTATGGTTTGAATACCACCTTGGTTTTTTTTCAACGTCTTTTCCATTTGAGAAATGGCATGTGATCGATTCAAAAAAGCAGATTCAGTTGGAATTACTAAATCTGAACGAATCGTGCCATCATGAATGTTTTTTTCTAATTTATTTGGCAAAATAAAGTACACGAAAAAAATGCTCAAAACCAAAATGATGCTTGTAACTATAAAAAGACGAATATTAAAATTTTTTAGAATAGTTATAAAAAATACCGATCCGATAATTTGAGAGTTTTTCTGGATGGTTTTTTCTTCAATATTATACCGTTCAAAACTATTATTAATCGTTTGAATTTGTTGTATAAATTCTTGATGAATTTTATCAATATCAACCGAAGGTAACAGCATCTTTAAGATTCTGAGGACACCTTCATAATAGTTCCCCTTCTCTTTAAAATCAATCTCTGTATAGATTTTTGATTTTATTGAATCATCAGAAATTAATTCTTTATATAATATAATTAGGAAATTATCTTTGGATAGATTTTTAGAAAAACTCTCATGAATATTATGAAGAACTATCATTTTACATCTATTAACAGTCCTCAAATATTCCAACTCACTCTCAGACAGAACATAAATAAAATACTCATTAGGATGTAATTTTAAATAATCAATAAGGCTCGATAATTCCCTCTTTTTTTGAACTGATGCTTTTATACCAGCCAAATTTAAATGCTTCTCGAGATCCTTTACAAAAACCCAACTTTCTTTTGTCTGACTTCTGCTACTTGCATTATTACAAAATACTGTTTCTCCTTTTAAAAAAGATAAACTTTTGAATAATAGTGTTTCGAAAAAGAAGTAAATAAGAAGACTTTGATAATATTTCTTTACCCAGAAATATTGATTAGAGTTCTCGACAAAATTAATAATGTCATCTCTAGAGTTACCTTTAATTTTTTGAAGTATATTGCCAATATGAACACTAACGGTTTTTGGAGCAATTGATAAAAATGATGAAATGTTAGCTGACCGATTACAAACAATACACGAGATAACATCCATTTCCCTTGAAGTAAAATCTCTACCCTTTACTGTTTTTAAATAAATAGAATAAAGTGCATAAGGATGATTTATGGCGATATCATTCATTTTTAAATCTAAGGCGCTTTTTCTCTAAGTGTTTATCCCCTAAACTCCAACTCTGACTCTCATATTTTTTATTCCATTAAACTATAGCAAAAGCACTATAAAATGATACAACCTCTTAGTTTTCATGCCTCTTGACCGGAGGATCCATAGACCCTATGGTCAAGCCATAGGGAGACTTGAATAGAGAAGCTAATAATAATCATTTTATAGTGCTTTTGCTATATCAAGTGTATAAAAACCATTTTTTCAGTAAGACTATACTCCACGCACTTGGAAAAGTCTATTTCCTACCCCCCCTTCAGTTTCCCCACGGCTTGACCGGGGGGTCCATGGATCCTTGGTCAAGTCAAAGGAAAACTAACAAAAAGTGGTAAATATAAAACAGGCATCTTCATTTTCATTGGGTATAGAATTCTATTATTTCGTCTCAAATTTCTCACCGAAATGGTGGTTCGTCAAACCCTCTTAATTTTCTGGAATGAAGTTGTTCTACGCCTTCTTCTCTTAGGATCCGCACAGCTTCTAAACCAATTTTCAAGTGCTGATTAACACGTTGACGATAAAAAACATTGGCCATACCTTGCAGCTTAATTTCACCGTGGATTGGTTTATCAGACACACATAACAAGGTTCCATAAGGAACACGGAATCTAAAGCCATTAGCCGCAACCGTTGCTGATTCCATATCTAAAGCAATCGCGCGAGATTGTTTAAAGCGTTCGTATAACTCATGCGTTCTCAGTTCCCAATTACGGTTATCAGAAGTAACGAGCGTACCTGTCCTCATTCTGGCTTTTAATTCAGCTCCTTTTTCTTGGCTGATATTAGCAACGGCTTGCTGCAATGCCACTTGTACTTCTGCAATAGGTGGCAAAGGAATCCATGGAGGTAAGTCCTGATCCAGAACATGGTCTTCACGCACATAGGCATGTGCTAAAACATAATCACCTAGAATTTGTGTAGACCTTAAGCCGGCACAGTGCCCAAGCATTAACCAACAATGTGGTCTTAAAACGGCTAAATGATCGGTAATTGTTTTGGCGTTACTTGGCCCCACTCCAATATTAATAAACGTCACTCCTTGTCCATCTTTGCGCTTTAAGTGATATGCAGGCATTTGCGGTAAGTGCTTTAATGGTGATGCAGCCTTTTCAACATCATGATTTTTATCAATGGATATATTGCCTGGAGCTACAAGTTCAACAAAATCATTATCAGTTGTTAACTGTTCCTTACTATAGGCAATAAACTCGTCGATATAACGTTGATAGTTTGTTAAAAGAATAAATCCTTGGAAATGCTCTGGCGACGTCCCTGTATAATGCTGCAAACGATGAAGGGAAAAATCAACTCTTTCCGCTGAAAATAAAGCCAAAGGTTTTAATTCATCATCTTTAGGATGCAGAGTTCCATTCGGAATGGAATCATCAAGACGGCTAAGATTTGGTAATACAAATCCATTGCGTACATGCCATAATTGTTCAGCATCTAATTGCATTGGGGTATGATCAACCACATATGGCAGTGGAATCGCAACTTTGCTAGCGCCAATAATAATTGGTACCTGATGATGATCCATCAACAAAGAAATCTGTTCACGATAATAATTTCTAAAAATATCAGGACGTGTAACTGTTGTGCCATATAATCCTGGCTCTAAAACAACGCCGTAACTCATTCGGGCATCAACGTGTAAATCCTTTGATTCAACTCTAATTCCTATAAACGGATAAGTTGCCTCATTAACCAATGTTTCATCCAAAACACCATCTAAAACCCCGTTAAAAGCAGTTTTTATACGATCGCCACTTTCTTGGTAGAGTTGATTGATGTAATCCAAAGCTGCTTCCACATCGGTAAACGTTTTACCTTTGGTGATCGGAAACTCAGTTGTCATAGGACGTCCTTAACTTTTTTTGTGTT
Organism: Candidatus Paracaedibacteraceae bacterium; assembly: GCA_027328625.1. GTDB lineage: Bacteria > Pseudomonadota > Alphaproteobacteria > Paracaedibacterales > CAIULA01 > CANJLN01. Next base: position 38,457 of record DAHVSZ010000002.1, on the reverse strand, counting down.
TTTAACGCGGTGTTCAATTCTTCGCTTCATCCCCTTAAGTTTTCATGCCTCTTGACCGGAGGATCCATAAGACCCTATGGTCAAGCCATAGGGAAACTCAATACTAGATGGTCTTTTAAAATATAACGCGCACACTTTGTATTTTATATAGAATTTATATCTAATCCAACTAGTGTAACAGCAAAATCATGGGCTTTAAAGGCTTGTAAATCTTCTGCTTGCTCCCCCACCCCTAAAGCATGTATAGGAAGTTTATATTTTTCAGCCAAACTGACAACAACACCACCTCTGGCTGTTCCATCCAATTTCGTTACAATAAGCCCTGTAACACCAGCGATTTGCTGAAAAACCGAAACTTGATTATGAGCATTTTGCCCTGTTGTTGCATCCAACACCAACAACGTTTGATGAGGTGCAGATTCATCTACTTTTTTAATGACTCTGACAATTTTCTGCAGCTCATTCATCAAACCTTCTTTATTATGTAAACGCCCAGCTGTGTCAACAAACAACACATCCGCCTTATTGATTTTTGCTTTGGTAACAGCTTCAAAAGCAAGACCTGCGGCATCTGCACCTTCTGGTGCTGTATATACAGGAACCTTTAAACGTTCACCCCACACTTGTAATTGCTCAACAGCTGCTGCTCTAAAAGTATCACATGCTGCTAGTTCTACCCTTAAACCTTGATCCAGGCACTGTTTAGCTAATTTGCTAATAGTCGTTGTTTTACCGCTACCATTCACGCCAACAATTAAAATGACATGGGTTTGTCCATTTTTTTCTATATGAAAGGGTAACTCCATGGGCTCTAAGATTTTCTCAATTTCAGTTGCTAAAATAGTTCGAACAGTTACCTCTGAAGTCTCAGCATCAAATTTTTGTGACGCTATTGTTTGCCTTAATTTGCTGGCTGTTGCAACACCTATATCGCCCTGAATTAATAGATCTTCCAGGTCATCAAGTGTATTTGCATCTAATTTGCGATTTGAAAAAAGATCTTTGATTTGACCACCAAACTGATCCGAGGTTTTTTGCAGACCTTTTTTAAAACGACTCCAAAGACTTGTACTACTCAAACAAAAACTCCTTTTAATTCGTCTTCACTTTTACCAGTCACTAACACTTCGTGTAGAGTACCCGGAGTACAAGCTTTATTTCCAGCTTCAATTCTAATCGACGCAAAATGATCGGTTTTACCAACAACAAAGCCTTCTTTTGTATATTCAACCAAAACTGTTGTTTTCTTATCTAACAGGAGATCATAAAAACGGTGCAAAGCTTCTTTGCCAATTTGCCGTAATTTAGCCGCTCTTTCTTTAATAATTTTACTTGAAACTTGAGGCATCCGACTAGCTGGTGTGTGAGAACGAGCCGAATAAGGGAAAACGTGTAAATAGGTTAAATCACATTCCTCAACAATGCGACAGGTGTTTAAAAACATCTCATCTGTTTCGGTTGGAAAACCGGCAATTAAATCGGCTCCAAAAGCCACATCAGGCCGATATGACTTGGCGCGTTTACAAAATTCGATTGCATCTTCACGCAAATGGCGCCGTTTCATTCTTTTAAGTGTTAAATTATCACCAGCTTGAAGACTTAAATGAAGATGTGGCATCAATCGCTTTTCTTCAGCAATCAATCTCCATAAATCTTCATCGATTTCAACAGGATCAACAGATGATAATCTTAAGCGCGGCAATTCAGGCACCAAAGCCAATAAACGTTTTAGCATTTGCCCTAAAGTTGGATTACCTGGCAACTCTCCACCATAAGAGGTTATATCAACACCTGTGATCACCACCTCTTGATAACCACCTTGAACAAGAGATCTGACCTGATTAACAATCTCACCCATCGCCACACTTCTGGAATTACCGCGTCCATAAGGAATAGTGCAAAACGTGCAACGGTGATCGCAGCCATTTTGCACCTGCACAAAAGCACGAGCTTTGCCTTCAAAACCTGACACCAAATGCCCAGCCGTTTCTTTAACCGACATAATGTCATTCACTAAAACACGTTCGTTTGAGTTGGTGGATAAGAATTGATACGTTTCAATCTTCATCTTTTCATCATTGCCGATAACTGATGTAACCTCAGGCATAGAGGAGTATTGATCAGGGTTAATCTGCGCCCCACAACCAGTGACAATGATTTTTGATGTTGGGTTTTCACGTCTAAATTTTCGAATAATTTGACGCGCTTGCCGCTCAGCCTCAGCCGTTACTGCACATGTATTAATAATAATGGCATTTTGTAACCCGGATTGATGAGATAAATCTTTTATGACTTCTGATTCATAAGTATTCAAGCGACACCCTAAAGTGATGACTTGATTATTTGTTGTTGAATCAAAATGTTCGAAAGATTTCTCAGACATAGGTAGATTGTATTGCAAAAAAGATATCCAACAATACTTGGGTTTGGGTTTTATGTAAATGATTTTGGTGAGATGGAATATGATAAGGAGGGGTGAGAAAATTCTATACTGTATAAAGATAAAATTTATTACAATCTTATTAAAAAAACTGCAAAAAAACTTGGCAAAAAACCCAATGGATATTACCTTAACAGCTGATGAAGTATAGGGATTGAGCGGCAACTCAATCCCTAATACACCTGCACAATATAGACCTATCGGCAGGCACCGACCCTCAGGTCTTAAGTAACCTTAAGCTAATTGATCCGAGTGAGTCAAGATAGGTACCTTCGACAAAAGGAGCCAAATATGGCAACAAAAAAGGTAACTAAACCAGACATCAAGTGTCGTCCGCAACGAGTCAACCTGAAGCCTGGCCCTAAGACAGTGCCTGTGCAACCGCACAAGCGCTCAACACCGCAGCCATTGCCGAAGAAGTGTCGTTAAGACTCAGCCTCTTGAGGTCATCCTCGAGAGGCCAAGACCAACATTCTCGTCATCCTCGGACTTGATCCGAGGATCCATAAAGTCATTTAAGTTTAGCCATAATAAATGCAATTAACAGCCTGGATCCTCGGGTCGAGCCCGAGGATGACAATGTAGGGTAGGCAAGTGTAGAACGTTATATTAATGATAAAAGAAATATAAAAAAATACTTGATGTCAATCCTCGGACTTGTTCCGAGAATTTATGGATTCTCCGGTTAAACCGGAGGAAAACTGTCCATTAACCTTCTCTAGTGTCCCTATGGCTTGACCATAGGGCCCATGTATTTATTTGCTTTCTGGATGCCCGCCTTCGCCGGAATGACGTGTGTCACGTCCGTTGATTTGAGCATTTTGCAAATGGTTTAATGCGGCAAGGCCTTTAAAATTAACTATTTCTTGACATAACTTATGTAATGATTATGTTGTTAACAATAGTAATACCTAAAGAATAATTAATATTTAAATATCAGCTACAAAAATGAAATTACTAATAACAGCTATTTGCTTTATATTACAAATTAGTTCACTTCTCTCGATGGAAGAACCTCTAGATGCTGATAACTTTCAAGTGACTCCAGTCCAGTTTGGACTCCGAGTATCAGAACATGTAGACCCATCTTTAAGAGAATTGCAAGAGATCACAAAGCATTGGCTAATTACTATTGAACAACAACGTTTTGAAGCTGAAAAGTGCAAAACTGAGCTTGGAGATAGTCTTTTCCGCAGAACAACAACAATGTTAGATGGTCAAGAATCTGCTGTTAAAGGCTTTTTATCCAAAATAGATCCTTCTTCTCTAGCACAACTTTTAGATGATTTGCTTTTATATAGAATGAGATACATAAAGACTAGAAAAAAAGTAATTGATAAAGCCCAACAATCTGGTTCAGGTTACGTTGAACTTGCTCCTCTCTCTGAAGATAGAGTGAAGTTCTACACTGAAAACACACACCTATACAGTGCTATCAGTTACGAAACAAATATGTCCAAAAGCTTTTGCCTTCATCAATTAATAAAAGCTGTTTTTGAAAGAATTGGTGATCCAAGTCAACTGAACGCAAATACAAAACATAAAATATGTGCACAGCCTAGTTTGTTTGCTTATTTGCAAGGAGATACAGAGGTTCCTTGGGCTCTTGATTTTACGCTTGGCATTCAGGTACCAGGTTATACACCCTATCATGATGTACCAGATTACGCTTTAATCAGAGATTATGTTGAAGAGTATGGATACTTAGAAGCTGAAGTCGGACTTGATACGCTAAAAGTCGTAGGTCCTTTTATGAGGGCCCCCACTTACAGTACAATGTACAAGTCTTTTAAAAGATTTATATTGACACGCTTTGAGGCAAACCAATACCCAAAAGAACCGGATTTTGCTGATGTCAATAGATTTGCTGCTACTTTTCAAATAGAGTACTCACTTCCATACCCAGAATTTTTGAAAAGACGTCCAGCTCTTAAAACTGTAGTGAGTACGAGTGAGAATGCCCGACAAGCAATGAGTGCCGAGCATCCCGCAGTTGATGCTATTAGAAAGGCAGAAAGTAAAGCCGTATCTGATACAAAACCTATTACAACGATTGAAGCTGCCACAATCGAAAAACAAGGTGCCTTTAAACCACCATTACAACCTCCACTTGCATCGCCCCCAGCGACAAAGGAAACATCAAGATTCGCAAAAGTAGAAAATTGGTTACGTGATAAACTATTTAGCCACCAAATTAAAACTATAAATGGTGATGAATGGGAAAGCACTTTAAAACGAATAAAGGGTGTTTCAGTTAGAGAAAATTCCAAATCTTCTCATTTTGAGGTTTTAATGGATGGCCGTGTTATAGGTGGTTATTTTCGTGCTAAAGAATACGGAATTGGATATAAAAAATGGCTAAAAGAAATCATATTAAAAACAGGATTTAGCCCAGAAGGAATATCTGACTAAGGTTAAATGATATAGCTACGTTCGACTTCTACTCTTCGCTGTTATAGCTAGACATAAAATAATAACGATTGGTGCCATTATAAAAATAAGCACTGGAGTTTTCCTATGGCTCGACCATAGGATCCAGAGGCCCTCCGATCAAGTCGGAGGGAGACTAAATGAAGGAGATAATTATCACGATTTTATATGAGTCTTGCTATACAAAAATAGTAGACACAAGCTATCACCATGTATAATGTTGCTTAACCATAATTCAAAACCATCGGCTGTAAATGCCCTCTTGGCATTAGTTGATCAACAGGTGGATGCTCAGGATCTAATCGTGTATAAATTTCGCGCATCAAGTCTTGTTCTTCATTAGTCAAGTTCACAAAAAACGCATTGAATTCAGACTGTATAACGACCCTTCCATGCTGTGGAACAGCCCTCCACATTTCCATAAAAACTGCACCTGCACTTTTTATTAAATATTCCCGCATAGGATCACCCTCTGACAAATCCATATCACCATCTGCAACTGGCTTTGGGTAATACAAAGCCAACAAATTCCCACCTGAAGTCTTTATGTGATCCACATCCGCATACCGAGAACGAATAACCATATGGTTAAATTTAATAGCCGCTTCTCTTTGCTTTTCATTCTGGGGGACCTTTAGGTAATTTGCTAACTTTACAGACGTAGTATAATGACAAATATGAGCGTGTGGATAATAAATGACCAATTGTTCAGCTAGCTCTAATACTCTTTCTTCGTTACCTTCTGTTTCCACATAAGCATCACAAAGTTTACGCATAGCTTCTATTTTTATAAATTCTTGAATACCCGGTAAGCGCACAAGGTCTTCTAGAACTCTAATTTGCTTAGCACGATCTTTATAAGGCGAATCTTCGTTACCAAAAATTTCAGCCTTAAATTCTAACGCTCTTTCTTTTGATGATGCATGCTCATACAGCCATTTAGACAATTCCAAAGCCTTTGACCAATCCTTGGTTTTTACATTTCCATATAATATCAAGTTTACATAACCCTCTGCAGCTAACGCTCTTGTTTGGTCATCATTTTTATCTTTAGTGAGCTTATTAAATAGTTGAATGGCCCTCTCGTTATCCCTTAAATCTTCTGGCCCTTCTGCATATAAACTTGCAAGCTCACGAGTAACATGAGGTATAGCCCTAGCGTCTACTAGGTCTGGAGTTTTTAGAATATCCTCGCCAATATTTGCCATTTCAGGTTTTGTGTTTTTTCTAGACCTTGTCAGATCTCTAAATAATCCCCAAACATCCCAAACTTGCGTTTTGGATAATCTTTCCTTTCTGCCCCATAAACCAGAAATTCCTTCTAAGACAGAGTCATAATCACGAATTTCTCCAGAACCATTGACTAAAGCTTTAAGTTTTAAAATCTTAATATCATTAGGGTCGATATATCTCTCTATACCAGGACGAGCGGCTAACTCTTCGCAGGATCTTAATACGACCGCCACTTTATTTTCCAATAAATTTGGGTTCAAATAAAATTTCAACAATTTCATTTCAGCTTTAGTTTTTTGAGCTTTTGTTCGTGCCGTATGAATTACTTTCAACCAGCTTTTTTCAGCCTTACAGTAAAACTCGTCTTTATCAACCCCCTCTGCACATTCAGCTGCCTTCTGATACATTCTGGCAAAAGCTTTATGAAACGAAGAATGGTATCTTTTGGGTAATTGGAGTCCCCTATTAAAATAATCTATAGCTTCATCCATAGCCCCTGTTTCAGTTGAAATCTCTCCAACATTTCGATATAATGAAGCACGAATAAAATAAAATTCACTTTCACTTAAAACGTCAAAATCTCGTTTTAATTCTTCCCTTAAGGTTATTTGCCCAACCCCAGCACTTTTTTCTAACATTTCACATAAGTCAAAAATATCTAGTAATTTTGCAGCATCACGCTTTAAAGGAAACTCATCCTGCTCTCTTAAGCTAACTAATTTATCTTTAATTCTTAAAAGATAAGGGCTTGAACGCTCTTCATTCATAAAGCAAGCCAACAATACAAAAGAACGTAAATACACTCTTGGATCTGGTGAATCTAAATTTACCAAATTTTCTGTTACAAAGGCTTCAGCCATAGCCTCTGTAGGTTTGATTGCCTCATACTGCTTGTTAGAAGCACTCACAACTCTTTCAAGGCCAGCATCTTCAAATTGCTTTTTGTTTGCTCTATACCATCTCTGAATTTTTTGAGCAGCAGCCAACTCTGGACCTTCTTCTGCAGCAAAACCATAATTTAAAGCGATGCACAGTAAAACCATTAATAATAAGACACGAATAACGAAAATTTTGGATTTTAACATAAGGAAAATACATTTTTTCAAAAGAATATTCTTAAGTATAGACAATTTTTTTTAATTCATGTCAAATACAAAAATTGACACAATAATAATTCAGACCCGCTCATAAATCTAAGCTGCATCAAGAAATGATTGGATTAATTGATTTTTATTTCGTGAAGCCACAAAAACAGCACTATACCCAAGCACACAAGCCATTATGACATATCCTGCCAGCAATAAACCATCTGCTGAATAATAGGAAAGAATTGAGGCAACCATAGGTGCTGTTCCCCCCAAAATCCCCATGCCCAGACTATAAAAAACAGCAGAACAACTGTAACGTTCCGATGTTGCAAACAGTTCAATTAAGTAAGTGTTCATTGCTCCCATAAAAATAGCAATAGTAAAGGAAAAAGCAAAACCTGCAGCCAAGATGGTAAAATCATTGCCAATGTTAATTAAATAAAAAAGTGGAAAAGCGTAAAATGCTAAAACCGCTGTCCCAAATTTCATCATTTTATCCCGTTTTATAAAATCAGACACATACCCGAAAACAGGAATAAAAAGCATCATTGTGCATGTACATAAAGTTGAAAATAATTTAGGTGTTGTTGCCGAAATGTTTGATATAGTTTTCAAATAAGAAGGCATATACACAGAAATAAAATATAAAGTCATCCCTGAACAACCCGCAATACCAAAAGCCGCAAAACATTCCTTAGGAGACTTTTTTATACCGGCTAATAATGGTGTTCTCTCTTTTTTATGTAAACTTTTAAAATCTGGGGTCTCATCAGCATTTTTTCTTATATAAAAACCTATTAAAGAAATAACAAGACCAATCATAAAAGGGATGCGCCAAGACCAAATGGGCATTGACGGCATTGTGAATATAAAAGCTGTCAATGAACCTAAAAAGACCCCACCCATGCATCCTGCCACAACCAAACTTCCGGCAAACCCTCTTAAATTAGGTGCCGAGTGTTCAACAGCAAAAATAATACCACCCGAATATTCACCACCTGCTGACAAACCCTGCAAAACACGCGCCAATAAAATAGCAACAGCTGCATAAATCCCAACTGTTTCATAAGTTGGCAAAATACCCATAAAAAAAGTTGAAAATGCCATGAGCAATATTGAGGCACACAAAGCTGTTTTTCTGCCGTAAATATCACCAAAATGACCAAAAAGAATAGAACCTAAAGGGCGAACTAAAAAACCAACAGAAAATACTCCGTAACCCAATATCAATGATGCTATATAGTCTTGAACAGGAAAAAACAAAGGAACAATTTGGGGGGCTAAAAATCCATAGATTGTAAAATCATAAAATTCTAAAATCCCTCCAAACATTGAAGAAAGAACAACTCTGACTGGTAGTTTTCTTTCCTCAAAGTTTGTCATTCTGTTTTAACCGATTTAGGCTTGACGGCTCTTATCCCAAAGTACGCTTTTCCTTCAGGATCTTTAGCTCTAGAATGAGGAAAACCAAAAAAGCCTTCTTTCTCTATCTTAAATCCTACTGCCTCCAAAATTCTAATTAAGGGTCTGCCATCCATTACATGTAAATATTCAGGAATAGCATCTGCTTCACCAGGATTATATGTACGCATATCATTTATTTCTCCTGGCCAAAGATTACCAGTACTCCACCTTTTTTCATATTCAGAGAGAAAATCTTTCAATATGTAATGGAATGGACTCATAATACTAATAGTGACCTCACCCCCCGGAACAAGCCAACGATATATATTTGTAATTCCTCTCTCCATTTCAGGTGGAGCTAAAAAGTGCATCACACTTCTAAGAAGAAAAGAACCAACGGATCCTGCTTCAAAACTTATATCTGGAAAAGGTTCTGTGTTGAGAATAAGCCTACTCCTTCGATCTACAGGGACTTGTTCCCTTAATAATAACAGGTGTTCGGGACATATATCATTAGCAACAATAGTTGCGCCTGCAGCTAAAGCTGGCAAAGTAGCAGTCTGTCCATAAGCAGCCCCTATTTCTACTGACGGAAGACCTAGCTCTGCATAAAAGAGAGCCTTTTTCACCCAATCTTCTGAAAAACGATCACTTAAAGTAGTTTCAAACCCATACCTATTTAACGTAGGTCTTTTACTCTTAGAGTCTAGGCATGGCATCTCTCTTGGCATCAATGTATCTAAAGCAGCATTTGTCGCCCTTACCCCAAAGGGAGTATCACTTAAAGGCAAATATATTCCTCTATCCAGTATTTCAGCCGCATTAACCATCTTTAACAAAGCCACTATTAAAAAAATTATGTAAAGCAATTTTACTTTTTGGTTATTTAACATCCATAACAGGCCATTCAGTCAAATTATTAAAAAACATATTTAAAAGCTGTGACTTGCTGCAAAGTCCTGTTTTTTTCTTCATATTATCTACATAAAACTCAACAGTACGTGGAGATAAATTCAAACAAGAAGCAATTTCTTTCATGGTCTTTCCGAAAGCCATATAACAAAGACACTCTGCTTCTCTTTTAGAAAGAACAATGGATTGCCCCTCTTTATTCATAACAAGCTTATTGAGTGGTAAAGATTGAGAAAAATTCTTTATTTTAATTTCTTCATTTTCGTCATTAAAATTCTGTTTAGCAAAAACATCTGAACTAAATATTGGTTCTGATAAGTTTACCAAATCTTTTAAAGTTGTTGCTTCTGAGAATTTTTCTTTAAAATACGAAGAATACCGTTCTAACAGTTTAATATTATTCAGATAAAAATTGATTATTTCTTTGTTTTCTCTTGATGATGTAAAATAAAACCCATCAACAGTATTTGAATTCTTATAATACAAACAAAATGAGTTCCAAATATCAAACTCATAAAGCATCAAGCTGAAACGATCATTTGGATCAGGTGTACCAATTCTCGCATAAAAATACTTTCCTTTTCTTAGAGCTTGACTTACTTCTTCTTCATATCGAGAGATGTGGTCGTTTTGTGGTAAAAACTGGCTTTCAAAAAATATATTCCAGTCATTATTAGAACAAATGCCAAAGCTTTTACCATTTGGAAAAAAAAGCCGATAACCAAAAGCATTTATAGACAATTCGCTTGATAACGGCTCAAAAATTGAAGAAAGCTTATCTAAAACCCCAACTCTGTAATTTAATACGGAAGGATCCATTTCTTGTCCTTAAATAATTTGTGACATCAATATCAAGCCAACTTAATTAGAAATACCAATGGCATTTTTCTTAAGCAACAACATTCTGATCTGAAATTTCAACTGTACTAGTATTATACAATTGAAATATAATTCTTCTCTTCATTTTTTACAAAATTTTGTCTCAATACAAAAAATCATAAATAATATCATTTACCTACATGGTTGCTTATGTTTTTTAATAAAATTTATTGATTTTTCTGTTTGGAATGCTATTTTGAGAGCCCTAGATGATTGTAATAGATTAATAAGAATATTATGTTGCACTTAGCCCTAGGTTATATAAATACATATCCCTATTTAGCATTTATCTTCCTTAATGTCTTTTTGGCATTTTGTCTTATTATTACATTCACATGGAAACATCTTTCGAAAAAACATCTTCTTTCAATTGGCTTACTTCATATTTTAATAGCAACATTTGTTGCCATTGGTTTCCAAAAAGCTTTTTTGGGAATTGAAGCAAAAACAGACACTATATCTTCTTCTATCTTTTCGAGTTCATCAAATACTGAGACAACTATCGATAATCATCTAACTGACACACAACCTGAGATTGAATTATTCACAGTGCCTATTAAAAAAGAAACAGAAGAAAGTCTTGAAGGGCAAAGATTATTTGGGTTTGCTGAAAAACAAAGAGTAGAAGACAAACCAGAAAATGCACTTTCTAATTATAATCAAGCTTTAATTGCTTTTAAAAAAGCTAATGAAACAATTGCAGAGGCATATACGATACTTAGAATCGGCTCTATCGATAGTTTAATGTGTCATTCAGAAGAAGCGCTCCAAAAGTTTATGACTTGCTTAGAAATATTCAAAAAACTTGGAGACATAGAAGGAGAAGCTTTAACTCACAAAGAAATTGCTCATGAAAAATACCATTTAGGATATGTTGAAGAAGCTGACACTCACTATCAGTTGGCTTTATCCCTTTTTACAAACATAAAAGATGAAAAAAGAAAAGCACAAGTTTTGAGATCTATGGCTTATATAGAAAGAATATTTAGATCTTTAAAAAGAGCTCAAGAATTATATTCACAAGCTTTAGAAATATTTCAAAAAATTGAAGATCGCAGGGGAGAAGCATACGTTTTAAGTGGTATTGGACATATCTTTGGGTCTCAAGAAAACTATCAAGAAGCCAGAAAAGCTTTTGAGAAAAGTCTTACTTTTTTTAAACAAGTTGGTGACAAACGTGGTGAAGCAAAAGTTTTAAGAAGTATTGGCGATATTGAAGTTAAGGTTGGTCATTATGATCAAGCACGAACTGTCTACGAGCAGTGTATTAATCTTTTTAAAGGAGTTAATGATCAAAGAGGATTAGCCAAAGCCATGATTGGCTTAGGTGGATTAGAGTTTACGATAGGTAATAATCAAAAAGCACGTGAAATTTTCGAAGAATCATTGAATTTTTTCAAGAAAATTGGTGCATTAATTGAAGAAATACGTACTTTATATAAAATAGGTATGGTTGAAAGATACTTAGGTGCATTTGACAATGCATGGAAAGCTCTAGAACATGCTCTCATTTTGTGTCAGACAATTAAAGCACCACAAGCTGAATGTAAGATTTGGAATGAAATCGGCGCTCTCAAATTGAAACTTAGAGATTTTCAAGGAGCTCGATCAGCTTATCACCAAGCTTTGACAACAGCAAAAGTCATTAATTTTGAAAGAATCGAAGCTGATGCACAACTTGGTCTTGGTATTTTAAACTATTATACAAACTACTACGAAGAATCTGAAAAAAACTTTAACCGAGCACTTGAGCTTGGAAAACAGATGAAAAGCAAGCGTATTACTTCAAATGCATATATAGGACTTGCTAACATCAAAAGAATTATCGGAAATATTGATGAATCACGGGCCTTCTATATGCGCTCTTTAGAAGGATTTTCTGAGATCTCAGATAATCTTGGTAAAGCAAAAACATTATATGGATTAGGCTTATTAGAGAGCCATGTAAGTGCATATGATGAAAGTAGAGAGCTTCTTGATCAGGCTTATGCTATTTTCAAAAAATTAGGAGACAAAGAATATCAAAGCAAAGTTTTAGCTGAAAAAGGTTTTATTGAACTTATTAGAGGGAATAATGAAATATCTCGTTCTTTCTTTGAAGAATCCGCAATTTTAGCAAAGGAGCATGCAGATGCCTGGACAGAAGGACATGCACTAAGTGGATTAGGGGCTTTAGCCTATAAAGAAGGCGCCTCAGAACAAGCCTATAGTTATTATGAAGAAGCTTATAATCTTTTCAAAAAAGTTGAGGAAATGACTTCTCAATCAATAAGTCTTCAAGCTATGGCAGGTCTTAGCAGTATACATGGAGACTATAAAAAAGCAGAAGCTGACTTTGAAAAAGCACTTGTCTTATCAAGAGAAGCAAAATATCCAAGCGGTGAAGCTCGTGCCCTACTTGGATTGGGTGATTTAAACTTAAGTCAAGGACAATATAATAATGCAAAAGCACTTTATGATCATTCCTTAGAACTATTCCGTAAGATTGGGTATCTACGTGGCCAAACAAGAGCTCTATATGGAATCGGTGAAATGTACTTGCGTCAAAGTCAATACGACAAAACCCGATCAGCTTTTGAAGAATGCTTTTTGATTGCCAAACAAATTGGAGATGCTCAAGCAGAAGGTAAAGCTCTCCTTGGAATATGCAAATTAGAAATGTCATTGGGAAGTAATGGACAAGCTCGTAATTCTTGTGAGCAATCCTTATCTCTTTTCAAAAAAATAAAATACCAACGTGGAGAAGCAGAGGTTATTAGAGTGCTCGGCAAAATAGAAAGCTCAAGTTATAAATTGCTTGAAGCAAGGAGTGCCTTTGAAAAATCTCTTGAAATTGCCAAACATATAAAGGATAAAAGCGAAGAAGCACGATCTCTCCTTGCTCTAGCCACAATAGAGTTCATGTTAGACAATTATAATAGTTCTCAGAATTTTTATGCAGAAGCATTGAAGATTTATCAGACCCTTAATGACAAAGCAGGGCAAGCAAAAGTTTTAAAAGGGTTAGGACATTTGTCGTCAATGCAAGGTTACTTCAAACAGGCAAGAACATATTACCAACAAGCGTTAAGTGTGTTTCAAGAAATGTCTGATCCTCGTAATAAACTAAAAGTTATTCGTGCCATGGGTGTTCTAGAGGCTAAACTTGAGAATAACAGTTTAGCTGAACAATATTATCAGCAAGCCTTACAAGTTTGCAAAGAAATAGGTAATCAGCGTGAAGAAGCAAAAACATATTTAAGATATGCTGATTTACAAAGAAAAATTAATAATATTGAGGAAGCACATTCATATCTGAAGAAAGCATTACAATTATTTAATCAACTAGGTGACATTTTCAATCAAATACAAGCATGGGTTATGATTGGAAATTTAGAAAGAGACACAAAGCATTATAATCAAGCAAGCACAGCCTATGATCGCGCTTTAAATCTTTTACGTTTTAGCGAGAATTCCTTTTATGAAAGTCCAATTTTGCAAGAAATGTCATACTTAGAAGCCTTACAAGGACGGTACCAGAAGGCATACATTCTTTTAAATCAAGCAGAGGGCATATCTAAAAGTGTTAACAACAACCGACAGTTAGTAGGTGTATTAATTACTCTGGGACAAATTGAAACCCTACAAAAAAATTATGATAAAGCAAGAGAAACCTATCAAAGAGTTTTAAAAATTCTTGAAGAACTAGAAGATATTCACTTAAAAATTAGTGTCTTTAAGCACCTTGAAGAATTAGAAAAAGAAACAGGACAAAAAGAAAAATCCCAACACTACGAAGCTCAAATTGCACATCTATTAAAGGGCATTGAAAAATCAACATACCTTATTACAACACTTAAGCCACCATTTCCTTAAAACGTGAATTCGGGATTAAACGATTAAAATATAGCAAGAGAACTATAAAATGATTACAACCGCCGTCATCACGAGCCCCGTCAGGGGTGTGGTGATCTAGTGTATTTTCTGGATGGCCACACAACTTCGTTGTTCGCCATGACGGTGAACCCATGCTTATTTTATAGTGCTCTTGCTATATATGAGTCTAGCCATACTTTAGAGTATACTTTAAGATTCTCTCAATCTTTCTCTAAGGGGGTTAATTCAGCTTCACCCATCCAGTAACATAGTAATGCCGCAGGAAGTCGTAATACTCGTGTCTTGATGTCTTGAAAATCTTCTATCAAACTAAAGTCATTTATTGATTTAGTGATCACATACCCCCTATCCAAATTTTTTTGCTGACAAAGGTCAAGCATTCCCTGGAGATCTTTGGTTTCGGTATGTTGAGATCTATATTTAACTTCAAAAGGTATGATTTGGCCTTCAACCTCTGCTACGATATCAACTTCCCAATCTTTCTTTCCTCGCCAATACGTAAAACGCACGTTTTGTTGGTAGTATCGTGTAAAAAGATGCTTAAACACTGCTGTTTCAGCAGAAACGTCAAGAGCAATCGGGTCATCTAAGATACTTTTGCCTTTTAACAAAACAGCAGGAGCAATTGCAGCATCGGCTAGATAGATTTTATAACGAGCACGCAATACGTCTTTACCGTAACCAAAAGGAGGTAGCCTATAGATAAGGTATGTAGCTTCTAAAAGTTCAATAAAGTTTTGTGCTGTGGGGCGTTTAACGCTTAGATTGTTACATAAAGCTACCATGTCAAGAAGACCACTATCGTGCATGCATAAATATAAGAAGGTTTGTTCAAGATCAAGCACCCGCCTTATCCCAAATAAAGCTGTCATATCTCTTTTTAAGGCTTTATCAATGATATCTTCTCTTAAAAGCCGCTGAGATTGAGTAACTGTCTCTAGCAAAGCAGTTTGGGGAAAACCACCTCTGACCAAGTATTCATTAAAGTGTCCTGCATAAGGAGCAGCAATTTCACTAACTCTGTAAAATTCTGAATTACCCCAGTCAAAAATCTCTTTTAATGAACGGAGCTTGGGAAGAGAAGGTAATTCAAGCTTTTTGAGCTGTATATATTCAAAGAATGATAAAGTACTGAGACGAATTGTATGCCAACGTCCTACGCCTGATTCTTGGTCTGCTTGTAATAAAGGCATAGCAGAGCCGGTAAAGACAATTTGTCTTTGTTTGGCAAAATCAACTTGATGTTTGACCCAAGTTCCCCAATCACGGATAAATTGGGCTTCATCAAGAAATATAAATTCTGGCCCATCTTGCTTTGGTTCACGCTCTCGCCAGGCTTCAAGAACAGATTCAATTCCAGCCAATTTTAATATGGGATGATCAAATGTGGCATAAAGGATATTTGCAGTAGGAATTTTATTCTGTCTAATGAGGTCGTCTATAATTTGCAAAATCAGGGTTGTTTTTCCGACTTGGCGAGCCCCTGAAATCATAAGTGCTCGATGTGTTGGAGGATTCATAATCCAAGAGGAGATTTCTTTATGAGCCGCCCGCCGCCATGCAGGCAAATCGGGAATACTTTCACCACGCCACCAGGGATTGAATTGCGCCAAAATTGCAATGAGTTCGTCTTTAGAAACCTTCATAAAATCGTTCTTTGCACTAAATTCACGATATAGTATATATATACATTAACTAAAATACATGTTCAAGAAGATAGATTAAGAATTTAGGATAAAAACAAAGCCATAAGGATATTTAACCCCAGAAGGTTAAAATCTTAAGGCTTCAACTGGGTCTAGCCTTGCCGCACGCCAAGCAGGGTAAAGAGTTGCTAAGAAGGATAAGAACAAAGCCATAACAACAACTGAAATGACTTCACCCCAATCAACTTTGGCTGGCAATTGGGAGAGAAAATAGATTTCTTCACTAAATAGCTCTGTCCCTGTTAGGCTTTGTAAAAATTGCCGAATACTTTCAATGTTCAAAGAAAAGCTTAGACCTAAAGCCACACCAACAAATGTACCAACAACTCCAATGGTCGCACCTGTTAAAAAGAACACCCGCATCATGGAGTAACGCCCTGCCCCCATCGTTCTTAAAATAGCGATGTCTTTTGTTTTGTCTTTTACCAACATAATCAAACTGGAAACAATATTGAATGATGCTATCAAGATAATCAGCGTTAGGATTAAAAACATCACATTTCTTTCAACCTGAACGGCATGGAAAATTTGCGAATCCCCATGTTGCCAATCCAAAGCTTCTACTGAATTTCCAAGTGTCTTTTGCACAACATAAGTCAGTTGTGTGGCCAGTTCAGGATGTTTAGCGAAGATCTCAATATGGCTAATTTGATCAGGAAGTTTAAACAAAGCTTGCGCTGTATCTAAAGGCATAAACACAACGTTTTTGTCATATTCATGCATGCCAACTTCGAAGATGCCTTTAACGGTAAAAGATTTTTGCCGAGGCACAGTGCCAAAAGCTGTCACATTCCCTTCGGGTGTTAACATAACAAGTCGATCACCCACACATAAATGCATTTGATCCGCCAGACGTCTGCCTATCAAAAGACTGTCTTCTTTAAAATCATCGATAGAACCGGCTTTGATGTTTGTTGCAATAATGGCCCGTTTACTCAAATCACCCTGCTCAATTCCATGAACGGAGACACCACGCGCTTGTGATTTAAAAGTGATAATGGCTTGGCGTTCGACAATAGAGTAAGCTGCTTCAACGCCTGGAATTTGGCGAACCAAGTCTGTCATGGGTTTATAATCATGGATAGGGGCTTGGATACCATGGACAACAATGTGCCCCCGCATACCAATGATACGAGTTAAGAGTTCTTCTCGAAAACCATTCATCACCGACATAACAATGATCAATGTGGCCACACCAAGAGCAATTCCCAAAAAGGAAAAGCCAGCAATGACTGAGATAAACCCTTCTTGCCTGGGGGACCTTAAATACCTGTAAGCAATAAGTCGTTCGAAACGTGAGAACATCATACTATTTAGATGCCATCTTGTTCAACCAAGCCTCAATCGACATATCTGTGCGCTCACCCGTGCGGCGATTTTTAATTTCAACAGTCCCCTGCTCTAAAGTTCTATTACCCATGATAATTTGAGTTGGTATACCAATTAAATCCATATTAGAAAACTTAACGCCTGGTCTTTCATCACGGTCATCATATAAAACTTCAAAGCCTTGTTTGGTCAGAGTTTGATATAAATCATTGGCTATAGCATCTAATTTTGGATCACCTGACTTTGCATTAATCAAGCCAATCTGAAATGGTGCCACTGGATCAGGCCATATAATGCCATTATCATCATGATTGGCCTCAATAATAGCCCCAACCAATCTTGAAACACCAATACCATAAGACCCCATCTCTGGAATGATAGATTCTCCATTTGGTCCTGTTACTGTTAAATTCATGGCTTTTGAATATTTTGTACCGAAATAGAATATATGGCCTATTTCAATACCTCTGGCTGTTCTAATTCTATCTTCTGAAATCGGACATTTAGCGGGATCATGTTTTTCATCAGCGGCAGCATAAAGACCATGCACACGATCCCAAGTCATTTCTTCTTTTGTGAGTGAGTCATAAGCTGCATCGTAATAGATTGTGCTCTCGCCTGTTGGGGCCACAATCTGGAATTCGTGACTTAAATCGCCCCCAATTGCCCCTGAATCAGCTTGAACCGGAATTGCCGTTAAGCCCATCCGGCGGAAGGTTAAAAGATAACTTTCATAAATCCTTTTATAAGTCTCTTTTGCTGCTTCGTAAGTTAAATCAAAAGAATAGCCATCTTTCATGAAAAACTCACGACCACGCATCACACCAAAACGAGGGCGGATTTCATCGCGGAATTTCCAACCAATTTGGTACAAAGTTTGAGGCAATTGGCGATAACTTTTAACATATTGACGAACAATGTCCGTGATCACTTCTTCATTGGTTGGCCCATAAAGCATATCACGATCATGGCGATCTTTGATGCGGAGCATTTCTTTACCATAGTCATCATAACGCCCACTTTCTTGCCATAAACTTGCAGGCTGAAGTGTTGGCATTAATACACGGTGGCAACCAATACGGTCTTGTTCTTCGGCGACAATCTTTTCAATCTTTTGCAACACACGCAACCCCAACGGCAGCCAAGAATAAATACCGGCTGTTGTTTGGTTGATCATCCCAGCTCGCAGCATTAAACGGTGTGAGGCAATTTGCGCCTCTGCAGGGATTTCCTTAAGAGTTGGTAGAAAATATTGAGAGAGACGCATCGTTTACAATTTCTGTTAGTTATTATGTATCTATTTGTAAGGAAGTGCTGGTGTTTTGTCTAGTGGGGGTGGGATTTTTGGATTATTTGCACATAATATTACATGTACGCATATAATCTGAAGAGGTGAACTAAAATGATGAGAGTTGGCTGGGGTACTAGGATTCGAACCTAGGGATGGCGGTACCAAAAACCGCTGCCTTACCACTTGGCTATACCCCATTGAATAGTTACCTATGTACATTATCAAATTTCTTTGATTTTGCAAGGGTAAAATAGATAACCAATGAGTTCGTACGGAATTAAACAAATTAAGTGAGAAGGTTATTTGATCTTAATCTTGGATTTCAAACATCTTGATTATTATAATATTATTTCTATTTATGTTAATTTTTTAATCTTAAATTAACAATTTGAGATTATATTAATCATTGGCGGTTAGTTAAACCTGAGTTGGTCGGGTTCGAAATTGGCTGTAAATAAGTCGCTCTGGCCCATATATTGGCTAGAGTCTGCTGTGATCAATAATTTGGATACGCGCGTATCTGGATTATAGACTGCCTTTTTGTGGGTTGGAATCCATAAAAGGGATTGGAACTTTGTAAGCTTTTTAAAAGTGATAAAAAGAGCTGAGGTAGGATTTTGTCGTGGTGGAGGCGGGGCGGGCGCTTTCTTTTGGGTTCGGTGGCGGGCCCCATAAAGCCCGCTTCTATGTCCTCGATCTTTTATTCCCATAAAGCCTTCTTGCAAACTCTAAAACTTTTCACTTCTCTGACCATAAGCAGACTTTACCTTTGTTCTACCCAGCTTAAATCATAATCATTAAAGCCAAAGTGATGGCCAATTTCATGAATCATGACATGATGGACTAAGCTTGCGAGTGCTTCTTGATTTTCTAATGAATATCGAATTAAAGGGCATCGATAAAGATAAATAACATCAGGCATTAAAAATGCAGCTTTTGTCGCTTTAGTTGGAACTGGGATACCACGATATAAACCTAAAAGATCATATTTGTCGTCTAATTTGAGACTTAAAAGAGTTTCATGATTGGCATAATTTTCAACTCTAACGATTAAAGATTTTGTGGGCTTTTTAAATTTTTCTGGTAGACTCTCCAGTGTTTTTTGTGCCAAAACATAAAAGTCTGTTAGATCAGGCAAGTCAATTGCTGCTGATGTTGTAGTCGTTGTGATAGTGGAAAATGATTTCATCTTCTTTTTTCCTTTGTTAGAGTCTTTAGTTTCTCTTGCAATTAGTTCACAAAAATTGCAGTTTTATATATATTTGGTTCTCATTTACTCTTAATGTAGATAAAAAAGGTTAACAAATGGTCGAAAGGCTAAAAGAAAATGAAATTTTTTCTGCAGTTTCTCATCTTAATGGGTGGAAACTAACAGAAAATAATAGTGGGATTGAGAAAGAATGGTTGTTTAAAGATTTTTCTCAGGCTTTTGCATTTATGACTAGAGTTGCTTTGTTGGCTGAGAAATTGGATCATCACCCAGAATGGTTTAATGTTTATAATCGTTTAAGTATTCGCCTTACAACGCACGATTGTAAAGGATTAAGTCAGCGAGATATAGATTTTGCTGCTAGAGTTGATAGCTTTAATTAAAGGACTTGTTGATGGTTGGAAAAAGAGTATTTTATATTTTGGCTTTTTGTTCAGTTGTGCTTGCTGGATGTGGTGGAGATGCCGTTGTTTCTGCTGTAAAATCAGCAATTAGTTTACAGCCTGCAAAGGTTTGGCTTGAAAAAGTTAGTTTTAAAGCTTCAGACGATGTGAATGATACATCGCCAGTAACAGTTAATATCGTGATTCCTTATAAACCTGACTTGATGGCTGATTTGTCTAAGATGGATGCCGATACTTATTTTAAAAAAGTTGACCAGATTAAATCTGATAATGCAGGTCAAATCGATGTCTTTAGTTGGGATATTATTCGTGGTCAAAGGTTAGATAACGTACCAATTACCCCTTCGAAAGTTACAGGAGAGGGTGTGTTGGTGTTCGCAAGATATAGTAGCCCTGGACCACATCGCATAGCTGTTGGAGATGATAAAGAGATTATTATTCAGCTTGAAAAACTTGATTTCAAGGTTATACCAGTAAAAAACTAATGAAAGAGGGAGTGATTTGTTGAGAAGGAGCTTTGATAGATGATAACACAACAGATTTCTCCGTTGGTGCACCCTCTTTTGATGGATCAGTGGCAGCAAATATGCGTAAAGCTATCTCAGGATTTTGGAGATGCTGCGTTTAAAAGTTGGATTAGCCCACTCGAATTAGTTTCAGTTGAAAATGATTGTGTTCATTTCAATGCGCCAAGTCGTTTTATGAAAGATTGGATTTTAGCTCATTATAGCGAGCGTTTACATTTTCATTGGTCCTCAGTATTGCCAAGTCTGACACGAATTGAAATTGGAATTAAGATTTCTCCGCCACCTAAGATCAAGTTAGTTGAAAATGAATCAACTTCTCCTCAGCTTCAAGATAACGAAGAGTTTGATGAAAACAGAGAAGATATGAGTGCTGCTTTAGACAGTCGCTTTACTTTTGAAAACTTTGTTGTGGGGAAACCAAATGAGCTTGCTTACGCAGCAGCACTTAGAGTTGCTGAATCTGAAGCTCCACTATTTAATCCTCTCTTTCTTTATGGTGGAGTTGGTCTTGGTAAAACACACTTAATGCATGCAATCGCTTGGCATATCAAAAAAATTCATCCGTCGCGAAAAGTTATTTATCTGTCAGCTGAAAAGTTCATGTATCAGTTTATTCGAGCGCTTCGCTACAAAGATACAGTAGCTTTTAAAGAGCAATTCCGCACTGTCGATGTTTTAATGATTGATGATGTGCAATTCATTAGTGGAAAAGACACGACTCAAGAAGAGTTTTTTCATACATTTAATGCCCTTGTGGACAATAATCGTCAAGTTATTATTTCTGCTGATAAATCACCAGCTGATCTAGAAAAAATGGAAGAGCGTCTAAAATCTAGGTTAGGATGGGGACTTGTGGCTGATATTCACCCAACGACGTATGAATTAAGATTGGGTATTTTACAAGCAAAAGCAGACTGTATGGATGTTAAAATTTCAAAAGATGTCATGGAGTTTTTAGCTTTTAAAATTACCTCTAATATCCGTGAATTAGAAGGGGCACTTAATCGAATAGTGGCCCATGCTACGTTAGTTGGGCGCAATATTACTTTAGATACAACGCAAGAAGTCTTAAGAGACCTTCTGCGATCGAATGATCGTCGTATGACCATTGAAGACATTCAAAAAAGAGTTTGTGAGTTTTACAATGTTAAAATTTCTGATCTTTTATCAAGTCGGCGTTTGCAAAACATTGCTAAGCCAAGACAGGTAGCGATCTATTTATCAAAGATTATGACGTCTAAATCTTTACCAGAAATAGGGCGGAAGTTTGGTGGGCGCGACCATACTACAGTTTTGCACTCGGTTAGAAAAGTTCAAGAATTCTGTGAAAAAGACAAAGAATTCTCAAATGATATTGATATTCTTCGTCGCTCATTAGAAGCATGATCTAGGCTTTCCATTTAATTAGATTTCTTAACAATGAAATATACTTTTAGTAATAAGAAATTATTTTGAGCTTTTAGCAATAAAACAAAGAGAGTCAAATTAATGATAAAAAAAGAGTGCAATAGAAGCATAAATTTTATACAATTTACTTTAGGGGCTTATTGTTAAGTACGATTAGATGGTAACAAATACACTCTCAATAGATGGTTGTGCAGCCTCTGAATCTGCGCAAAATAACTCTAAAACCTATCGTTACTGGCGAATACGAATGATGTATTCAATGATGATAGGATATGCAGGTTTTTATCTTGTTCGTCAGAACTTTACAATGGCAATTCCTTCCATGCAGTCCGAATTAGGGTACAGCAAAACACAAATAGGTGTCATCATCACCGTTGCGGCTATTGTCTATGGATTTGGAAAAGGTTTGAGCGGTTTACTTGGGGATCGTTCTAACGCGCGTTATTTGATGACTTTTGGTTTATTCATGTCAGCGGTCATGAATCTGTTTGTTGGTATAAGTTCAAGTTTAACTTTTTTGATGATCTTTTGGACTCTTAATTCGTGTTTTCAATCAATGGGATGGCCACCGTGTGCAAGATTATTAACTCATTGGTTTAGTCCAAAAGAACTAGCAACAAAATGGGCTCTTTGGAATACATCTCAACAAATCGGTGGAGCTACCATTTTAGTATTAGCCGGCTTTTTAATTGAACATTTTGGTTGGCGTTATGCGTTTTATGTGCCTGGGATTATATGCTTACTTCTGGCGATATTTTTATTTAATCGTTTGCGAGATACACCTCAATCATTAGGACTTCCTTCAATTGAAGAACATCACGGTCTTGTAAATCCGAATTCAAACATTGAAGAAGAAGACCTTTCAATGAAAGAAATTTTGTTTGAAAGAGTCATGAAAAACAAGCTTGTTTGGTATGTGTGTTTTGCGAATTTCTTTTTATATATTGTTCGTATGGCTGTTTTTAATTGGGCACCGACTTTTTTGCGTGAATTTAAGGGAAGTTCTCTACATCTAGCTGGCTGGCAAGCTGCTGCATTCGATGTAGCCGGTATGTTTGGTGGTGTGGTCGCTGGGTATCTTTCCGATAAAATGTTTCAAGGACATAGAGGGCAGGTTGGTACAGTCTTTATGCTATTACTTGTATTGTGTGTTGTGTTCTTATGGAAAGTACCAGAAGGATATGTTTGGTTACATTTCCTTGGTATGGTTGGAATTGGCTTTTTAGTTTCTGGCCCACAGATTTTAGTGGGGGTTGCAGCCGCTGACTTTGCTTCTAAAAAAGCTGCAGGTGCTGCATCAGGACTGACCGGAACATTTGGGTACTTAGGAACTGCTGTTACTGGTATTGGTATTGGCGCAATTGTTGATTATTCTGGCTGGGATTACGCTTTTTTGATGGTGGCTGTTTCTGGTGTTTTAAGCGCTGCTTTCTTTGCATTGACCTGGAATCACAGATCTAAAGTACTAGAAGATTTGGATGCTGCTACGGCAGATTAAGTACTTTTCAGTTTGTGAGAAACTGTATACTAAGTTATATTCAAAAAAAGAATTTAATACAAATAAGCAGAATTATCCGTGACTGATCAATCTAACCAAAAACATACCAAGGTTCTTATTATTGGTGGTGGGCCAGCAGGCTATACAGCTGCTATTTATGCGGCTCGTGCAAATTTAAAACCCATCCAATTGTTGGGGTTAC
The DNA here is from genome assembly GCA_027328625.1 of Candidatus Paracaedibacteraceae bacterium. GTDB lineage: Bacteria > Pseudomonadota > Alphaproteobacteria > Paracaedibacterales > CAIULA01 > CANJLN01. The sequence goes on along the minus strand of DAHVSZ010000002.1, from coordinate 14,621 downwards.
AACCTGGTGGTCAGCTGACTATTACAACGGATGTTGAAAACTATCCAGGCTTTAGAGAGACCATACAGGGGCCATGGCTGATGGAGGAAATGCGTGCCCAAGCTGAGCATGTTGGTACAGAAATGGTTGAAGATCTTATTTCAAAGGTTGATTTTAGTCAAAGACCATTTAAATGTTGGTCAGAAGGTGGCACTCTTTATACAGCTGATACAGTTATAATCGCAACGGGTGCCCAAGCTAAATGGCTTGGAATTGAAAGCGAAGAGAAATTCCGTGGATTTGGCGTTTCAGCCTGTGCCACTTGTGACGGTTTTTTCTTTAGAGGGAAAAAGGTTGCCATTGTTGGTGGGGGAAACACCGCTGTTGAAGAAGCCATCTTTTTAACCAATTTTGCTGAACATGTAACTTTAATTCACAGGCGCGATACTTTAAGGGCCGAAAAGATTGCTCAAGACAGATTATTTAAAAATCCAAAAATATCAGTAATTTGGGATACATCTGTTGATGAAATTTTGGGCACAGAAAATCCAAGAAGTGTTACAGGTTTATCTCTTTTAAATCAAAAGACTGGAGCAAAAAGCAAGCTTGAGGTGGACGGTTTATTTGTTGCCATTGGTCACACACCGATGAGTGAAGTGTTTAAAGACCAAATTGACACAGACAATGAGGGCTATATTTTGGCCAAACCTGGCAGCACAGCAACCAATATACCAGGTGTGTTTGCTGCAGGAGATGTACAAGACAAAATTTTCCGCCAAGCTGTCACGGCGGCAGGCCAAGGATGTATGGCTGCCTTAGAAGCTGAGAAATTCTTACATTTGTAATGTTAGACGAGGGCGTGAAAGGTAATCCCATTTTACAACACGAATTTGCAAAATTCATCGAATCTTATTCTTTGAAAAGTTCAGTTGCTGTCGCTGTTTCAGGGGGAGGCGACAGTATGGCGCTTGTTTTATTGATGCATGAATGGGCAAGTGCGCGAGAAATAAAAGTTATTGCACTTACAGTGGATCATCAACTTCGCCCTGAATCTGCATTGGAAGCTTCACAAGTTCATGCTTGGCTTACCGAAAGAGGAATTGAGCATCACACGCTTACATGGAACCATGAAAAAGTAAATTCGGCAATTCAAAAAAAAGCTCGAGAAGCTCGTTATCAGCTGTTATTGAAATGGTGCAGGGAACATAAAGTCAATATATTAATGACAGCTCATCATTTGGAAGACCAATGGGAAACTTTTATGATGCGCCTTAGTAAAGGTTCTGGTTTAAAAGGACTTTGTTGTATTCAGCCATGTTTGGTTGAGGGTGATCTAAAGGTTATCCGTCCATTCTTGACGATTAGTTCTGATCGTTTGAAAAAGACTTTGGAGCGATTTTCACAAGACTTTATCCAAGATCCGAGCAATCTAAATACTCAATTTGAGCGAATCCGCTGGCGACATCTTTTGCCAATTTTAAAAAAAGAAGGTCTAACGGCAGATCATGTTGGCTTGACAATAGAGCGTTTTCGTTTGGCTGATGACTACATTGAGCAGCAAGTTAAAATCGCTTTCTCGAACATCATAATGTCATCCTCGGACTTGATCCGGAACAGCAGCATTTGCGGTAAAATACCTCAAAAAAATACACTGGATCGCCACGCTTCGCTCGCCATGACGGCAGATAGATCTCGTCATTGCGAGGAGCAAAGCAACGTGGCAATCCAGAATTCTGATTTTTGGTCTTTGAATCTTGTTGTCACAGGAGTTATGAGTGAAAAAAACCTAATCAAACTTGAATCCTTTAAACAGCTTCATCCTGAAATTGCCTATCGTATTTTAACAAAACTGTTGTTAGAAATAGGTGGTCATCCTTATCCGCTTCCTTACAAGAGTTTGAAAAATCTTTATTATAAGATTGTCTCCCCTGACTTTATTGGTGCGACCGGTGGGGGATGTTATTTAAAAAAAGTAAAAGGTGGGTTAATAGAAGTAAGAAAAGAACAGAGAAAGGTTAAAAATGCCAATAGCAGATCCTATTCTTCTTAATTTACCAACTTTCATTGAAACGCCACGCTTAATTCTCCGTCCACCTAGGGCAAGGGATGGAGAAGGCATATATAAAGCCTTAAAAGATGGTTATGAAGGTTTTGTCAAATGGTTGAATTTTCCTGCAGTATTTCCTTACACTGTTGAAGGCTTGGAAAAAGAAGCACGGATTCATCATGCGGAGTGGATAACACGTACCTACATGCGTTTTTTGGTGATTCATAAAGAAACAAACATAATTATCGGACGTTTTGGATATCCACCTTTTCAGCTGAACTGGTATGTGCCTTTTTATGGGATTAGTTATTTACTTTCTGAAAGTTGGCAAGGCCAAGGTTACGCGACAGAAGGTATCAATGCTCTAGTGCGGTATGCCTTTGAGCATATGCAAGCTCGCAAAGTTGAAATTAAATGTGATGCAGAAAACCCAAAAAGTATCGCAATTCCTGAAAGGTTGGGTTTTGAACATGAAGCAACCTTAAAAGGTTATTGGCCTGGTAAAGATAAAGACAAATTGTCCGATGTTTTAAGTTATTGTTGCTTTGATATGAGTAGGTTACCATCTTTGGATATTAAGTGGGCTTAAGTTGTTCTTATCTTGAAAGTTTGTCGTAAGATATCCAAAAGATCCTTGGAACAAGTCCGAGGATACATTTTCCTGGATTGCTATCTGCGCGGAAATGAAGTAATCGATCTCTAATCACCACATTGGCAAATTAACAACCTCATGTTACGATTATTTTATGAGTTGAGTAAGCGTTGAGTTAAAAATGTGTAAGTTAAACTATCTTTTAATAATATTGTTTAGCTTAATGGGTAATAGTCAAGCTCAACCTCAATCTTCTAAAACCGATGAAACTCCTCAAACAACAAAAGAAGTCACAATTCGTGTTTTAAATAAAATTACAGGACAAACAACGACTTTAAAGACCACTCTTTTAAAACCGATCAAGCATGGTAATTTGATCATTCGTCCGAGAGAGTGTTTTAAAAAGAAAGTTGGTCTTGCTTATGAGATTAATTGGTCATTTATTGAAGCATGGGTGCAGCAAACCAGATATCAACCTGTATTAGCCTCAACTGTTCCGCGAGTTCCACAGCAACCAGTGATTTCTCTTGTCTTTTCATCGTGGATTAATAGTGCATCACCTAGTTTTTCTCACCCTGATTACAGCGTGACGATCCAAGACTGCCAAGAGGTTGCCGTTATTCCTCTAAGACCTTCGGCTGAATCTTCACCTGATCATCCGAAAAATGCAAAGTAATAGGATGATTTTGATTTTCTCGCAAGGCTTTAGCTGAGTTAATGATCGCTGTTCCACTGGCTATCCAACAAAATCCTCTATCTAAAACACGTTGATATGAATTTTGCTCTAGACATAAATTTAAAAGTCCTAGATTCTGCTCAAGCTTTTCAAAGAAACGTTCGTAAAGATTAGAAAGGGTTTGAGATAACTGTTCAAAACAAGATGTTGCTTGTTGCAGGATTTGTTCTGGATGTTTGAGCCTAAGGCTTAAATTATCTAAAAGATTAAGTTTGTTATTGATGATACTAATTCTGGATAAAGCAAACCGATCGCTCCAATCATCTAAACGCAATGAGGCATTTTCCAGTAATAAAATTGGATCTGGAAGCCCACGATTTAATCCTGTTAGGTGAGTAAAGTGATTTTGCAGTTGTCGCTTTATTAAAGAGCCAATTCTTTCTTCAAAAAGTTGTAATGTATACAAAAGCTGACTTAAAACAGGTGTAACTAATTCAGCCGCTGCTGTTGGGGTAGGTGCTCTTAGATCAGAGGCAAAATCAATTAATGTCGTATCCGTTTCATGACCAACGGCGGATACTAAAGGGATTCTACTGTTTGCAGCTGATCTGACCACGATTTCTTCATTAAATGCCCATAAGTCTTCTAAGCTGCCACCACCCCGGGCAACAATCAAAACATCTGGGCGCATGTCCGGATTCAGGTTATTAAAGTCATCAATGGCGGTTGCTATTTGTTCAGCTGCTCCTGGACCTTGGACCAACACAGGCCAGATGGTTACTCGGCAAGGATAGCGATCTGAAATGCGATGAAGAATATCTTTAATAACAGCGCCAGTCGGAGAGGTTATAATACCAATATGTTTTGGAAATTGTGGGAGAGGCTTTTTATGAGCAAACAATCCTTCGGCTTCAAGTTTGGCTTTTCTTTCCATTAAAAGTTTTAAAAGCGCACCTTGTCCTGCAGCTTTGGCGGATTCTACGACAATTTGATATTTAGACCGGCCTGGATATGTTGTAAGCCTGCCTTGGGCAATAATCTCGAGTCCTTCTTCAAGATTAATGCCTAAAGATGTGCCACGCCAACAAACTCCATCCAATACAGAATCCTGATCTTTGAGGGCAAAATAATAATGCCCTGAAGTGTGGCGTTTTAATCCTGATACTTCACCTTGCACGCGTACCTTATTAAATTGGCCTTCAACGTGACGCTTGAGAGCATATGAGAGTTCAGTTACGCTCAATACTGGTATTTCTTGAGGTATCTCTGCTAGAGCTTGTTCTTCGAAGAGTAAATTATCATTTAACATGATTCAGGCTGTACTTTTATCCTAAAAATGCGGCATTATAAAACCGTTATGATGAACTATAATGATATTTTTAAAGAAAAACTACAGACTCTTAAAGCAGAGAATCGGTATCGTGTATTTACCAATCTTGAGCGTTTAGTGGGTGAAGCTCCTTATGCCTTATGGAACAACAATGATTTGAAGAAAAAAGTCGTTGTTTGGTGTAGCAATGATTATTTAGGTATGAGCCATCATGCGGAAGTGATCGAAGCTTTCTGTAAATCTGCCCATGAGTTTGGAGTGGGTTCAGGCGGCACCCGCAATATTTCTGGTACTCATAACAAGCATGTAAAGCTGGAAACAGTTGTGGCCGATCTGCATGGTAAAGAGGCAGGGCTTATTTTTAGCTCTGGCTATGCTGCCAATGAAGCCAGTTTATGCGCTTTGGGTGAAGGATTGCCTGATGTTGTTTTTCTAAGTGACGATAAAAATCATGCATCAATGATTAAGGGTATTCGTCATAGTCATGCTGAAAAAATAGTTTTTCGCCATAATGATTTGCATGACCTTGAGCAAAAATTAGCATCCATAGATATTAATCGTCCAAAAATTATTGCTTTCGTTTCTGTTTATTCAATGGATGGTGATATATCTCCTATTCAAAAAATTTCTGAATTAGCAAAAAAATATAATGCTTTGACTTACTTAGATGAAGTCCATGCTGTTGGTATTTATGGGCCCAGAGGCGAGGGTGTTGCAGGCCAATTGGGTCTATCTGATAAAATTGACATTATTCAAGGTAATTTTGCCAAGGCTTATGGAGTGGTGGGGGGGTACATTGCAAGTTCTCATGAGCTTATTGATTATATCAGAAGTTATGCTGCTGGTTTCATTTTTACGACTTCTCTACCTCCGGCAATTGCAGTGGCTGCTAAAAAATCAATTAAAATCCTTATGGAAGATTCTTCTTACAGAGAAAAACTTTGGCAGAATGTGAATTTATTAAAGTCTCTTTTGCGTAAAACATCTATTGTTTTTAAAGATTCCGCTAGTCATATTGTGCCGGTTATTGTTGGAGATGCGGCTTTGTGCAAGCAACTTTCAAAAGAACTTTTAGAGGAATTTGGCATCTATGTGCAACCTATTAATTATCCAACTGTTCCAAAAGGTCAAGAACGTCTTCGCTTAACCGTGACTCCGGCCCACACTTCTAAGATGATTTATGAGCTTGTTGATGCATTACAAATCGTATGGGCACGGTTAGGGATTAGAGAGGCGGCTTGACTAAAGCTTTTTCTCACAATACTGAGCAATAAAACGGCTCGGCAAGATTAACAACTAGTACTAAATCCCAAATAAACTGTACATTTACTCTACTTTTCTTATAGCAAAATGAATATAAAATGATAAAATCCGCCGTCATCACGAAGCCCGAAGGGATGTGGTGATCCAGTGTATTTCCTGGATGGCTGCACAACTTCGTTGTTCGCCATGACGCCAAATTCGTACTTTGCTTCTGCTATATTTTTAGCTCATCGAAATAAGTCCACTGCTGTTTGAGTATTTTCAAACACTCCCATTTAGTCTTCCTCCGGCTTGACCGGAGGACCCATTTCGAACATGTGAAATATACATGGACTCTATGGTCAAGCCATAGGGAAACTCGGGTGCGTTAAGTCCTTGCACAACGCTTAAACAGAAGTGGACTTGTTCCGAGGATCTTTGGTTCATCCTTAAGCCGCCACTGCTTTTTCAAATTCAGTCACAACCGGGAAGCTAAGGATAAAGGTTGTGTGAACATTTTCAATGGATTCACAAGCAATTGATCCCTTAAACTTGCTCATCACCGATTTACAGAAAGCCAGACCAATGCCTGTACCATGCTGTGTCCGTGAATAAAACCGGTCAAAAATATGAGGCACCATCGATTCTGGCATACCTTTGCCGGTGTCTTTAAAGATCAATTGATTTTCATATCGTCCAGGTTTTAAAGTGATGGTAATTTCACCTTTGCCAGACGCTTTCACATAATGTAAGGCATTTTTTAAAAGATTAAACAAGACATGCTTAAACAAAGTCTCATCGCCTTTAAATTCAAAATCAGTTGTCGGGTTAAAGTTAATCAATGATTTTTCTGTTTCCGTTAAAGGATAATCGGCCAAGGTTTCCCGTACATAATATTCCATCGAGATAATCTTGCTGACATCTTGGCCTGATACATCTTTTAAATTCATCAAAACCATATCAATAATGGTAAAAGCATTTTTAGCGGTTGAGTTTAAACGTTCAGGCATTGACATCAGGGCTTTGTCAGGTTCTGTAGAGCCTTGATTTTCCTGACTTTCAAACAATCTTGTCAACGATTTCTTTAAATTCGTTGACATCATTGAGATCGATGCCAAAGGTGTGCGCAGCTCGTGAGCGATGGCACCGGCTAGCATTTTAATACTATCAATTCTCTCTTCATAACGAATCAATTCTTTGCGATGAGAAAATACCGCAGCGATGACAATAGCCCATGCATAATTCATCAATGGGCCTGACAAGCTCTCTAAATCAAGTTGCACCGATCCTTTTATCAAATAATGCGCTAACCACCCAACAACAATTCCTGCAGGCAAAATAATAACAAAACTTAACCAATCCGTTACAAGCACTAACCAAAATATCCCTAACAACACATTTGTATGCCAAGTACTCGATTCATGATTTTCTAAAAACATGTACACCCCAAAAACGGGAAGGCAATATAAAATAGCAAGGTACCAGTAAGCCGAAATATAAGGCTTAATCTTTTCAGGCCAATAATTAATGATTGTCAAAGGCAAGCAAAAAGCAAAAGCCATAAGACGCGGGTAAAACCCGTTATATTCTTGTTGGAAAATATAGTTCCAAAGAAGGTAAAATACAGCAAAGTTAACCACCCCGAATATTCCAAAGGCTTTTATCAGTGAAGGGGAAGTAACAATGCGTGAATTTTGAAGTTGAGCTACTAAAGAATTAAAGAACTTGAAAGGTGTATATTGCTTTTTCATTTTAGATATTCCTTATAGAAAATTCTTTATTACGGCTATGTATACACCTAATAATATATAAAAGGAATATTTTTCTTTAAGTTAGTGGTAAAGGTATATTTTTTGGTATGCCTAAGCTGATTTTGCTATCTTGCGGTAGTATTTTCTTTTGATTGCCACGTCGGTGCAATCACCTCCTCGCAATGACGATTTCCCATATGTATCCGTCATCACGAGCGAAGCGTCGTGATCCAGAAAATACTAAAGCATTAATATGAATATTTGAGAATATATACTTGCTTGCAATAAACTGTATCTGTATACAGTATTAATTATTCTTTATTTTTTCTCAGAGAAGCTTTTATGGATATCGTTTTAAAGAAGGTAGAAGAAAAAGATAAATGGTTCTTCGAAATTTCCTTTTATGAGGAATGTAGAGCAGAAATTTTATGGCGAGTTGAAGTAGAAAACTCATTCACTTACACAGATGAAATATTAGAAAAAGCAAAAGAATTTGCAAGAGAAAGAAATTTGATGAGCTTCTTTATTGAACCTGAAAACCAATTCTTTCCCCCTATAGTTTTTATTGATGCAAATATTAAAATTACTGACAACAAGGAAGCTATTCTTTCTGATTTACACAAACTTAAAGAATACGGATTAATTTCTAGGGATATTTTGCCAGGTCAAGCATTTGAAGAAGCTAATAATAACAAGTTTTTACCGCAGGATCTATCTTTCCAGCTGTACACCTCAAGAGTGCCTCTTAATCTCCAGGAAATAAAGAATAGGGAAGATTTTATTCAAAAATATCAGGGAAATTCTTTAAGAAAAAATATTGAGAATGATTTATATCATATTTGGGAGGCTATAAAATATGGTGCAACTTGGTTTTTAAGCTGGGACAAAAGATTACTAAAAAGAAAAATTGATGGCATAAAGTTGGAAACACCTGAAAGGTTTGTTGAATGTTTTAAATATTTTTGTAGTTAGATTTTAAAATTCCATTTCTTAAAAAAGCATTTTTGTTAAAAAAAGAGGCAACCAAACACTTAATGTGTGGAGCTTATGAGCGCAGCATGAAGCTACCAAAGATTGGTTGGGATAGTCTTATGCGTGAAATGTTCCACAAACGTTTGGAAGATCTTTACAAAAACTTAAACACTGACTTTGGCTTACCCCCTGACATCACTTTAATGTTCCAATTCGACCCAAACCCATCTGAACGGATTGCTTTTTTTAGAGATTATTTTGCTAGAAGTGAAAAGAAGACATTAGTTACAACCCAAGCGGCCTAATCTTTAAAAATCAAAATATTAAAAAACTACTAAAAATTATTTAAAATTCGTGTCAAACTAAGATAAAGTTACCCCAATTTTATTTAGCGGGCATGTTTAAGCGACTATTGCGCATATTGACGATATTAGTATTCGGACTCTCAAGTGCCGGCGCAATTTTATTTTTTCTATTCTTTTACTTTGGTCGTGGCCTTCCTGATTATCAGTTTTTAAGAGATTATAGGCCAGCTGTGGTTAGTCGTCTTTATACAAATGATTATCAATTTGTAAAGGAATTTGCGCGAGAAAAAAGGATTTTTGTTTCAATTGATCATATTCCCCCCTTGTTAATTCAGGCCTTTTTATCGGCTGAGGACAAAAATTTTTATTATCACGCCGGCGTAGATGTTGTCAGTGTAGGGCGTGCCTTTATAACAAACACGTTTAAAGGGGCTTGGGGAGGGAAAGCCATTGGCGCTTCAACTATTACTCAACAAGTTGCAAAAAATTTTTTGGTGGGTAATGAGCGATCATTTGGTCGTAAAATACGTGAAGCCATTATGTCAATGAGGCTTGAATCTGCTCTTACCAAAGAACGTATTTTGGAACTTTACCTTAACCAAATTTATTTAGGGATGGGAAGTTATGGAGTTGTAGCTGCTGCTCAAACCTATTTCAATAAAACATTAGATCAATTGACGATTGCAGAATGTGCATTTTTGGCTTCACTTCCGAAAGCCCCCGCTACTTATCATCCAATCAGGGAACAAAAACGGGCCAAAGCAAGACGTGACTGGGTTATAGGACGATTGTTGGATGATAAAATTATATCTTTAGAGCAAGCAGAAGAAGCGCAAAAAGAGTCTTTAAAAGTAGTTTTAGATGCTCAAACACCAGTTGTGGCTGATTTTTTCGCAGAAGAAGTTCGGCGTGAATTAATCCAACGTTATGGTGAAGATGTGATCTATACAGGTGGATTTTCAATTTTTACAACCTTAGATGCATCTTTACAAACAGCTGCTGATAAAAGTCTTAAAAAGGGTTTGATTGAGTATGATAGGCGCCATGGTTGGCGAGGTCCTGTAACCAAAATTACATTAAAAGATATAGATAAAACAGGTATAAGTGCAGGATGGGCTGTTGATTTAGGAAAAGTTCCAACAATGGCTGGTGGAGGAGTTGCTAGATTTGCGGTTGTTTTAAATATAGTGTCAAACACCGAAGCAAAAATTGGCTTAAACGACGGAACTACCCATTCACTAAAGCTTGAAAATGTTCAGTGGGCAAAGGCTTGGAAATCTGATTCAGTCCAAGGGCCAGAAGTTAAAAAAGTTTCTGATGCTCTAAGTGCTGGTGATGTCATTTTGGTTCTTAACAAAGCAGCACCTGACCAATTGCCTATTTATGAGCTACATCAAATTCCAGCTATCAGCGGTGCTGTTGTTGCTATGGATGCCGATACTGGACAAGTGCTAGCTATGAGTGGTGGATACAGCTTTGAAATTAGCCAATTCAATTGTGCTACACAAGCATGGAGGCAACCAGGATCGGCATTTAAGCCATTTGTGTATTTAGCTGCTTTGGAAAAAGGGTATACATCAGAAACCTTAATTGATGATGCGCCTATTGAAGTTAGTTTAGGTCCGGGGCTTGGTATTTATGCTCCCAAAAATATAACACGCCGGTTCTATGGACCTAGTCCTTTACGTACTGGCATCGAAAAATCGTACAATTTGATGACGGTGCATTTAGCTCATGCGATTGGAATGAAAGCCGTTCAAGATATGGCCAAGCGTTTCGGAGTTGTAGACAATATGCCATTACAATTAGCTGCATCTCTTGGTGCCAGAGAAACAACGGTTATGCGTTTAACTTCAGCATATGCCATGATTATTAATGGCGGTAAAAAAATTCAACCCATGTTAATTAGGCAGGTTCATGACCGTTTAGGGCAAATCGTTTTCTTATCAAACCCCTCTTATGATGGGATTTTTGCATCAAATACTCTTTTGAACTGGCATGAGGTCGAAAAAACAGCTTTGCCTGAACTCGTTGATCAACGCGAACAACTTATTAAACCAGAAATTGCTGAAGTCATGACAGCGATGTTAGAGGCTGTTGTGCAGCGTGGTACAGGTAGAAAACTTCAACCATTGATGGCGGAGTATAATGTTACTATTGGTGGAAAAACTGGATCGACAAATGAATGTAAAGATTCCTGGTTTGTTGGTTTCATTAGAAAGCCAGACGGTAAAACAATTGTGGTTGGCATATTTGTCGGTTTTCCAACGCCACGTTCATTAGGGGCAGTTAATGGTCTTGAGGAAACAGGATCTAGAGGTGCTTTGCCGATTTTTGAGACCTTTGTCAAAGAGAGTATGAAAAAACAAAATATTGCTGAAGAAAAAAAGATATGAATACATGTTATATGCATGCATACAATATGTAAGGGTAGATATTTTAGGCGCATTTTGTCAGAATGGCTCTTTTCAAAAAATGATATCTTCTCAAGCTAAAATGTTGTAATTTAAAACAAAACTTACCATTAGGTAAGGTTCCTTATAAAAATCAAACTTCTATTAATATATCCTCTGCTACTTTAATGCATATAGGGAAAATTTAAGAGGGAATCGACTTTGAACAATACGACACGCAATTTATTTTTATGGGCCGCCATTGGTGCCATTTTATTTGTTATTTTCCAAATGTTTCCTGGGTCTTCTTCGCGTCAAATGACGCCACAGGTATCCTATTCACAATTTATGAATGATGTGAATGATGGCAGAGTAAGCAAGGTAACAATTAGTGGACACAATATTTTGGGCCAGACAAAAGATGGGCATTCGTTTATTACTTATGTGCCAGATACCTCTGTTGCCGTTGCTAAGCTTACTGATAAAGCAGAAAAAAAGGAGTTAGAGTTTAATGCAATTCCACCTGAACAAGAAGTTTCTTTATTCCATTTAATTTTACCATGGTTACCAATTTTACTTTTGGCTGGACTGACTTTTTATTCCTTTCGTCAAATTCAATCTGGCGGAAATAGAGCGCTTGGCTTTGGTAAGTCACGGGCTCGCTTGATGGGTGAGAAAAGTACAAAAGTAACCTTTGAAGATGTGGCTGGTATTGATGAGGCAAAGCAAGAATTGCAAGAAATTGTCGATTTTTTAAAAGATCCTCAAAGGTTCCAGCGATTAGGGGGTAAAATTCCACGTGGTGTTTTACTGGTTGGGCCTCCTGGTACTGGTAAGACTTTGTTAGCAAGAGCAATTGCTGGTGAAGCCGATGTTCCTTTTTTCAGCATTTCTGGTTCAGACTTTGTTGAAATGTTTGTTGGTGTTGGTGCTAGCCGTGTTCGTGACATGTTCGAACAAGCTAAGAAAAATGCACCTTGCATTATCTTTATTGATGAAATCGATGCGGTCGGACGGCACAGAGGCGCTGGCCTTGGTGGCGGCAACGACGAACGTGAGCAAACGTTGAATCAATTGTTAGTTGAAATGGATGGGTTTGAAGAGAACCAAGGTGTTATTTTAGTGGCCGCAACAAACCGTCCAGACATTTTGGATCCAGCTTTGCTTAGACCAGGTCGTTTTGACCGCCAGGTGGTTGTTCCTAATCCAGATGTTTTAGGTCGCGAAAAAATATTAAAAGTGCATATGAAAAAAGTGCCTTTAGCTCCAAACGTTGATCCACGAATAATAGCGCGCGGAACACCTGGGTTTTCAGGAGCAGATCTTGCCAATTTGGTTAATGAGGCAGCCCTAATGGCAGCTCGTAAGGGTAAACTTGTTGTTGGTATGTACGAGTTTGAACAAGCCAAAGATAAAGTACTGATGGGGGCTGAACGTCGATCGATGGTCATGACGGATGAAGAGAAGAAATTAACAGCTTATCACGAAGGTGGTCATGCTATTGTTGCTTATTATACTCCGGCATCTGATCCAATTCACAAAGCGACAATTATTCCAAGAGGTCGAGCCTTGGGTATGGTGATGCGTCTTCCAGAGGGAGATAGAATATCGTTATCTCGAGTTAAGCTTTTGGCTGACCTTAAAGTCGCAATGGGTGGACGTATTGCAGAAGAATTGATTTTTGGTGCTGAAAAAGTAACAACGGGTGCTTCTTCCGATATTAAAATGGCAACAGACATTGCTCGTCGTATGATTACGGAATGGGGTATGAGTGATAAGCTTGGTTTTCAGTCTTATGGTTCTCAGCAAGAAGAAGTCTTTTTAGGCTATTCAATGGGGCAATCAAAAGGAGTATCTGAAGCCACAGCTAAACTTATTGATGAAGAAGTCAGAAAAATCTTGGATAGTTGCTACGACGCTGCTGAAAAGCTTTTGAAAGAAAAAATAGACAAACTTCACATTTTAGCAAAATCCATGTTAGAGCGTGAAACCTTATCAGGGGATGAAATTAAAATTCTTTTAGAAGGTGGACAGTTAGCAGAAATACATACTTTAAAAGATGATGGGCCAAGAGTCAGTGTTCCAACAACGGGGACACCACCCAATCCATCTTTGAATCCAATTTAACTAGAGTTCGTTATGCCCGATAAAAAATTATTTGGAACCGATGGGGTGAGGGGGGAAGCCAATATTACCCCTATGTCACCTGATTTGATTTTAAAACTGGCTCAAGCTTCAGCACGTCATTTTATGCAGAAAGTACCTCTTGAATGGATCCATGGTGATCACCGCTTTACAATTGTTATAGGGAAAGATACGCGTCTATCGGGTTATATGGTTGAATCAGCTCTTATGGCTGGTTTTGTATCTATGGGTGCTGATGTTATTCTTTTAGGGCCTTTGCCAACACCAGCTGTTGCAATGCTAACACGATCTTTGCGTGCTAATTTAGGTGTAATGATTTCAGCTTCACATAATCCTTATCAAGATAATGGTATTAAATTTTTTGATGGCGATGGTTGCAAAATTACTGAAGACGATGAGAAAAAAATAGAACAGCTTGTTGTATCAAACACCATTCCTTTGGCACCTGCTTCTAAAGTTGGTAAAGCGAAGCGTTTAGATGATGCGGCAGGTCGTTATATCGAATTTGCTAAAGCGACATTTCCTCGAGGTCAGCGCCTAGATGGCTTAAAGATAGTTATCGATTGTGCGCATGGTGCGGCCTATAAAGTGGCTCCAAAGGTTTTATGGGAATTGGGTGCTGATGTTATTTCAATTGGGGTGGAGCCTAATGGTCAAAACATTAATCTTGATTGTGGTGCCACCTCTCTTAAGGCTCTACAAGAAAAGGTATTAGAGAGCAAAGCTGATCTTGGTATTGCACTAGATGGGGATGCAGATCGCCTGATGATGGTTGATGAGAATGGCACTATTTTGGATGGTGATCAGTTAATGGCCTTAATTGCCACCGTTTGGTATGATAATGGACTTTTGCAAGGTGGTGGGGTTGTTTCAACCGTTATGTCTAATTTAGGTTTTGAGCGTTACTTGGAGAAAAAGGGATTAACCTTACATCGAGCTGCTGTTGGTGATAGAGCTGTTCTTGAGTTGATGAAAGAAAAAGGATGTAATGTTGGTGGTGAACAATCAGGTCATATTATCCTAAATGATTATGCTACGACGGGTGATGGTCTGATAGCAGCTCTTCAGATTCTAAGTTTGATTCAAAAAAATAAAGTGAAAGCGAGTAAAATAGCCACAACTTTTACTCCTGTTCCACAAATTTTAAAGAACATTCGTATAAATCAAAGAATTGATTTGTCTTCTCAAC
>DAHVSZ010000029.1 GCA_027328625.1 Candidatus Paracaedibacteraceae bacterium | reverse complement strand
ATTGACTAAACTTGTGTAGTACCTATGCCTCTATCAAGGGCTTGTAATGACGCTAAAAGAAAATGTCGGGTGGTAAGATTCAAGATAATAATCTTCTTGATCCCATTGCTGTTTTGAGCTAAAAAGTAAGCAGGTTTGTAATTTATACTAAGCAAAGTATTTTTTGATTAAGTTTAAGGTAGTAGTCTAAACAATGGCAGTTCCAAAGAAAAAAACATCAAAATCCCGCAGAGATATGCGCAGATCACATCATCATTTAGCATCCATCAACACATCAGAATGTCCAAATTGTGGTTTGTCTAAATTACCTCACCACATTTGTCAAGGATGTGGTCATTATAATGGCCGGCAAGTTTTGAAGGCCAAAAAAGAAGCGGTAACTGACTAGTCAATATGACAATTACTTTAGCTCTTGATGCCATGGGTGGTGATGCTGGCCCAGAAATGGTTGTTAGTGGAGCTAACATTGCTTTGCAAGAAGCGCACGGGGTGTCTTTGCGTTTTTTATTTTTTGGTCAAGAATCCATTATTAAAACAGAACTAAAAAAATTTGAGAAACTTCAAAAGATATCATCGATTATCCATTCTGATATCATTATCACCAATCAGATTAAGCCAGCAGCAGCTGTCAGAAGTGGCCGTAAATCGAATTTAGGAATGGCTATTGAGGCGGTTGAAAAAGGAGAAGCACAAGCTGTTATTTCAGCTGGAAACACTGGTGCTTATATGGCTCTTTCAAAAATTATCTTGAAAATGCTTACAGGAATTGATCGCCCAGCTATTCCTGCCATTCTACCTACTCTTAATGGAAAAACAGTTGTTTTAGATCTTGGTGCTAATATAGATTGTACACCTGAAAATCTTGTTGAGTTTGCTTTAATGGGCGAAGCTTTTGCACGTCAGCTTCTAAAAATTGATCACCCATCTGTAGGACTTTTAAATGTTGGTTCAGAAGAACTAAAAGGAAATGCAACAGTACAAACAGCTGCACATTTTTTACGTGAGCTTCCTGATCTTAATTTTCAAGGATTCGTCGAGGGTGACGACATAACAGCTGGAAAAACGGATGTCGTTATTACGGATGGTTTCTCAGGGAATATCGCTCTTAAAGCAATCGAAGGAGCAGCACGTTTAATTCGGCATTTCTTAAAAGAAGCTCTTTCCGGCTCTCTTCGTGGCAAGATTGGGTATGTCATTGCCAAACCGGCATTTAAAGCACTGCAAAATCGAAGCGATCCTCGTCTTTACAATGGTGCAGTTTTTTTAGGATTAAAGGGTATTGCCGTTAAAAGCCATGGTGGTACAGACGCTGTCGGTTTTGCAAATGCAATTAAAGTTGCTATAAGTATGGTACAACAAAATTTTATACGAAACATCGAAGAACGTGTAGCTCTTTTAACTTCGCAGGCAGAGACGGAATGATCTTTTTTCGTTCACAAGTAATGGGTTGCGGGGCGTATCTTCCTGAAACGATCATTACCAATCAAGACCTAGCACAAAAAATCGATACTACAGACGAATGGATTAGAGAACGAGTTGGAATCGAAAAACGTCATATACTTACTGAAAATCAAACTTGTTCAGATCTTGCATACCATGCAGCCCAAGAAGCTATAAAACAAGCCGGCATTAATGCTTCCCAAATTGATTGTATTGTTTTAGCGACAACAACGCCTGATCATCCTTGCCCAGCAACTGCCACACGCGTCCAAACAAAATTAGGTGCTCATAGTGCTTTTGCACTTGATGTTCAGGCCGTCTGTTCTGGGTTTGTCTATGCCCTTGCAATTGCTGACAATTTTATTCGTTGCGGTCAAGCAAAATATGCACTTGTAATAGGTGCAGATGCAATGTCTCAAGTCTTAGACTGGAATGACCGCTCTACCTGTGTCTTATTTGGTGATGGAGCAGGAGCATTTGTTTTAAAAGCTGTTCCTGCAAGCGAAGACAGGGCTATACTTTCTACTCACCTCTTTTCAGATGGAGAGCTGTATGATGCCCTTTATGTGGAAAATAGTACCTCGACTCCAAATAATCGTGGCTATATAAAGATGGAAGGACGTGCAATCTTTAAAAATGCTATCCAAAAAATTGGAGATGCTGTTGAAAAGGCTCTTGAACATAATAATTTAACAATAAATGACATAGATTGGTTTGTCCCCCATCAAGCCAATAAGCGCATTATTTTTGGGGTTTCAGAAAAATTTAATCTCCCGCTGTCAAAAGTCGTTATAACAATTGATCAACATGCTAATACGTCAGCAGCTTCTATTCCTTTAGCCATTGCAACTGCTGTTAAGGATGGGCGTATCCAGCCAGGACATTTGGTTTTAGTTGAAGCCATGGGTGGTGGTTTAACCTGGGGATCAGCTCTTATAAGATGGTAACTGAAAAAAGAGGTAAAGGATGGCAAAAAGCATAGGTCGCGCCGAATTAGTTGCCTTATTATGTGAAAAGAAAAATCTTAACAAACAAGCAGCAACTGATATTCTTGATACTATAATAAAGGCTATTATTGAAAATCTTTCTCAAGGAAAAAGCATTAAAATACCTGGTTTTGGTACATTTTCTGTAAGACATAAAAATTCTAGGCCAGGACGTAACCCTAAAACGGGAGAAAAAGTCGAAATTACTTCTCGTAAAGTTGTAACCTTGCGTCCCTCTCCTCACTTTAAAGAAAAATTGGATTCTAAGCATGCCGTATGATCAAAATAATATTTTTGCTAAAATTTTAAAAGGTGAAATTCCTTGCAAAAAAATTAATGACGATGAGTATTATCTTGCATTTCATGACATACAGCCTAAAGCACCGATTCATGTTCTTGTCATACCTAAAGGAAAATACATAAGCGCTCAAGATTTTCATGAAAAGGCATCACCTGAAGAAATTTCTGGTTTTTATAAAGGTCTTGCAAAAGTTGTTGAGAGCTTAAATATAAAAAATGATGGTTTTCGTCTTATCAGCAATTGTGGTCTTAACGGGGGCCAAGAAGTCCCTCATTTTCATGTCCATATCTTGGGAGGTAAGAAATTAGGGCCAATGTTAAAGGATTAAAAATGACAATTAACGATAATATAGCAAGACTATAAAATTGTGATAATAATCTCCTTCATTGAGTTGCCGTCATGACAGCGGTTATTATATTTTATCTTGCTTCTGCTATATTTATAGAATCTGAGGATTTGTTGCAAAAATTGAGTGAGGACAGAGAGTGGAGATCAAAATAAGTCGCTCCGGAGATAGTCTCATCGAACCCATAAAAAATGACTACAACCACAAAAATATCTAATTTTTGCGACAATCCAGTGCTGCTTTAACAAATGCTGCAAACAAAGGATGAGGCTCAAATAACCTTGATTTTAATTCAGGATGAAACTGCACGCCAACAAACCAAGGATGATCTGTTCTCTCCATTATTTCAGGTAGCCTACCATCAGGCGAGAATCCAGAGAAATGCATCCCCGCTTTTTCTAATTTTTCGCAATAAGTTTTGTTGACCTCATAGCGATGACGATGACGTTCATGAATTAAATCTTTACCATAAATTTGATGGGCTAATGACCCCTTTTCTAAAGCACAAGGATAAGCCCCAAGACGCATTGTCCCACCCAAATCACTGTTTTCTGTACGAAGCTGGACCCCTGCATCACTTGCCCATTCCGTTAATAAAGCAACAACAGGTTCTTTCGTTGGCCCAAATTCAGTACTCGATGCCTCTTTCAGCCCTAATTGATTGCGGCACGCTTCAATTACGGCTAATTGCATACCAAAGCAAATACCAAGGTATGGTATTTTATTTTCTCGTGCATACTGAGCAGCTGCCAATTTACCATTTATTCCTCTCTCACCAAATCCACCAGGAACCAATACAGCATCAACATTCTGAAGCTGACGAATAACTTCATCTTCAGATTCAGAATCAATCCATACTAACTCTGGCAAAATATGATGATGAATACCCCCATGAGCTAAAGCTTGAATAATGGATTTGTAAGCATCTAATAATTGGACATATTTACCAACGATACCAACTTTAACTATTGCTTTTGGATTTTTAAAATCTTCGACAACTTTGTGCCAACGATTTAACCCAGTTGCAGGTTTTTCGACATTAAAAAATTTGCAAACTTGCCGATCAAATCCTTCCTCGTGATACTGCAAAGGAACTTGATAAATATTATCAGCATCCAATGCTGCGATTACATTTTCGCTTTGTACGTTGCAAAATTGAGCAAGTTTGCGTTTAGCTTCAACAGGAATAGGACGATCACTTCGACACAATAAAAGATCTGCTTGAATACCAACACTTAAAAGTTCTTTAACTGAATGTTGTGTAGGTTTGGTCTTTAGCTCTCCTGCTGCTGGAATATAAGGCAAAAGCGTTAAATGCACAAACATAGTACGCTCACGCCCTAAATCATTCCTAAGCTGTCGAATCGCCTCTAAATAAGGTAAACCTTCTATGTCACCAACTGTTCCACCAATTTCACACAAAACAAAATCAGCCCCGTCGGTTTCATTCGTAACAAAGTGTTTTATTTCATCAGTAATGTGAGGAATGACTTGAACAGTGGCACCAAGATAATCGCCACGACGTTCTTTTGCCAAAACGGTTGAATAAATCTTACCTGTAGTCACGTAATCACTTGATCGCGTTGAAACCCCTGTAAACCGCTCATAATGACCTAAGTCAAGATCGGCTTCAGTGCCATCATCTGTTACATAAACTTCACCATGCTGATAAGGGCTCATTGTGCCTGGATCAACATTTAAGTACGGGTCAAGTTTTCTTAAGATGACAGAAAAACCACGCGCTTGAAGCAAAGCTCCAAGGGCTGCAGATGCAAGCCCCTTTCCCAAGGAAGAAGTTACACCTCCAGTAATAAAAATATAACGAGGATTCATTACTTCTTATCTGACTCAGAAGCAGGGGTATCCAGGAAAGAAGTCGCATTACGAATTTGGCTACTGGTCACAATCGTCATTAAAATACAATTTCCAATAAAGAGTACCGCCAGAACAGCCGTTACTCGCGTCAACAAATTCGCTGCACCACGCGCTGTAAACATGTTTCCAGAACTGTTACTTCCACCAACAAGCCCACCCCCACCTTCACTGCGTTGAAGCAAAATAACGCCAATTAATGAGATAGTTATAAATATATGCACAACTAATAAAAAATTCATTATTCTATTTAGACCCTTTCAATTTATCTAAGCTATTTAGGAGCCATAATCATAATCATCTGCCGTCCCTCAAGTTTCGGTAAACTTTCAACTTTAGCAATATCAACAAAATCCTCTTTAACTTTTAAAAGAAGATCCATGCCTATTTCTTGATGACTCAGCTCACGCCCACGAAAACGCATACTAACTTTAACTTTATTGCCTTCTTCGATAAAACGTCTAATAGCGCGACATTTAATCCCAAAGTCGTTATCATCAATCATAGGACGCATTTGAATTTCCTTGATTTCAATAACCTTCTGTTTCTTCTTGGCTTCAGCTTTCTTTTTTTGTTGCTCATATTTAAACTTGCCATGGTCTAATATTTTGCATACCGGAGGTTCAGAATTAGGGACGATTTCAACCAGATCCAAACCAGCTTGTTGAGCCATAGCGAGGGCTTCTGATCGGCTGACAATCCCAGCCATTTCCCCGCTTTCATCAATCAACCTTACCTTTGAAGCTGTAATTTCTTGATTAACCCTGGGACCATCATTGCGAGTCCCTTCTCTGTTTGAAGACGGGTCAAGATTAACTCGAGCTATGTTGCATTCTCCTTAACAAAAACTAAAACACTATTAATTTACCAACAACCTTAGACAAAGTCCAGCCTGCTATTTATTGCTCCAGATTTCTCATTTGTAACTACCATCCTAACGCAGACCACGCTACTCACTTTAGTTTTCCTCCGGTTTAACCGGAGGATCCATTTTCGGATACGTGAAATGCTGCATGGACCCTATGGTCAAGCCATAGCGAAACTCAGGTGCATTAGGTTAGTAGTTACTATCAATTAAAATTATGCATTAGGCACTTTCACTTCATTCAAAAGCTGCTTAAATATGTCTTCCTTTTTCATAACTTGCTGCGTTTCACCACCTAATTTTCTAACAGCAACAGTCCCTTCTTCAGCCTCTCGTTTTCCAACAACTAAAAGATAAGGAACTTTTTGAAGGGAATGTTCACGAATCTTATAGCTAATCTTTTCATTTCGCACATCCAACTCAACACGAGCCCCTTGAGCTTTTAATTCTTGAAATAATTTTTCTCCATAAACGTCAGCCTCACTGGTAATTGTTGCAACAACTGCATGTACTGGCGCTAACCATAAAGGAAATTTACCTGCATAATGCTCAATTAAAATCCCAATAAATCGTTCAAACGATCCATAAATGGCGCGATGTAACATAACTGGCCGATGACGCTTTCCATCTTCACCTATATAGGTTGCGTCTAGTCTCTCAGGCAAAACAAAATCAACCTGTAAAGTTCCACATTGCCAATCACGGCCAATGGTATCCTTTAAAACAAATTCTAACTTTGGCCCATAAAAAGCACCCTCACCAGGGTTTAAAGTATACTCAAGACCTGCTGCTGTTGCTGC
Organism: Candidatus Paracaedibacteraceae bacterium; assembly: GCA_027328625.1. GTDB lineage: Bacteria > Pseudomonadota > Alphaproteobacteria > Paracaedibacterales > CAIULA01 > CANJLN01. The sequence goes on along the minus strand of DAHVSZ010000029.1, from coordinate 14,006 downwards.
ATCAACTAAGGATTTTTCAGCCAGATCCCAAACCTCATCTGATCCAGCCCTTTTTTCTGGACGATCAGAAAATTTAACACGCACATCTGTAAATCCTAAATCAGCATAAATTCCTTGCAATAAATCACAAAAAGCTTTGGTTTCAGAAACAATTTGTTCTGGTGTACAGAATATATGCGCATCATCTTGGGTAAAGGCTCTCACACGCATCAATCCATGCAGCGCACCCGATGGTTCATTTCTGTGACAAGATCCAAACTCAGCCATACGCAAAGGAAGATCACGATAGCTCTTCATACCTTGTTTAAAAATTTGCACATGACATGGGCAATTCATTGGTTTTACAGCTAAAATTTTATCTTCTGACTCAACGGTAAACATACCATCGCGGAATTTTTCCCAGTGTCCAGAGGCTTCCCAAAGACTGCGGTCTAAAATTTGTGGAGTTTTTACTTCAACATACCCTGTCTTTTCAAGACGTTTTCGAATAAAGTTTTCAAGATTTCTATAAAGCTGCCAGCCCTTTGGATGCCAAAACACACTTCCAGGAGCCTCTTCTTGTAAATGAAAAAGATCCAACTCAGCTCCTAAACGTCTATGATCACGTTTTTCAGCTTCTTCAAGTTGAGTTAAATAATCCTTTAATTGCTGTTCAGTTGCCCAAGCTGTTCCATAAATTCGCTGTAACATTGGGTTGCGGTGATCCCCTCGCCAATACGCGCCTGCCACTTTCATCAATTTAAAGGCAGTTCCAATGCGACCAGTAGAAGGTAAATGAGGTCCACGACAAAGATCTATAAAACTGCCTTGACGATAAATTGAGATTACCTCTCCGGCTGGGATGCTTTCAATTAACTCAGCCTTAAATAGTTCTCCCTGATCTTTGAAAAATTTTATTGCGTCGTCACGATTCCATTCTTCGCGAATAAAAGGCTCATCACGTTTGACAATATCTCGCATTCTATTTTCAATTTTTTCAAAATCTTCAGGAGTAAATGGAGTTTCCCTGTAAAAGTCATAATAAAAACCATTCTCAATAGCAGGGCCAATAGTTATCTGAGTTTCAGGATAAAGTTCCTTCACAGCCTCAGCAATGACATGGGCTGTGTCATGACGGATAATCTCAAGCCCTTCTGTATCTTGCCGAGTAATAATTTCTATTGTTGCATTTTCAGGTAATGTTCGATTTAGATCCCATAAGTTGCCATTGACACGTACAGCAACGGCTTCTTTAGCCAATCTTGGCGAAATTGATTTAGCCACCCCTTCTCCACTAACAGAAAGATCATATTGGCGTTGACTACCGTCTTTTAAAAAAACACTAAACATATAAAAAACTCTTATAAAGTTCTATGAAACCTAAAACCATTGCTTTACATTGCCATCAATACTAAGCTCTTTTCAATAATTTCTTATAAAAAGTAAAGGTTTTCTTTATGCAAAGCACACTTACAAAAAAAGATATCCTTCCTTTAGACGAATTTTTGAAAATCCGCGCTCAAAAGCAACAAGAAATCTTAGATATTAAAAAAAATCGCCGCGTCGCCGTTGGCCCAGATGTCACTTTTTATTTTGAAAACTTTCAAACCATTTGGTGGCAAATTCATGAAATGCTTAGAATCGAACAAGGAGGAACAGATCAAATTGAAGATGAGCTTAGTGCTTATTCTACATTGGTTCCTCAAGTTTTTCCTGATGGCAGCAGAGAACTTATTGCCACAATGATGATTGAAATTCCAGACCTTGTCAGGCGTCGGCAAGTCCTCTCAAAACTTGGGGGTATTGAAAATTGTGTCTATCTTCGTTTTGATAACACCGAAATCCAAGCCATACCTGAAGAAGATTTAGAACGGACAACAGAGGATGGAAAAACCTCATCGGTACATTTCTTTCATTTTGTTCTGAGTTCTAAACAAGTTGAAGCTATATGTAAACTTGGAAAAGATATTATTTTAGAGATACGGCATCCTTATTATTCACACAAAACACTATTAGAAGAAAACTCAAGACAAGCTTTTAGTAATGATTTGCAAGCTCATTATTGAATGATATAGCATGACTCACATATAAAGAGCGCGCGTATATTTGCATCATTGCGAGAAGCCGCAGGCAACGAGGCAATGATTGTGTAATGCAGCCTTCCAATCATTCAGTGTCATTTCCCGCGGAGGCTGGAATCCAGGAACACGCTGGATTTTCGGAACACGTCCACAGCTGTTTAAGTGTTTTCAAATACTCCCTAGTCTTCCTCCGGCTAAACCGGATCCATTTCGAACACGTGAAATGCATGGACCCTATGGTCAAGCCATAGGGACACTGTTTGCATAAAGAGTTTTCATGCCTCTTGATCGGATCCATGGACTCTATGGTTCCTCCTTCGCCAATCTTCCTGTACCAAGGTTTCGGAAGACAGGTGTTACGGCGGACAGGCAAGCCATGGGAAAATTACTCGATACTAGTTGATTTTTTGAAATAACTTGCACACAACGTTGATTTAGAACAAATCAAACATAAATGAAATTATTTTTTTACCTGAAATTAACTTTATTTGTATTACACTTATTTCTAATTATATCAATAAAATTTAATAACGACTTTACGGAAAGTAAAATCCAATGAATTTCAAGAGTGATAATACTGCAGCGGTTTGTCCTGAAATTATCCAAGCATTGATTGAGGCTAATGCAGGGCATCAGCCATCGTATGCCGAAGATATCTTCACGAAAAAACTTCAACTACTCGTCAATGAAATATTTGAAACTAAAACAAAAATATTTTTTGCAAATACAGGAACAGCCGCAAATTCACTAGCTTTATCAGCTATAATTCCACCTCACGGTGCAGTTTTTTGTCATACCGAAGCTCATATTCAAACAAATGAATGTAACGCTCCTGAGTTTTTCACAGATGGAGCCAAACTTTTGTTAATCGAAGGCAAGCATGGTAAAATCTCACCAAAAGAGCTGGAAAAAGCCGTTCACTATACCTTATCTATGCGTCCTCTCGCGGCAGAGCCATCAGCTTTAAGCGTGACTCAATCAACTGAACAAGGCTCTGTTTATACCTTAGATGAAATAAAGGAACTAACCAAAATTGCTCATGATCATCATATGCTCGTTCATATGGATGGCGCACGGTTCACCAATGGTTTAGTTTCTTTGAATGCATCTCCAGCAGAGATCACATGGCGCTCTGGTGTTGATGTACTGTGCTTAAGTGGGACTAAAAATGGCGCTATGATAGCGGAAATGATTGTCTTTTTTAATCAAAAATTATGTGAAGAATTTGATTATCATTGTAAAAGAGCCGGACAACTGGCCTCTAAATCGAGATACATAGCAGCACAATTCTTGGGTTTATTTAAAAACGATTTATGGCTTAAAAATGCAGCCCATGCCAATCAAATGGCCAAAGAGTTAGAAAAAGCTTTTAAAAGATCTGCTGTCAAAATTATTCACCCTGTGGAAGCTAACGAAGTCTTTGTCTCAATGTCAAAATCCTTAGCTGACCATCTACACAAAAACAATGTTAAATTTTCTAGTTGGGGTTTTGAAGAAAATAATGCATATCGTTTTGTAGCTTCATGGATGACTGAAATAAAGGAAATAACAAACCTTGAATCAGCCATCCAGAATTTTAAAAGTTAATTTATCTAACGCTTAATAAATGGTTCATATATAAATATGAAGCAGCACAACCTACTTCAGTCCTAGCGCTGCCCCATTTTTTGATGACTTCGTTGATTCTCATCAATCTTCCGTCTTCATCAAAATTCTTCACTCCTTCGCGATAAGAAAGTACAAAAGATAAACGACTTAAGGGTTCAATAATATCACGCTGAACTATTGAAGCTGCTAGAGATAACTGTGCATAAAGTCCATCAAAAGTTGAGCCTGAAAAATCAAAAGGCCCATCTATTACTAAAAGACGACTCAACCCCAAACTTCTCAATAAGGTTTGCGTGTGTGAATTTGCATCTTCGAATAGGCTACTTTTTTTTCTAAAAACGTCTCTACTGGGCAAAACACCTTCAAAAGCCTCATCCGTTAAAGCAAAAGTTGATGCATGGCTTAGGATTTTCTTTAATCTGGATTGTTTTAAAAGATCTTTTTCTGCTAAAGAAACTGCCTGATCGATATCGGCTTCTGAAATACGAGCATCATCAGCTGCTCGTAGCTCTACTCCAGAAGACACGTAAATGCTTACTAATGTTGCTAAGAAAAATAATTTTAAAATACGCATAACATCCTATCCTTATATTGAATTACTGCGAAAGATAAGAATAAGAAGGTATTATTAATAAATTGTTAATAATTATTAAATTTTTGTTACAATTATTTCCATTTAATATTGCAACCAATACTTGGTTTTTGATCTTGATCAATTGACATATTATTCAGCAAATTATCAAGGGCAGCTCTTATGTCTTTGCCGGTGACTGGAATATTATTGCCTGGTCTAGAATCATCTAATTGCCCGCGATAAACACATTTAAGATTTTTATCAAAAATAAAAAAGTCTGGCGTGCAAGCAGCCTGATAAGCTTTAGCTACTTCTTGAGTTCCATCGTAAAGATAAGGAAATGAGTAATTTAAAGTTTTAGCAACTTCTTTCATTTTTTGAGGAGCATCTTCAGGATATTCAATGATATCATTTGAACTAATAGCAACAAATGAAACCTCCTTTGGTTGATAATCATTTGCAAGTTTTACAAGTTCCAATTGTACATGCTTGACGAAGGGGCAATGGTTACAAATAAACATAATAACCGTAGCGGTTGAAGACTTAACAGAGTCAATGGATTTCAAATCACCACTAACGGCATCCGGCAGACAAAAACTTGGTGCTATAGTGCCAAGAGGTAACATGTTTGAAGAGGTTAAGGCCATATCATCTCCTTTTTTATGTGTGTACATATTATTTTTTGCCTAAGCAATAAATTATAGGTGCACATATTATATGTATACATATAATTTTTAAACTAACTCTTCTAACTCAAGCCATCTCGTCTCTGCTTGATCAAGTTGATGTCTTTTTTGCTCAAGCTCCCCAGTGAATCTTACAAAATCTTGTTGGTGTTTTTCATAAAAATTGGGATCAGCTAATTTGGTCTCAATGTGGTTAATTTCTTGTCCCAATTTTTCAATCAGACCAGGTAACTGATTTAACTCACGTTGTTGGTTGTAAGAAAGGCGATTTTTCGTTTTTGGTGATTCTTTCATAGGTTCTGTCTTTTTAATAACAGATGTTGTTACAGCGGGTCGTTGCCTTAAATAATCTGCATACCCTCCAACATATTCAACTGCTGTCCCATTACCTTCAACAGCAATAATGCTGGTTGTTAATTTATCCAGAAAATCACGGTCATGACTGACAACCAAAAGAGTACCTTGGTAATCACTTAAGAGATCTATTAAAAGATCAAGAGTGTCCATATCCAGATCATTGGTGGGTTCATCCAAAACTAACAAATTCCCAGGCTGTGCCAAAGCTTTAGCAAGCGCCAATCGGTTTTTTTCTCCACCTGACAAAATACTCACTTGTCCGCGAACTTGTTTTTCATTAAACAAAAAATCTTTAAGATATGCCACCACATGTCTGGGTTTGCCTTGAACAAAAACCTGATCACCACCTTGAGGACACATAGCTTCCCACATTGTATCCGTTGGTTTTAAAGTTTCACGCATCTGATCAAAATAGATCAACTCAGTATTCGCTCCCATTTTGACAGAACCTGTATCAGGGGTAAGTTTACCCACCAACATTTTAACAAGGGTTGTCTTCCCTGCCCCATTCGGCCCTAAAATACCAATGCGTTCGCCTCTTAATATACGTGTTGTAAATGACTTTATAATCGTACGACCATCAAAAGATTTACTAATTTGATCCGCTTCAATGGCAAGCTTACTACCCCAATTGCCCTCTACCCCTTCTAATTTTACCTTTCCAACTTGATTCGATTGACGCTCTCGCCTTTCTTGACGCAAAGCATATAATTGCCTTAAACGTCCCTGATTGCGCTTACGACGTGCCGTCACTCCATAATGAAGCCAGTCATTTTCAAGCCTAAGCTTTGTGTTCAAACGCTCCATTTGCCTTTCTTCATCATGTAAGATCTGTTCAGACCATGTATCATAGTCATTGAAACCCTTTTGATGTATACGCAACTGGCCACGATCAAGCCACCAAGTTGATGTTGAAACTTTTTCTAAAAATATTCGGTCATGACTGATGGTAATAAGACCACCTTTGAATTGTTTTAAATAATCCTCTAACCATTCAATGGTCGGTAAATCTAAATGGTTAGTGGGTTCATCCAAAATTAAAACATCAGCATCTGTTGCAAGAGTCTGCGCTAAAGCAACACGACGCCGTTCTCCACCTGATAAAGAATCCATTAATCGATCGGGATTTAAACTTAATCTGTCCAAGATTGCCTCTGCCATAAATTGTTCTGGAGCATCCTGCATCACAAAAGCAAGAATCGTATTTTTAGCTGGCAAATCAACATCTTGTGCTAAGTACTTAATTGTAATTCCTGGTTGAACAAACCGCTCACCCTTATCAATTTCAATAATGCCAGAAAGACATTTTAACAATGTTGATTTACCAGAACCATTTCTGCCAACCAAGCAAATCTTATCACCTGGGCATACGTTGACCGAAAGTCCTTCAAATAATGGTTTGCCACCAAAAGAAAGAGTTGCATCTCTAAGAGATAAAATGGGTGTACTCATTGACTTATGGTTACCGTTCTCATAGATATAGACTATACTTAATCGTTTGTTAACATGCAGAGCAATACCAAAATGTCACAGAGTAATGATCTTTATATGAATGCAAAATCTTGGCCCTTTGAAGAAGCAAGACGAATTTTAACTAAGATCAATCATAAAACCCCAAAAAAAGGATATGTTCTTCTTGAAACAGGTTATGGCCCATCAGGATTGCCTCACATTGGTACCTTTGGTGAAGTTGCCCGAACCTCTATGGTTCTCCATGCATTTCAGCAACTAAGTGACATTCCAACGCGGCTTTTTGCCTTTTCTGACGATATGGATGGTTTGCGGAAAATCCCAGATAATGTGCCCAATCACGACATGCTCCGCCAACATTTGGGCAAACCGCTAACAAAAATTCCTGATCCTTATGAAAAATTCGAGAGTTTTGGTCATCACAACAATGCGATGCTTTGTCGTTTTTTAGATTCCTTTGGTTTTAATTACGAATTCCAAAGTTCAAGCGATTGGTACAAAAGCGGTCGGTTTAATGAAGCGCTTAGAAAAGTTCTGCAGCATTATGATGAAATTATGGCGATCATGTTGCCATCACTTCGTGATGAACGTCGCGCAACCTACAGTCCGTTTCTACCGATTTGCCCAAGAACAGGGGTCGTTTTGCAAGTGCCTATGGTTGAGTTAAAACCAGGATCTGATAGTGCAATTTATAAAGATCCAGAAACAGGACAGTTGGTTGAGTTTTTAGTTATCGATGGTCATTGCAAATTACAATGGAAAGTGGATTGGGGCATGCGCTGGCAGGCTTTGCAAGTTGATTATGAAATGTCAGGAAAAGATTTGATTGATTCTGTTAAATTATCGACTCAAATTTGTAAAGTCCTTGGTGGGATTGTGCCTGAAACTTTGACTTATGAACATTTTCTTGATGAGATTGGTCAAAAGATTTCAAAATCCAAGGGAAATGGCCTCACCATTGATGAATGGCTGACTTATGCTCCACAAGAAAGCTTGGCTTATTACATGTTCCAAGCCCCTAAAAGAGCCAAAAGGCTTTACTTTGATGTCATCCCAAAAGCCGTTGATGAATACTTAAGCCTTTTGGCAAAATATCCAGAACAAACACCTGAGATGCAAGTTGATAACCCAATTTATCACATCCATAAAGGTAAGCCGCCCATCAGTGAAAGTGGTCTTGGATTTAATATATTGTTGAATCTAGCCTCTGTTTGTAATACCGAAGACGCCGCCGTTCTTTGGGGGTTTGTTCAAAAATACATCTCCAACGCTAGCCCTGAATCAATGCCCTTTTTGGATGATTTAATTAAACATGCCCTTGTATATTATCGTGATTTTGTAAAGCCAAAGAAGGAATACAGAAAACCAACGATGCAAGAACAGGCAGCTTTAGATGAATTGTATAAGACCTTAGGTAGATTAGAGGTTGGTGCACCAGCAGATGTGATTCAAACCGAAGTCTTTGAGGTTGGAAAAAAGCATAACTTTACTGACCTTCGTGCTTGGTTTGGGACATTGTATGAGGTTTTATTGGGACAAAAAGAAGGACCCCGGATGGGATCTTTTATTGCCCTTTATGGAATTGAGAATATGCGTAGGCTAATTCTCAAACATCAGGATTAAGCATCAGAGATTTTGTGCTGGTTGCTTTACGTATATAATAAATAGCTCGTCTGTGTCCATACGTCTGTTCGAGTCCTAAGTGCTCTGCCGAGAGAGAAGCGAGAAACGCTTCATGTTGTTTTAAATGCGATTGATCATCAATTGGAAACCCAAGTGGTAATAAGTCCACATCACAACCTAACCCTCTGAAGTATTCAAAAACAGGCGCACTCAATACTTCTGAAACAAGAGTTGCAGGAATAAAAAGTATACCTTTCTCCTTCAACAATGAAAGAACATCGGGAAACAGATCCTGTGAAATATAATGAAAGGTTGCATAATCAAGCGCAATTAAACCAAAGTTCCCTTTGTGATTTCTTGCAAACTCTTTAAAATCAGAACTGTTATTAACATCAAAATTACCTATAGTTAGCCGTTCCTTTTCACGAAATTCCTTCGCCAATTGTTCCAAAAAAGGTGTTCTTGGTGGAAATTCGCCCCCCGTATCGGATTGAAAATAAGGGTCATCATCAAAGCAAAAAACGTCAGGATGTTGTACCATTCCTATTCTATTAGATGGAATGAACCCTTTATCACTCAGACGCCCTAAGAACGTGCGTTGCGTTTGTGCACCTCCAATAATCAATACCTTTCCATACTTAGAAAGATCAAGAGGAGAAGGACTTGTTAGCATCTTTCGTATATCTCGTTGCATATCTTTTGAAAAGTGCTCATCTGAAACAACAAAGGTGCAAGGCGTGGAGTTTGGTAAAGCAGTCTCTCTTGCATCGTCTTCCACTGACCAACCTAGATTTGGTAGCAAGAGTGAAGTCAATACGAATATTGTTAATATTTTTTTCATTATTCTTTCAGATCATTCAATTATTTTGCCTTTTATAAGTTATGTTCTTTCTCCTTTCAAGAATAATTTTCTCCCGTTTTTCAATTTCTGAGATATCCTCTCTTAAACAAAACCAAAAATGGGATAGACAACAGAGACAAAACCATAAGAAGTTTAAAACTGCATAAATATGCAATGGTACTGGCTTGTCTTGTCAGTTCTTGATTCAAAATCTCCAGTTTTTCTGCTTCAATTAAATGAAGCAATTGAGTATCAGGAAAGAAAGCATACAGTTTGTTAAATGGTGTAACTGATTCTCCTAAAGTTGAATGACTTTCTTGGGCATGGCGCATGAAAAAGTTAACCATTATTGATATACCAATACTTCCTCCAATATAACGAACTAAATTATAGATGCCTGCAGCCTCTGTTCTGTAAATTGGCTCCAAAGTTGAAAAACTAAGCAAACTTAAAGGAACAAAAACAAACCCCAAACCAAATCCAAGAGTAATCCCTGAGTTTATGATAGGCCAATAGTCCATGTTAGGAGAAAATTCGGCCATTTGATGTAAAGAGAAAGTCGCAATCACTAGCCCAACCAAAACAAGATAGCGCGGATCAACGCGGGTTATGAGTTTTTTAACAATAATGATGGCAACTAAAGTTCCAACACCTCTAGGAGCCACAATAAAACCAGAAACTTCAACTGGATAATTCATTAATTGCTGTAAAAATTCCGGCATTAAAACAAGTGTTGCTTGCAAAGTGGCACCGATCGATAGTCCCAAGACAAGTCCAGCAACCAAATTTTTATCTTTAAATAAAGCCGGGCTTAAAAATGGGTCTTTTTTGGTGAGAGAGTGAAGAATAAAAAAGTAAAACGAAATGATGGCAACAAGAAACTCTATTTTGATTTCTTTTGAACTGAACCAGTCTAAATGCTCTCCGCGGTCAAGAGCTAGCTGCAGAGAGGTTAAAAATATACTTAAAAGAAAAAACCCACTCCAATCAAAAGGTTTCTCATTAGAAAGGAAATGTTCTTTAAAGAAAATACCAAGACCAACAAATGCTGTTAAACCAACAGGCATGTTTACAAAGAAAACCCATTGCCAACCGTATACCTCAGTAATATAACCACCCAAAATTGGCCCAAGGATTGGCCCAACCATAATACCGGCTCCCCATAGTGCTAACGCCGCTCCATGTTTTTCTTTAGGATAAATATCTAAAAGAATAGATTGTGACAGAGGAACAAAAGAAGCTCCAAAAATGCCTTGGGCAAAACGATATACAACAAGGCTATTAATAGAACCAGAAAGCCCGCACAATGCTGAGCTTGCTGTAAAACCAAAGATCGAAATCAAAAACAAACGCTTTCGACCTAGCTTATTTGCTAAAGTGCCCGCGAGTGCCATTGTGATAGCCGATGATAAAATATATGAGGTAACCACCCAAGAAATTTGATCTTGAGAAACACCAAGCTTGCCTTGCATATGAGGCAGAGCAACATTTGCTATGGTGGTATCAAGCGCTTGCATGACTGTTGATGTCATGATTGCGAAGGTAACCATCGCTCTTTCAAAGGGTGTGATTGTGTTTTTTTTAACCACTCTCCCCATATATAATTATCCTTCTAAAGGAGAAGATGATGTATGAATGTCTACGGTTGTACTCATGCCTATACGCAAAGTTGGCTCATTAGGGGTACGATTTAGTTTTATGCGCACCGGAATCCTTTGCACTATCTTAATCCAGTTTCCTGTTGCATTTTGAGGAGGTAATAAAGAAAATTCAGCTCCTGAAGCTTCACTTATACTATCAACCACACCATCCCATTGATAATCAGGAAAAGCGTCAAGTTTCACAATTGCTTTTTGCCCAACTTTGACATCTTTTAATTCTGTTTCTTTTAAGTTAGCTTCAACCCATAGATTGTCTGTTAATACCAAACTAAAGACAGGATAACCGGCATTGACATATTCTCCAGGAACTAAAGTCAAGCGAGTAACAACACCATTAACAGGCGCAGATACAATAGCACGACGCAAATCAAGTTGCGCCTTATCAAGATCAGCTTTAACTTGTAAATAATGGGGATGTTGTTCAATAGCGATATCAGCAACCCCATTTAAGTAAGACAGTTCTGCATCAAGATCTTTTTTTATTTCTTTGAATTTTTGCTCTGCTTGATCAAAATTATGTTGAGCAGAATCTTTTTGGGAATCGCTGGCAAAGTGTTTTTCATTAAGCTGAATTTGCCTGTTCAGCTCTTCTTTATAATAAACCATATCTTTCTCAGCAAGTTTAAGTTCTTCTTGTTTTTCTTTGTAAAGAGCTTTCCTTTTTTCAATATTATTTTTTATTTTTATAAGTTGAGCTTCAATTCGAGCACATACAATCTTTAAAAATTCATCATCTAGTTTGAAAAGTGTATCCCCTGCTTTGACAGTCTGGTTGTCAGTAGCATTTACCTCAATCACACGTCCATTTATGTCTGTGCTGATGGACAATTTATCTGCCTTAATGTAAGCATTATCCGTTGATACAACCGATCCCGAATAAAGATATAAATGGCCAATAACTAAAAGAATCACTACAGGTGAAAATGCCAAGAGTTTTCTTTTATGTAATTGAATAAAAACTAATACTTTGTTGTTGGTTTTTTTGTTTAAATAATTCATAAAATCAAACATTGTTTTTCCCAAGTTGGGGCACGTAATTTTTAAAGAGATAAATTTATAGAGTCAAATTGCTCTTTGATGAAGTGCTTTTATAAATTAGAGTATATTCAATGAATTTTAAAAAACTGTTAATGAATAAAGATATATTTATTCGGGTAAAACACACTACTGTAGTTTTCCTCCGGTTTAACCGGAGGATTCACGAGACCCTTTGGTCAAGCCATAGGGACACTAGGGGTAATATAAGGCCACAGCTAGTTTTCCTCCGGTTTAACCGGAGGATCCACGAGACCCTTTGGTCAAGCCACAGAGAAACTAGAGTGTATTAGATTAATGATTACTTTTTCCAAAAAATTCAAAACTCCACTTCCCCTTGAATGGATCCATAAAGAGCAAGTTATCCGTTTAAATCCGCTTAAAAGAGCCCGAAACATCAAATTAACTTACGATTCTAAACGAAACCATTTTCGCCTAACAACTCCAGTTTATATAACCAAAAAGGAAATTGAGGAATTCCTAATGCGCGCAGATGCTTGGCTTGATGATAAAATTCAGCAAAATAATGAATCAGTTAATTTGGATCATGGAAGCATTGTGCCTGTTTTGGGGCAAGCTTGTCGAATTCATTTCCAAAAAGATATAAAAAGAAAAATTATTTTTGGTACAGATATTATCACTGTCTTTGATCATCAAGAAAAATATACCGAATTATTAGAGGACGGAATCAAAAAGAAAGCTCTTGAATTCTTAACCAAAAAATCCCATGAATTCGCTGAAATGTTAGAAGTTTCTATTCAAAAAATTGTTGTGCGCAACACATATTCCAGATGGGGAAGTTGCTCTGCCTCAGGCAATTTATCTTATTCATGGCGATTGATCTTTGCACCACTTGAAGTACTTGAATATGTCTGTGCTCATGAAGTTTCGCACAGAAAATATATGGATCACAGCAAAGCTTTTTGGCAAACCGTGGCTAGCCTGTCCCCTCATTACCACAAACACAGGTCTTGGCTTAAAGCTGAGGGAAAACAGTTATTCCGGTATCGGTTCTATAGCAGAAGCAAGATAAAATAAATATGAATTTGGCGAGCAACAAAGTTGCGTGGCCATTGTAAGAAAAAATACACTAGATCAACCATAGCCCTTGCGGGCTTCATAATGACGGAAAGGTGTGGTCACCTCGAGGAGCGAATGCTCCGTGGCAATCCAAGCATCTTGATTCAATGAACCCTTTTAAACCCACGCCCCCTGCGATCTAAAGGACACACTGGAGGGTGTGGCTGCTTTGAAAGTGGTTCAATTTGAGGGGTTAAACGAAAAGATCTGAAAAAATCAATCAACTTTATTTGCATGTCTATCAAAGCAGAAAGTTCCTCTTCTTGTTGTTGAAAAATTCCACAACAATATACCTTCGGAACATCCTTTTTTCTCTGTTTTCTTACAATACCTCTTTCTAATTTACCGATTTTACTACTTCTTATGTTTTGCTGACTAAATAAAAATTGTAAGTGAGGATATTTTGTGTCCTCAAGAATAGAATCTAAAAATCCATATGCTAAGCTTGGAAATTTAAAATTTTGAGGCAAGCCTTGTTCAGCTTTAAACGACTTAAAGGCCCTGTTCAGTGCAATCAGTTGAATAAGCTTATCCTCGGGCAAACAACAGCTATCGGATGGCAATCCTATTTTTAATACTTCCCAATCCAATATCCCGAACAGGCGTTCTTTATTTAATTTTTGACCTTCAAGATTTTTTTTCTCCAATTGAGTTCTTTTCCAAACCTCTCCCCTCATTCTTTCGACTATTACTTGTTCATCATAGATGGCCCTTAACTCATTCGGAGCCTCCTGAAAAACCTTAATTATCCTATTTAAGGAACGAATACTGGCACCGATTTTAGATAAATCAACTCTATCTGATGTGACTACCAGGCTTTCTGGAGTCAATTTTTCCACAATTTTTGTACGCTCATCTTGATAATGCGCTATACGTGCTCGGCAAAAAACTTTAAACTCATTAAGTATATCTGGTTCTGCCGCCATAGTTTGTAGCGTTCTAAAAAACAAAAACAAAATAACTTTAACAAAATACACTTTAATTACTATAGTTTTTAATTACATCCTTTAA
>DAHVSZ010000299.1 GCA_027328625.1 Candidatus Paracaedibacteraceae bacterium | reverse complement strand
GAGTAAGTTGCATCCGCGTTGAACTTTATTATTTCACTATTGTTCATAATTTACCTTCTAACTCATCGTAGACATTCACTGTTCTGTGTGCCGCCTGGGCTTCAATGACATGGTTTGTGTGGCAAGGGGCATTGCAACATTCAGAAATGGCCATTTCGCATTCAGAAGCACGGTCAAATGATGGGATCTGGCGAATGGTCAGTGCCCGCTCTTGGAAGGAGCATGAACGGCCGCAGTTGGCTGATATTACTCTTTCTGCGCGCTGGCGGGAATGTCCGCTCCCGCTGCCCTGCCGCCGTTGAGCCCTGATGGTCGTCGGCTGTAAAACGGCGCCTGAGTGTGTTAAGTTTTGACCGGAAATCAGCGTCAATGTTGTTCACCTTTGATCAGATCAAGAATTTGATGTTTATGTTTTAGTCCATAGAGTTACAAAGCGTTATAGCACTCCATAAGGTGGCAAATGTTTGGTGCTGACGCTGATTGACACCCTTCGGGCAACCAGTCCTCCATG
>DAHVSZ010000298.1 GCA_027328625.1 Candidatus Paracaedibacteraceae bacterium | reverse complement strand
GATCTCGGTCAAGATGGCCGCTTTCGGGTTTGGTTGAATGTTCATAAGGACCTTTTCCAAAATTCGCGTTATTCTCAGTCAGAGGACGTCAGTGATAGGGCCGCCCACATAGTGACAACCAGTTTCCACTTAAGAAAACTGGTTGTCAATAATTACGCGGCAATGCAGCGGCACGGTCTGTCAATGCGGCATCCCGATGTCGATCGCGTAGCGGGCGGTGGTTTGGCCGCTTGAATTGCACTATGATTTCCTCATCACGGGATGCCAACATGAGATATCGCCGTGGCGGCGGCACGACAGTTTGAGCAACCGACAAATCCTGGAATGATCAGCCTCATCTGGTCGGAGGAAGGTTAGAGAGTAGGCTCAATCATCTTGGATTGCCAATCTAGGTTCCATTTGTTCACGCACCTGCATAGTGTGCACACACAAATCCAGAACACCTTATGTCAACGCAGCCTTTGGTTAGAAAAGCACCCGAATCCACATGCTAGAATTCTAGGCATTAGCATGAA
>DAHVSZ010000297.1 GCA_027328625.1 Candidatus Paracaedibacteraceae bacterium | reverse complement strand
CTCCAATTTCGACAGCAAGAAGTCCTAGCCAATCGCCTCCTCCTCCTCTAACTCTTCCACGTGTTGTAACTGATAGAGCAGCACAAACTTCTCCCACCCTTTTAAGAAGAGTTACAACAGGACAGCGTCGATCGTCTTCAGATAATCTAGATCCAGGCCTATTGGCTGATGATGATGCTGATGATTTGCCACTAGCAAGACAACACACACAGACACCAAAGTGATTTTCTTAACCAGTAAATAAAGGCTCAGATTTCATTCGCGCCAAACGATTCCATCGTTGTGGTGACCCGAGAATCCATGTCTTTCTAGGACCTTTATTAAATCTCCTCCAACTCCAATGTCCACCCACTTTTAAGATCCCATTCATTGGTGTTCAGTGAATAAGTAATAGCCCGCATATTCAACCAAGGACGATAGCTAATGTAATAAGTCTTGGCACGATCCTTTAAATGAACTGTTTTCCCATCAACTTTTTCAACTAAAACTTGTTTTTGATCCTCATCCATCACCACA
>DAHVSZ010000296.1 GCA_027328625.1 Candidatus Paracaedibacteraceae bacterium | reverse complement strand
ATTTTCTTCTTCTTGAGTCCTGCATTTATTCCTTATTCCATTAATTTGGATAAAACCATCACCCAATTCTATATTGAGATTCTCTTTTTTTACGCCTGATAATTCTACCTGAATAACTATTGTTTTTGCAGACTCATACATATCGGCAAACGGTTTAAAACAATAAGAATCGTCGTCGTATTTTTTATTTTTGTCATTGATAATAAATCTTAAATCGCTATTGTTTTGTTTTTCGAAGTTCATTTTCAAACACCTCTTAATTCAAATGATTTACATGTAATGCCCGCTCGTTTAATATATTTTATTATAACAAATAAAAGCTGAAAAACCAAATTTTTATCTTTAAATTTTAATGATTGTGATATAATATTTTAAAATTATAAAAAAAATTAAAAAACAAATATTGAAATTGTTAAGTATTGTAAAAGTATTAAAATATCAGGAAATATTTAAATTTTTTTCAATTATTATAAAATATATAAAAAGATTAAAAATAGCATAATTGATTTAAATC
>DAHVSZ010000295.1 GCA_027328625.1 Candidatus Paracaedibacteraceae bacterium | reverse complement strand
TAAAATTAAGGGTTTTCCGCCGAAATGGCGGGCAATAGACATAGATGAATTTTTTGACAAGATAGTTTCACTTCAAGGAGAAAAGAAATGAATGCAAAAATAGTTTACGCGATTTTGTTTGTTTCGATTTTATTGATCGGGAGTTATTACGTTTTTGGCTCTGACAGCGCTAAAGTTTTAAAAATCGAAACGCATCAACAAAATGTTAATTATTGTATGAATCACCCGATTTCTAATCGCTGTAGCAATTAAAAGGAGATTAGTCATGAAAACAGCTTTGCAAATCGCATTATTATTGATGAGCTGGCACTTCATGACAAAAGAAGTTAAAAGTTTAAATAATTTTGTTCATCAAGAAATAGTGTCTGTAAATTTTTCTCACAATCAAATCAAGGGTGACTTATGAAAAAATTAGCTCTGGCTGTTTCTGTTTTATTTTTAGGCGGCTGCGCAACAGTTTCAGCAATTCCGCATTTAAACAAATCTAATATCTCCAATAAAATCATAACTGGAAAAG
>DAHVSZ010000294.1 GCA_027328625.1 Candidatus Paracaedibacteraceae bacterium | reverse complement strand
AATGATCCTGTTGATGCACCCGAGGGAACCGCAGCACGACCTAAACTGCCACATTCTAAGATAACATCAACTTCAACGGTTGGATTTCCACGAGAATCTAAAATTTCACGAGCAAGAATATTAATGATTTCAGACAAAACAAACTCCAACGAAAAAAATAATCACTATGTAGCAAAGTAATAACAATCGCCGTCATCACAAGCCCCGTAAGGAGACGTGGTGATCCAGTATGTTTTTCTGGATGGCTGCGCAACTTTGTTGCTCGCCACAACGCCGAGTCCGTTTTTAAGTAACTTAGCTATAACAATAAAAAATACCCACTTCAACCCTCAGTATATCTCAAGCTACCTATTTTGTTAAGAACCTATTAATATTTCTCCTTTTATAATGGGTTTAAAGATTCCTTAAATTTGAAAAATACATGCATAAGGTTTTAACAATTGCTTTTCTATCAGTCAGCTTCCTGACAACAAGTGCTTATTCCGATATTCCTGTACCATCTCCAATTCAAGCACCGA
>DAHVSZ010000293.1 GCA_027328625.1 Candidatus Paracaedibacteraceae bacterium | reverse complement strand
GTTATTGAGCATCTGCGACCTGGCTGGGAACAAGAGAAACCTAGCTAGACTTATGTAAACTGCTACCATCAGGATGATTGACCGTTTTGGGTCGGATGATGTCATTTGCTTTCCGCTGCTGAATGACCGCAATCAGTCTACAGGCGACACGCACCGCGTAAACATCTAGCCAGACGCTAAATGAGTTACTGCTACCTGGGGACTGATGCAAGCAACACTGGGGTGAGCTATTACGGTGGCAGTTCGTTGACTTAGCCCAAACTCTCCGTAATCAGCACATCGGCGGGAATTCCCAGGCTTTTATGTAATCTACGGATCATAGGCAGCGTCAACGGGCGCTTGCGATTCAGGACTTCGTATACCCGGTTCCTCCTACCGATGATCGGCTCCAGATCTTTAACAGACAGATTGCTCTGTTCCATTCGGAATTTGATGGCTTCCACTGGATCGGGCGCAATGATGGGTACATGCTTGGCCTCGTAGGCCTGCACTAGCGTGGCCAGGATATCTAGGCGATC
>DAHVSZ010000292.1 GCA_027328625.1 Candidatus Paracaedibacteraceae bacterium | reverse complement strand
CCGCATTTTTTCAATAAGTTCTGCATTTTTCTTACCTACGCCTTTTCTTAAAACATCGGCGTCGCCCATGGAAAAGTTAGCTAATTTAATAGCAATCTTCATTATCTGTTCCTGATATAATATTACGCCGTATGTTTCTTTAAGAATATCCTCTAATAGCGGATGCAGATATTTAATTTTTTTAATGCCGTTTTTAGCTTTAATAAAATCATCAACCATGCCGCTGCCGAGAGGACCCGGTCTGTATAACGCCACAAGAGGAATAATATCTTCAAGCGATTTTGGAGCCAGCTTTAAAAGCAATTCTTTCATTCCAGAACTTTCAAGCTGAAAAACACCTGTCGTATCACCGCTTGAAAGAAGTTTAGATGTTTTTAAATCTGCTAAATCTATATTATAAATATCAAATTCTTCTTTTATGCCGTTATTTTTATTTGCTTCATTAATAAGATTTATAGCTTCTTTCATGACGGTTAAAGTTTTAAGACCTAGGAAGTCGAATTTTATAAGACCTATTTT
>DAHVSZ010000291.1 GCA_027328625.1 Candidatus Paracaedibacteraceae bacterium | reverse complement strand
CCTTTTAATGACTGAATAGCTTCGATAGTGCTATTATATAAATCTTTAAATAATAAATAATTTAACTGATTTATGTGAGATTCTATCTTCTCACCTTTTTCAGCGTCTAATTTTACCTGAGAATAATTAATTCTAATAAACCTTTTATTTTGCTTGACATTATTGTAATATATGAAAGGATAATCATAATACTCATCTCCTTCGTGGTCTATAAGACAACTATTCTGTGCCAATAATTTAATATATATCTCCCAATTAGTCATTTTTTGCCTCCTTTAAAATTTAATCTAAACTTGAATATGATAATTCTATTTTCCAAGTGCCGTTCTCTAACTCATATGCCGTTATGGTTGCCATATATTGCGGTGTGCCGTATTCTTTTTCTAAAGACTTAACTATCTCATCTTTTTCGGTTTGTCCCCTTGCATAATAGGTTTTCTCAATCAGCATCGCTCCTCCTTATAATCCTTCTTCTTTTAAGTATTTTTCAAAGATGTTAATTAGAAATCTGCTAAAGGTCATCGAC
>DAHVSZ010000290.1 GCA_027328625.1 Candidatus Paracaedibacteraceae bacterium | reverse complement strand
CTCGCCCATCTGTTGGCGATAAGCCGAGAGCTTGGAACCTAATGCCTTAAGATCAATGCTCATAGCCAACCATCATAGATTTCGCTAGCACCTGAGGCAAGCACACAAGCCGCGTCGGTGTGGCATCTTTGACTAGCAGCGTGTAGCCACACGGCTGTCAGGGCACATCTAGGTCATCACCCAACCACTTCACGTTGTCGCGCGTCACGATTGGAGGAATCAATGTTGGCAAATGCTCATAGACCTGCGCGACGCCCAGCCGTAGTTATCGTAGGTACGTCCTGCAATGGATTTCGTCCAACGCAGTGAACGGATGATGCCGTTTGCTTTCTGCTGCTGAATGACCGCAATCAGTCTGCTGCCGACTATCAGGGCTCAACGGCGGCAGGGCAGCGGAAACGGTCGTTGATGTATGTGCAAAGAATATCCACCAAAAACAGTACCCTTCTGAGTTTAGGCTAATCGCCACCGTTAGTAGGTATATAGTACTGAATAAATATCAAAAAAGTTCAGTATCCGAATGCTTGTTA
>DAHVSZ010000028.1 GCA_027328625.1 Candidatus Paracaedibacteraceae bacterium | reverse complement strand
GAACTTTTCTTTCAACAGAAGTTTACCTCAATACATCCCTTTCTTTAATAACCTTCCTTAAACGCAACTCGGGTTATGTTTAGCTCTTCAAAAGTTTTATATCTTTTGGCAAAGGGTAATCAACCGGCTTCGCTTGTTGAACAAAAGCATGCTGACTATAATCTTCAAACCAATCCGCCAATTGTTTGTAAGAATTGCGCCAGTTTAATTCTTTTTCAAAACGCAAATCTAAATAGGTCAAAGCAATGGCGATGCTTATATTGCCAAGAGTTATATCTTTTGAAAGCTGTTCACGATTAAGAGTATCAAAACATTGATTAATTGCTTTGAACTGACGATCAATCCAATCTTTTGATTGAAGCTCTGCTGGCCTAAAGTGTGTTTCATAGCGCGCTGTAGCACCCGCCGCCATCATGCCATCGGCCAATGCTTGTTGACGCAAATTAAGCCACAGGTTTTCCACTAAAGCGTCACTATTGGAATAATCAATTAAATACTGACAAATGACAGGAGAATCATACAGGGTTTCCGTTGCATTAATTTGTAAAACTGGAATTTTATTTAAAGGATTTAATTTTGAAAGTTCTAAATCGTTTTGCCATGGGTGATAGGAAACTTTTTCAATTCTTTTATCCATTCCTATTGCAAGGGCAACAGCCCATACTTTTGCTCCAAAAGGAGAGGTTGGCCACGTAAATAATTTCATTGAATAAACTCCGTTAGTAATAATACCAGATTCCATATTTAAGTTTTCGGAACGGCCATTTCAGCATTTTTTCCCCATCCCCTAGGCCATTCCCAAAATAAAGTGTACCTCGACAATTGGCTTTTTACCAAAAAGCTTGTTTGTCGTTTGGCGAATAACTAATTTAACAGCATTCTGACGCGCATCATCATTTTTGTAATCATCCAAAAGAGTCTCTCGAATTGTTTTGTGCAGTTCTCGTGTTAAGACATCTTTTTCATCACCATCTTGTGCAACGCCCATGATTGTGAATTGGGGTATTCTCAAAAGTTGCCCCATACTATCGATCATTAAACTTGCAACAATTAACCCTTGAATTGATAGCTTATTCCTGTCTTTCAACATAATGCAGGTAGAATCAACCATGCGATTTCCATCGAGCATCCAGCGCCCAGCTTGCACCAGTTCAAGTTCTTTCGACTTACCACTTTCAATTCTTATAAGGCTGCCATTTTGAGGAATGATAACTTCATTGACTCCCTCATCCTCAGCAAGATAAGCATGTTCTTGTAAATGGCGTGCTTCTCCATGAACTGGAATGGCAATACGCGGGCGCACCCAACGATACATTTGCTTTAACTCTTCGCGAGCAGGGTGGCCCGACACGTGAATATCAGCTTCGTGAGCTGTTATAACTTCTACACCGTTTTGAACCAGTCTATTTTGCAATAAACCAATGCTCTTTTCATTTCCAGGAATAACGCGTGAAGAAAAGAACACAACATCTTTAGAGCCTAATTTAACAACTGGATGTTGATTTGCAGCTATCCTAGCCAAGGCAGATCTAGGCTCACCTTGTGAACCAGTTGTAATAAATAAAACTTTTTCTGGTGGCAAATCCATAGCTTCATCATCACTAATGAATTCTGGTACATTCTTTAAGTAACCTGCGTATTCAGCTGCGCGAACCATACGATGTAAGGATCTCCCTAATAAAGCTACTTTTCGTCCATGTTGTTTTGCTGCAAGTGCAGCTGTCTCAAGTCTTGCAACATTTGAAGCAAAACAAGCAATTGTGATACGGCTGTCTGGGAATTCACCAATAAGATCTGTCAGTTCCTCTCGAACCGCTTGCTCAGAGCCAGATTCGCCCTCAGTAAATACATTGGTGGAATCACAAACCATAGCCAAAATGCCCTGGTTACCTAGTTCTTTTAAGCGGGATTCATTGGTTTTTTTACCAACCAAAGGAGTAGGATCAATTTTCCAATCACCGGTATGGAGAACAGTACCAAGTGAGGTTGAAATAGCCAAAGCATTAGGTTCAGGAATTGAATGGGTTAAGGTGATAAATTCAATATCAAACTTACCAACTCCTATTTTTCCTGAGAGAGGGACTTCAATTAGCTCAACTTGATTACGCCAAGGATATTCAGAAATTTTCTGCCTGACAATAGCTGCTGTAAAAGGAGTTGCATAAATTGGACAACGCAATAGAGGCCATAAATAAGGGACAGCACCAACATGATCTTCATGAGCGTGAGTTAAAACAAGACCAACTAACTGTTTTTGAAAAGGTAAAATAAAGCTTGGATCTGGCGTAATGATTTCAATGCCTAAACGATCACTAAAAGTAATTCCTAAATCAACCATCAACCATTGGCCATCGTGGCCAAATAAGTTTAGATTCATACCAATCTCTCCTGCCCCCCCCAAGGGTAAAAACCAAAGATCATTTTTTTTAGGCAAATTGGTCACTCTGAATATTCCTTTTTATTTAAACTTTTGTTTGCTTCTTATATGTATCGTACAAGGCAATTGCTGCAGCATTCGAGACGTTTAACGTCGAAAAAGTGTCCGCTGAAGGAAGTCTGACCGTAAAGTCACAATTTTCTTGTGTTAAACGGCGCATTCCTTCGCCTTCTCCTCCGAGAACAAGTGCTATTTTTCCTTTAAGATCAATTTGATCCAGCGTTTGTTTACCACTCTCTGCAAATCCTACACACCAAAACCCCAATGCTTTCAAATCTTTAAGAGCCTGAGCAAGATTACTAACAACGCATATTGGAACTAACTCTAACGCACCTGAAGCAGATTTGGCTAAGGAACCTGATTCTTTTGGAGCATGCCGTTCAGTCATAATGAGTGCCTTAGCTCCAAAAACAGCGGCAGATCTTAAAATTGCTCCCACATTATGGGGATCACTAACATGATCTAAAACCATAACTCTTTGGTTAGGCTCTTCAATTTCACCTAAAAAATCTAAAGTTTGATTTGATAATGGCTGAACAGATAGGGCAATACCTTGATGAACAGACCCAGATGGTAAAAGTTTATCCAAATTTTTTTTATCAATTATCTCTACTTTTGTCTTGCCAATTGAGGGTAATTTCTCAAGGATCGAGCTTTGCGTAACAAATATTTTCTCGATTTTACGCTTGGGATTTAAAAGTGCCATTTGACAAGCATGATGTCCGTAAAGGTACATAAACAAAAACCTACTATAAAAATGCTTTAACTGGAGCATAGCTACGACGATGATGCTCCGTGATACCATGCTTCTCCATAGCTAATCTGTGTTCTTCTGTACCGTAACCAGCGTTATTCTTCCATTTATATTGCGGATACTGATTATGCAATTCCTCCATTATTTGGTCACGAGTAACTTTAGCAATTATTGATGCAGCTGCAATTGT
The DNA here is from genome assembly GCA_027328625.1 of Candidatus Paracaedibacteraceae bacterium. Lineage (GTDB taxonomy): Bacteria > Pseudomonadota > Alphaproteobacteria > Paracaedibacterales > CAIULA01 > CANJLN01. The sequence goes on along the minus strand of DAHVSZ010000028.1, from coordinate 17,958 downwards.
AAAACTATGTTGATCTCCTTTTACAATCATTTGTACAGGTGTTTCAATTTGAGGAGAACGAATACCATCTATGATAATATAATCAGGTTTTGATGAGAGGTTACTTAGGGCACGTATCATCGCTAATTTAGTTGCTTGTCCAATATTAATTTCATCAATTTCACTAACACTAGCTTGTCCAACCCCATAACAAATAGCTTGATGGTTTAAAAGTAAACCAAAACACATTTCTCGTTTATTTTTTGAAATTTTCTTAGAATCATTGATCAATTTGGAAAGATTGCTATCAAAAAGAGATTGATCAATAACAACAGCCGCAGCTACAACTGGCCCTGCCCATGGCCCACAGCCTGCTTCATCTATACCAGCAACTGTACCTTGATGAAATTTTTCAAATCTAAAGCTCGGCTTTATAATTGTCATCTTTTGGAGCCGCTTTAGGGGGTTCTTTCCAGTCATCCGTTTTTGGTAATTGCTTATGAGTTTTTTCTACTTTTTTTAAAAAATAAGTCCGTATACGACGTGTCATTTTTTTAAAAAGTGATAACTTTTCGCCATAAATAAGATCAACGATACCCTTTAATGGGATAGGATTTACATCTGCAAGTGCTCTAAGTCGTTTAGCGCAAGCTAACCAGATTGGACTGAATGCTAAAGACAAAACAGTTAAACCGATTATAAGCCGTTCACCAAATTCATTAATAATATGCGTTTCATTAGAAATACTCGCCATTAAAAATGCAAACTCACCTAATTGAGCAAGAACGACACCCACTAAAAAGGCTTGCGACCATGGTAGATGCAAAACTCGTAAAATACCAATATTAAGAGCTGTTTTTCCAATTGTGATAACAAACAAAAGAAGAAGAACTGTCCCTAAGTGTTGCCAAATAAATTCAATATCCAAAAGCAGGCCAATGGATAAGAAAAATGCCATCATTAAAATACTTTGTACAGGTTTAATTGTAGCAAGCATAATCTCGCGCTCATGAGTATTTCCCAAAATTAAACCTGCCAAAAATGCTCCATATGGTGCGGACAAACCAACCAAACCAGAAATAGCAGCTGCGGCAAAACAAAAAGTCATGCTAGCAAGAGGTGTTAAGTCTTTTTCGCCTGCAATCATTTGCGTCAAGGGTAAACGCACTCTTTGGCGACGGCTGAGATAGCTGATAAGAATAGCAATAACCCCAATCGATGCTATAACTTTAAAAAAGAGCATTGGGCTAAACCAAGACTCACCATAATTACGCAAAATTAAGATCATTGGAACAATCGCCAAATCTTGGGCAATTAATATACCAATAGTTAATTGTCCTGTTTCTGATTTAAGTTCGCCTAAACTTTCCATCATTTTTACAACAACGGCAGTTGATGAAACAGATGCAACAAATCCGAGTAAAAGAGAAAGCCCCATAGACCACTCAAACATATTTGAAAGTGTCACTGTAATGGTTATGCTGATGAGAATTTGAAGAAGTGTACAAAGGGTGGCAATCCCCCAAACTTTCTTAAAAGTCCGAAGGCTAAGCTCCATTCCAACCACAAATAAAAGCAACAAAACACCAAGCTCGGCTAGAACACTAACTTGATCGCGGGAGTTAATTAAGGCAAAACCTGATGGTCCCAAAATTATGCCGCTTAGAATATAACCAAGGATAGCTGGCTGACCAAGACGCGCGAGACCCAAACCACCTGCAAGGGCAGCCACAACAACAATTGCTATTTCAGTTAATTTTATATCTTCATGCATACATGGGAAAAGCTAGCATAAAAAAATAGTTCCAACAATCAAAAGTATTTCTTTGTTAAATATAATTTGTGCCAAACTTTTAGATGCACGGTTATATCTTATGAAATAAGATAGCATTTTTTACTTAACTAGTAATATGCATTTCATATTTTAGTTGTTTTTGGAATAATTATAAATATTATTGATTGAATCTAAACATAACATTCTACAAGCTTGGAGCAACTTGTGTGGCATAACGTCCTGGAGCATGTTCAATTATGTAAGTATCATCAATTTGGACTGATTTTATTTTATGGCCTTGATATTGTTTTATCCATTTATCCCATTCGGCCCACCAGGAACCCTTGTGTTCTTTTGCTTCATTAAGCCAATTTTCTGGATGCTCATAAGTTTTGGAATTTGTCCAGTAGCAATATTTCTTTTGATTTGGGTGATTAATCACTCCAGCGACGTGTCCTGATGCACTTAAAACAAATTTAGTATTCTTTATTTTTTTAAATGCAGCATAGGATGAGGTCCAAGGCACAATGTGATCGTTTTTAGCTGCCATTATAAAGGTTGGCGTTTCGATTTTTTCGATGTCAATTGGAACATCATTAATTTTGAATTCGCCTTTTTTCATTAAGATATTCCCTAAAAAATATTTTTTTAAATATTCAAGGTGCATTTTGGCTGGAAGATGAGTCACATCATTATTCCAAAATAAAAAATCAAGTGGAGCTGGATCTTTTCCAAGCAAATAATTATTAATGTAATTTGACCAAATAAGGTCATTGGCTCGAAGAGAACTAAACATTTTGGCCATTATATCTCCTGTAAGAACCCCATAATTTTTTAGGTGCTCTTCAAGGTTTGAGACTTGTTCTTCACATGTAAATAAAGATAATTCTTTTAGATCTCTAAAATCTATTGGGGTTGCTAAAATAGTTGCACTTTTTATTTTATTATTTTTTTTATGGTTTAAATACGCCAAGAGAGTTAATAACGCTACCCCACCTACGCAAAAGCCAAGCGCATTTACTTGTGAGCTTTTTGTTATTTTTTGAACTTCATGGATAGCTTTGTTAATTCCCTTTAAAATATAATCACTAAGAGTAAGATTAGCGTAGGATGGATCAGGATTTACCCAAGAGATTATGAACACAGTTCTGCCGGCCTTTAAATTCCAAAGAATAAATGAATTTTCTTTTCTTAAATCAAAGATATAATATTTTTGAATCCAGGCTGGCACAATTAATAATGGGGTTTCCCAAGAATATGAATTTATTGGGCAAAATTGAATTAATTGAAATATTTCATTTTCAAATACAACTTCACCCGGTGTGCTTGCTAATGTATCCCCGATCTTGAAAGCGTCCATAGAAATAAGAGCTGGGTAATTAGTTTGTTTGTCTTTGGTTTGGTCTTGAAAAAAGTTTTGATATCCCTTTAGAAGACTTTCTCCTTTGCTATTTAAAAATTCACGAATAACTTGTGGGTTAGTAAATGGAAAGTTTGTAGGGGCAAGGGCGTCAGTTATATTTTTAACAATAAACGCTGCCTTTTTTTTAGTTTCATTATCTAAATTCGTTTTATTTATAAGACCTTGAAAGTATTCACATTGCAATAAATAGGCTTGTTTTATATAGCTAAACAAAGGATTACTTTCCCATTCACTATCTTTAAATCGTTTATCATTAAATGCTTCTTTTATAATTGGTGAATTTGTTTTTCCAGCAAGGTTATCTAATAAATGGTTGAATAAGTTTTCTAATTGATCAATATATTGATTTTGAAATTGACTCCATTCCTTAGGATTTTCATTATAATTTTCAATAAGACTTTTAATAGATTCTCCAATAATTTTAATCATAAATTCTGGATTTAAAATATTATTAGGAATATTTTTTGGTTTTATGTATTGTTCTATTAGGTTTTTTGTAAAGTCTAGCCAGCAATTATTTTTAAAATTTTTTTGCTGAAAAATGTCATTTATAAAGTCAGTTGAAAAAAGTTTATTAATTTCAAATTCTTGTTTATCTGTTTTATACATTTGAAATTAACCCGATTTTGAATTATATGAGTTTGATCATAATTTATGGTAATTTAAAAATATTAAAAAAGGCTTAATAACTGCGTTTTAGATGACACATATATTAAATTTTCTGTTTATTATTTTAGTTTTAGCAAGTTGCTCACCAAAATTAAATAAAGTAAATGAATATCCAAGATTGCAACCAGAATCCCCAGTAGAAGCATCTATTTTTTATGAAAGAAAGTTTAACGTACAAACTTATAAAAATAAAATTATTAACTTGAATAATTTGAAAAATACTATCTATTCTGAAGATAGCAATAATAATTAATTGTTTTTTGTATGTCATTTGAAGATGAAATTAAAAAATATTTTCCGAATTTATGTGTTTCACGTGAAACATATGAAAGATATGATATTTACTACAGTCAAATTTTGATTTGGAATCATGCAATTTCTTTAGTGCAAAAACAGACACTAGATGATTTTTGCATTCGGCATATAATTGATAGCTTGCAAATAGCTAATTTTTTACCATTGATAAATTCCTCTATTGTTGATTTAGGAACAGGGGCAGGTTTTCCAGGAATGGTGCTTGCAATGCACAACTATTCTAATGTTAGTTTAGTCGAAGCAAATTTGAAGAAAACTCATTTTTTGCACGAAACGGCTCGACTTTCAAAGACTAAAGTTTGTATAATTAACAATAGAGCAGAAAACATATTGGGAAAATTTGATTTTGTGATTTCTAGAGCTTGTTCATCACTTTCTAATTTATTATTTTTAATGAAAAATGTTTCACGTGAAACAACGCAAGGAATTTTTCATAAAGGCGCAAGTTATAATTCAGAAATTGAAGAAGCAAAAAAATATTGGAAATTTGAATTTGAATTGCACACAAGCATTACTAATAAACAAAGTAAAATTATCCTTATAAAAAATTTGGAGAAGAAATAATGGCAGAAATCATAGTCATTGCTAACCAAAAAGGAGGAGTAGGAAAAACCACAACTTCTGTCAATATTGCAACAGCACTTGCAGCTGTGGACAGAAAAGTTCTTTTAGTTGACTTTGACCCACAAGGAAATGCTTCAACTGGTGTTGGACTGTTAAAAAAGAATAAACATCTAAGTACTTACCATCTTTTAATAGGTCAAAACACTTTGGGAGAGGCTCTAATTAAAAGCCCAATACCAGGATTAACTTTAGTGCCAGCTAGTATCCAATTGGTTGGAGCGGAAATTGAACTGGTTAATATTCCTAAGAGAGAGTATATATTCAAAAATATTATTGAACCTTATCGCCCAATGTTTGATTACATAATTATTGATTGCCCCCCATCAATGGGACTTTTAACTTTAAACGCCATGGTAGCAGCTGATTCAATTATTGTCCCCTTACAATGTGAATACTATGCTCTTGAAGGATTAAGCTATTTATTAAGCTCTGTCCAAAAAATAAAAAAGAACTTTAATCCCAAACTCAAACTAAATGGGGTTGTTCTAACAATGTATGATCGCAGAAGTTCATTATGTTCTCAGGTCGCGACTGATGTTCGTCTCCATTTAAAAGAAAAAGTATTTAAAACAGCTATTCCCCGAAATATCAAAGTTTCCGAAGCGCCATCCCATGGTAAACCTGTGCTTTTATATGATGTCAATTGTCTTGGTTCTCAAGCCTATATGGAATTAGCAAAAGAAATTCTTTTAAAAGAAAAAGGAATAAAACATGAACATGCAAACTAAAAATCTTGGACGAGGACTTTCAGCTCTTCTTGGTGAGATTGATGATTATGTACATGAAGAAAATCTAAAAAAGAATAGCAGTGAACTGCCAACATACTTCTTGCAACCAGGAAAAATGCAGCCAAGACTCTATTTTGATGCCGAAAAATTGCAGGCATTGGTTGATTCCATCAGACAAAAAGGAGTTCTTCAACCGCTTCTTGTTAGAAAAATAGATACTGAACACTTTGAGATCATTGCAGGAGAAAGACGGTGGCGAGCTGCAAAAGAAGCTGGGATTAAAACGGTACCGGTTATTGTTGTTGAGTGCAACGATCTTGAAGCACTTGAAATCGGTTTAATCGAAAATTTGCAACGGGATGATTTAAATCCTATTGAAGAAGCTGAATCATTAAAACGCCTTATGACTGAACACCAAAAGACTCAAGAAGAAATTGCCTTCGCTATTAGTAAAAGTCGAAGTTATGTTGCTAATACTTTACGCTTAAATCAGTTACCGGATCTTGTTAAGCAAATGATCCGTGAAGGGAAAATAACAGCTGGGCATGCAAGAAGTCTTATTAATGCACCAAATATTGAAGAATTAGCAGCAAAAATTGTCAAAGAAAAGCTTTCTGTTAGGGAAACAGAGAACCTGACACGAAAAACAAAAGCTTCTACTAAAACTTTACATCAAAACATCGATCCAGATATTCAAATATTAGCCGATAGAATTGGTGAGATCACTGGCATGAAAACCAAACTGCAAATAGGCAAACTTGGGGGCATTTTATCACTTCACTTTAACCAATTTGAACAACTAGATGATTTGATGAATAAACTACAAACTGAATAATTATTAGAGAATATTTAAAATGATATTTACAACAACTGAATACAAGGAAGACAAATGTTTAAAAAAGCCTTTTCTGTAATTGTTATTATTTTTAGTTTTATAACAATTAGTGAAGCTAAAATCATTTTAGTAACAGGAGCTAGTGGCGATATTGGTATTGCTATAGTTAAAAACTTTATCACCAAAGGTGATTTTGTAATTTGCCATTATGCACACAATAAAAAAGATCTTGAGGAACTCCAAAAAAAATATCCTGAACAAGTTTCTTTGATTTCTTCAGATTTTAATAAACCAGCAACAATACAATCTTTTTGGGAGGCCCTTTTAAAAATTAAAGATAAGATTAATGTCGTGATTAATTCCGCAGGAATTGAGGAGGAAGACACCTCACTTGAACAAATTCAAAAGATTATGAATATCAATTACCTTTCTCCCCGTCTTATCTGTGACCATGCTATTAAGCATTTTAAGGAAAAAAGAATTGATGGAATCATTATAAACATTGGTAGCCGCGCTGCTTATAGAGGATTACCAGAGGGATATTATACTTACGCGGATTCAAAGGCTTCATTAACTAGATATACTCAAAGCGCTGCCAGAGATAATGCGAATAGAAAAATATCACTTTATGTCGTCGCTCCTGGTCCAGTTGAAGGAAAAATGTTTCAAGGTTTAAGAGACGATGTTAAGGCACAGTGTCTAGCCTCAATGCCAACAGGTCAAGCAGTCAAAGTACAAGAGGTTGTTGATATAGTTGATCTTTTAGCTTCAGGAAAAGTTCCAAGCTCAACAGCGGGTGTTTTTGATTTGATGGGGGCCTCTTGGACGCATTAAGCTTCTGATTGTGCTTGCCACAAGTTAGCATAGATTCCTTTATGCTCTAAAAGCTCATTATGATTACCTTTTTCAACAACTCTCCCATGATCCAAAACATAGATAATATCGGCTTCAACAACAGTTGAAAGCCGATGCGCAACCATAACGGTCGTACGCCCTTTCATTAAGACCTTTAAGGCAGATTGGACTTGGCGCTCAGAATCTGTATCAAGTGCTGATGTTGCTTCGTCTAATAATAATATTGGTGCATTTTTTAGCATTGCCCGAGCAATTGCCAGGCGTTGGCGCTGCCCACCTGATAATTTAACACCGTTTTCACCAACAAAGGTGTCATAACCTTTGGGTAACTTTTTAATAAAATCATGCGCAGCTGCTGCTTTAGCCGCTTTAATAACTTCATCTTCAGACGCATCCAAAGTTCCATAAGCAATGTTGTCTTTAACTGACATATCGAATAAAGCGATTTCCTGACTAACAAGGGCTATTTGATGTCTTAAATCATACAGACTCAAGTTTTTAATATTTTTATCATCGATCAAAATATTGCCTTTTGTGACGTCATAAAATCTGGGAACAAGATTAATGATGGTTGATTTTCCAGCACCGCTTGATCCAACCAAAGCTATGGTTTGGCCGGGCTCAATTGTAAATTTGATATCAGATAAAGCTTCCTTACCATCAGGGTAACGGAAAGTCACATGATCAAATGTTATTTTCCCTTGAGCTCTTTCCATATGAATTGGATTTTTGGGATCAATTATATGGGGTGGAGTATCCAAAACCATAAATACACGGCTGGATGCCGCTAATCCTTCTTGTATGTTAGCATTTAAGTTGCTTAAACGTTTTAAAGGTTCATAAACCAACAGCATCGCCATAATAAAAGAGATAAATTCGCCTGTTGTTCTGTCATGATGCATGACTTGCCAACCGCCATAAGCAATAACAGAAATAATCGCAAGTCCACCTAAACTCTCAACAATGGGATGAGCCGCAGATCTAACACGGGCAGACTTATAGATAAGTTTAAAAATTTTTTTAATCATACTTTCAGCACGTACAGCTTCTACCTCTTCCATGCCGTAAGCTTTAACCACACGAATACCTTGAAATACTTGTGTTAATTGTGTAGTAAACCCTCCTAATTCTTCTTGTGTATTATAGGTAACTTTGCGCATCCGGCGCCCGATTTTTGCAATAGGCAAAATGGCCACTGGGAACACGATAAAAGCAATTGCCGCAAGAGTAAAATCTCGGTAAAACATGACCCCAATTAAAAATAAGAGTGTAAAGGAATCTTTACCTAAACCAATAATCGTATTGGCCATGGCATTTCGCATCATATTCACATCGTTGGTAAAACGTGACAACAATTCGCCGCTTGTAGTGTTATGAAAAAAAGCCAAATCTGATTTCATCAAATGTGCAAAAAGACGATTTTGAATATCTGAAATAATCTTTTGTCCAACATAAGTCATCACAACTGATTCGCCATAAGAGGCAATTCCTTTGACAATAAAAGCCAATAAAACTGCTCCACAAAATGTAATTAGTAATTTTGGATTAGCTGACGTAAACACATCATCAAAGACAGGCTGCAATAAATAGGGAAGGGCAGCTGTTGCAATGGCTGCTAGTATCATAAAAAAGCATGCAAGTAAGAATAGCGATTTGTAAGGCCTGACATGCTCTTTTAGTAAACGCCGTGCTAGTTGCTTACCTGTTTGTTGAATAAAAGATATTTGACTCATAAAATTATTTTAATTAATTGCCATTATTTAAGAAGTTTGTTTCACCATAACAAAAACAAGAAACAAACTCACCTTATATAATCATTTTAGATAAATGTTGTGTTGTGGTATTGATTAATGAATGTGGCTTTCTAATTTTGATTTTCATATGGATAAAAGATTACTTTTATTGCTTTTCATATTATTTAAAATATCAGATGTCTATGCGTACTCACTAACTCCTGCCCTTCAAAAACTAGATCAGTATATCCAAAAACAAATTAATGATAATAAAGCTGTTGGTTGTGCAGTTGCTGTTTTAGACCATGATCAAGTTGTGTTTTTAAAAGCTTATGGCGTGCAAAAAAAAGGAGCAAAAGGAAAAGTTGATCTTAATACTGTTTTCCAATTAGGGTCATTGTCTAAACCCATTACATCCACACTCGTTGCTGTCTTGCAAAGACAGGGATTGCTCAGTTTAGATGCTCCTGCACAAGCTTTTTTTACTTGTCTAAAATCAAAAACGAAAATCCATCACATCTTAACCCATACAACTGGCTTTAAGCGTGTGGGGTGGAATAATAAAATTGAAAGCCGAGTTCTGAGAGAACAGTTATTAAAAGATCTTAGAAATGCATCTCAAGATGAACCTGGACAGTCTTTTGATTATCATAATTTTGTTTATAGTTTGATTGAAGGCATCATTGAACAATCTCAAAATCAACCTTTCAGAGATGTCGTTTATCAAAAGCTATTTGAGCCACTTGGTATGAATCGAGCTACCGTTGGTTTTACAGATTTTAACAACCAAAATAATAAAGCTTGGCCTCATCAACTTAATAAAAATGAAGCTATTTACCCTTCAAAAAGTTATTCTCATCTTTATCATGCTGCAGTTCCTTCGGCAGCAGGTATAAATGCGAGTATCACTGATATAATCCCTTTTTTAAGATTACAATTGGTTGGAAATACAAGACTTTTGAATACATCTGATTTGACACAATATCATACACCAGCTACAGAGGCAAAGGATGCTTTAGGATGGTTTAAAGGCACAATAAAAGGTGATAGAAAATCCTATTATGGTTTTGGTTGGCGTATTATTGAAAACAATCAATGTCGCATTGTTTTTCATGGGGGTTGGGTTAAAGGATTTATAAGTTTCTTAGGGTTTTTACCTGATCGTAAAATAGGAATTGTAGTTTTACATAATGTGGAAAATAGATTTGCTGGCAACACGGGCATGCTATTCTTGAATGAATGGATTCGAGAGACTCACAAAAATCTGTCAATGAATTAACTAATATTTTATAAAAGACAGTGAATCATTCAACTAATTCCTTCATTTTTCTTTAAGATCGTGTCAACGTATTATCTAATTTTAGTTAAATAGTCCCCCTATCAAGAAGTGGTAGCTGACTGTTGCTGAGGTGATGCTGTATTGTCAGCTGCAGGTGGGGCGGTTTCTTGCGTTCCATCTTGATCTTGTGGTGGTGAGCCTGGGAGATCAGTAAGATCAACAGGAGTAATAACACCTTCTGTAATGACAGGTTTATCAACATATTTCATAACTTCATTAGAAATTTCAGGAGCGAATGCAGGAAAATCAGGTACTTTCAAAATTTTTCCAGGTGCTTTGGGATTTGATGAGGGTGACATTAGTATAATCAAATCATAGACGATGGTCGTTTCATCTACTCCAGTTGGAATAACAAACTTTAGTACATAGGGATTTGGATCTTTTAATGGAAGAGTTTCTCCTTTGTTTGTTGCATGCATTCTTAACATCCAAAAGAGTGACCAACGCCCTGTATAACGGAAAGTTGCTTTTCTGCCATCAACTTCAAGTAATGGTTGCTTAGGGTCTCTAATAGGTAGGGAGGGCGAAGCATCTGGCCAACGGAAACTAACTTCAACAGGTGATCCATAAAGCCAGCGACCATTCCTGGCTTTATCATTTTTGTTGATAGTTGTATCTGGATCTGGCTTAAAGACCCAATCAACAATTAAATCACCACCTGATTCTTTTTCACGATTCACTCTAAAATCCATATTGAAATCAAAAGTGGGTAAATCATTATCTCCATTTCCACTTAAATAATTTTGGAAAAAAGCCTTTAAGATATCGAGTCTTTGTAAGAACTGAGTTGCTTCTGCTGCAATAGGCCCAAGCTGATAAATTTGATCAAAAATATCCCGGACTGAACCACCAAATTCATCGTATTTTTTAAAGAATTCACGCATTCTTTCAGGATCAGCCTCTGCTGTGCTAGAAGCTAAATTTGAACCAACAAAAGGAAATTTATTTTTTAAATTCGTATTAAAGAGCGTTACAAGTTCTTTATACTGCTGAACACCTTGCTGACGTTTTAGAACTTCTCCGCGTAATAGAATACCCTTCTTTAGAGAACGGACAATCTCTAAGAAGTAATCACCTGTTTCTTGGCGGATATCATCCAAAGGAATAAGGCCAAAGCAATTTCTTATATCAAAATTATTTAGGCTTTTTAGAATAAAATCTTCAAGAACGGCTATTGAATTTCCAGGCTGTTTTTTATTGTAAGCATCAACTTGTTCAATAATTCGACGCCATTTATTTAATAAATTTACATCTCCTGTTGACGCATCAAGCATGACATCAGCGCTCAGGAAATTAACCAATGGCTTAGCAAAATCTGATGCCATTGCTTGTATTTGTTGTCTTTGTAAATTTAAATATGTTTTCAAATCTTCTGTATCTTTAGAAGTAAAGCCTGAAAAGGCAGCACCAGTTTTTCCATCCCACCATGCAAAAGTTAAATCGTGAATCATATATGGGTTTTGCGCTTTGAGTAAGTTTTCGACTTGTGTTAACAACCAATAGGTTGTGGTACTTAATAACTCTCTCAATTCGACAAAAGAAGTGCCAGCAGCATCGTGACTTAAAATCTCTAATAATTTAATAAATTGAGGAGCAACATCATTAATGTCCCCAATCTTGGATCTTAAAATTTCTTCAGCTGCTAGTCCTTCTGATAAGTTGGCTGGTGTATCCACAAAATTCTGTGCTTTAGCGATCATGTTCACAACATTGGCTTGCAAGCTATCGCGCGCTAATAACTTTACGTTTTCTTGCAAGACAGGAGGAAATCCTGACACTTGCTTTGAGCTAAATTCTTCAAATCTCTTACACATATCATAAGCCATCTGAATTAGCTTAGCATCCCAATAAATAATTTTCCCTACTGGGACATGAGTTGTAAATGTATGTTCGGTTGGTGCAGCCATATAAGATTCAGAAAATAAAGCGACTAAGCTCTTCTGCAAGGACAGTATCCCTTGAGAAGGCGGTATTGAATATACTTTCTGGGCAAGTGGTGCGACAGGCATTGAAGCGTTCTGAGTTACAAGTAATTGGTTTAATGAGTTCAATTGAAGTTTTAAATTATTAAAACCAATTGCGGTTTGATCAACCAAAAATTGTGTTACATCTTTACCAAATAATTTTGAATTATCTATTTTGTCTAACAGAAAATCAAATTCTTTACCTGGATTGAAAAATTCGCGATCCATCCAAGTCTGACCTGGTTCACCTAATGTTGGCATAACTTGAGCAAGTTCTACACTTAATTGACGCAAATATGCAACATTGGGTAATTGTTTTGTGTCTTGTTGGCTTAATTGCTGCAAAAAGGTATGAATGCGAGCAGGTAAACTATTTGGATCTGTAATTGTGAAAGTTGCATTCAAAAAATTTTGATAAAGAACATTAAGTGTTTCTCGAGCAAGCTGTTGATAAGGTTTAAGATCAATTGGAGGAAAGGATGTGTTGAGCAGTAGTTTTCTGAATTTTTTATATTGATCAATGAATTGTTGAGGGAGTTGAGCATTAAAAGTATAAGCTACCAAATCATTTAAGTCTCTTGGATCAGCTGCATGTTTTAAGTCATTAAACTTCTCAATTTTTTCATGTAATGTTGCCATACCTTCAATATAGCGTCTTAAAAGATTATATTCAGCGCTTGTTATTGGTTGTAGAAGCTGGGCAATTGAAGTTGATTGATCATGAACAGTCGGCCTTAAATGTAAAAGCTCTCTGGCTTTCAACAGCAAATCAATGTAGATGGTTCTGATAATCACTTGTTGATAAGATATTTTTAGGGTCTTATTAAGGTCTTCGTGTAATGGGCTAAACCAAGACGCTGGCACAAAGATAGAAAAAAAGTTGGTTTGCTGTAACTGATCCATCATCTCAATGAGCTGACGTGCGTATATGTCGAACGTTTCAGTTGTTTGACCTGGTTGATTTAACTTTATTTGTTGCATGTCTCGAAGAAGCGTATTCATTTTGTTCAAGACTGGCATAATGTAGTCACGATTAGTTACGAACTTATCATAAGCATTAAAGAGGCCATAGCTGCCAAATAATACAAAGACTGCAGTTATGATCTTGGCAAGATTGAGAGCACGATTAATGCTTATAAGACGTCCCTGGAGAGGTGTTGCAAGACCTGGTTCTCTTAGAATTTTTGCATTGATTACATCATCGAAGAAAAAGATTTTTCTTTCAATTGGATCACTTTCTCGAGTCAATTGAGATGCTAATGAAATCTCATCATTTGCTTGATTAAGAGCTGCATCCGGAGTTCCTAAAACAGCAAAATTATCAGGATCGTCTTGTTCTTCTTCTGTATTCCCCAAAACTCTAAGAGGCGTCATCCCGCTATCACCGCAAAAATAAATACCTCTGAGCAACAAAGATTCTTGGTAAGCATCTTCTTTGAAAATATGATTTAAATAAATGGCTAAACCATCTTTTAAAGTGGAAATTTCACTTGGAAAAACAAAAACACCATCTCTAGCTGAAGTAATTCGACCTTCTGCAAAAATTTCTAACCGTAATTGATTTAAATTTTCTTCAAGTTCAGTAAAGGCTTCTTCAATCCATTTTACAGTATAAGCAGTTCCTAAGGTGTAGGGAGAAGACCAACCCAATATATTATGACGATTGCTTGTTGGAATTTCTGAACAAAAACTTTGAAAACCTGGAACAGTATCAAGCTTGGTAATGACAACATAAACTGGTATACGTAGCCCTAAATTTGTTTGGGCACTAATTAATTTGTGTGATAAAAATTCAGCACGACTACTAATTTCGTCTTTGCTTAATTTATGTTTCCCATAAAGTTCATTGGCAGGGATTGTTAGGATAATACCGTTTATGGGTCTTGCCGAACGATAACGTGCTAACAAAATTAGTAATGATCTCCATCCTTTTTCATCATCCCCAATGCTTTTATGTTTAATAAATAGATTTCCTCTTATATCTAAAAGAACACCTCTATTCAAAAACCACCAGCGGCACTCAGGGTTTGGATGGTGAATACCGAAGTCAGGCCTACCCATAGGTAATTGTAATTCTGATCCTTCAATTAAAGATGTTTTGCCTGAACCTTCAGCACCGATGACTAAATACCAAGGTAAACGATATTTATAATTGTATGTATGTAGAGTACTTCGAAGAAAATCCAGCGCTCTTAAAAATGATAAACTTAAAGAACTAACATGAAAAAATCCCTTTTTGGAAAGAAATTCGCTAATCCATCCACCAAGAGGAGGTAATTTTGTTTTATCTTCTTCATCGCTATCTTCTTTTTGGGCTTTTGCAGAAGGAGGGCTAGGTGTCTTTGTTGCTGCTCTTCTAGAAGCCATTATTGCTAATAAAAGTGTTAGCAACATAATAATTGCTGCAATTATCAATAAGATTATAATAACCCATGGAAGAGATGAAAAAGCATGCCTTACGAAATCAGTCATTGTACGAAAGGCATTGAAAATCGTATCGATCATAACAACTCAACCTGTTTTTTTCTTAGTAACATCATATCAAGGGACTTTGCCTTGTTTGTTCAAAAATTAAATTCAATGCATCATGCATCTCAGAGGCCAATTTATACCAAACGATATAGGTTATAAAAATATATACAGTAATGATGCTAGCAATACATATACTCCATACCCTTACATCTGGTAGTCCACGGCCTGGCGGTTCGGAAAGAGTATAATTATAACATTGATCAATTAAGTATGTACGGCCAGGTCTGAAAAGATTAGCAGGGCGTTGATTAATGACAGTATAAAGCTGATCTAGATACCACTGCATTGTCTCTCGATCTTCATGGTCTTTATATTTGCCTTTAAACCCTAAGCTTAATGTTAGAAAATATAAAAGTGCTAATTCTCCACGAGTCGGATCATTAGACTCCAAAAGTGCGTCAAGTTTTTTAAAAAATAATTCACCGGCAATTTGGGTTTCAAAAATCTGAGCTTCTAGAAGAGATTTTTGCCATTGTTTTGCCCCAGGCCAATTAATGCCTAAAAAAATCTCATCAGTTAAGACAACCATTATATATTGAGCATCCCTTATTTGATTGGCTCCTAGTCCACCAATCGAACGACTTGCTTTGAATGTTAATTCTTCAATGAGAGAACGCAATTTTTTTTGAATGTTTTCAGCAAGTCCCATATCCTGGTTTGACGCTGTATCATCAAAAACTGTATCGGGCTCACTCATTCTTAAAGCTTTTTCTTTTTGCCTCAAAAGCTCATAGTAAAAGGTTTGAAAATTTTGTAAGAGTGGGCTATTGTTTGTTGTAAATTGCATATTTACTTCCTATCCTTACGTAGATTCGACCTTACGAACATAAAGAACAATCTCGGTTGGGCGCTTGTCTGGGTGATCGGCTGGATTAAAAATATTTAAGTTTTGCTCAGGTTTTATATATTCAGGGTTTGGAGTAATTGAAAAGACAACAACTCCACGGCTAGGCATCAATTCATAAAGGTCTTCACCTTGTAATAAAGTGCGTTCGGCACCTGTAATACGACGAGCCCTGACTGTCTCAATAGAAAAGTCTGAACATATAATTGAATCATTCACCCATTCCTCTAATTGAATTTCTGTCATTCCCTTAGGTGCTCTTACTCCCACATAGAGTTTCTCTTGTAAGTAATTTTGATGAAGACGAAGATAGAATAGTCTTTCTTTCTGCTGGAACGAAAATGATGCAAAACTGAGATCAATACTGTTTATGTATTGCTTTGTTAGAGCTAAAATTGGTCCAAAACAAGCGTTTAAATCATTGTGTTGGTATGTTGGAAGAACAGGAGGAATTTGCGATAGTCGCAGTGTTGCTAAGAGGCCAACAGTATCACATAACCTTATAAATAATTTATAGGGGTGGATCGGGTCACCATGAATTATTGTTTCTAATCCTGGTAATACTGAGATAAGAGGTTTTAATATTGCTGATGTTTCTTGTAGCATCGGTGTGCCAATTTGATTTTGCCACTTTTCACTTAAATATGAGGCTTTCTCGCGTATTTTTTGGACAAGTTCAGCACATGATTCCCATAAGGGGGTATTTTTCTCTACGAAAAAACAAGGATGTAAATAATCTGTTCTGGCAAAAGTCTCCTCCATAAAAGTCATCTTAAGCAAAGGAAATGAAAGACAACGGGTTGGAGGTTGGTCACCAGCATGCAGAAATACTCTTGGAATTAAGCGTGGAATTCTGATGATGTTGTCATCTAAGTTTATATCTTTTACTTCTTGTCCTTCGGCCGAATAATATCTTGGAAATTCGCCTGTAACTGGGGAATTATCTTCTAGATACTCAGGAATAGCTAAGTGAATCATTATTTCTTGTTTGGGAGCATCTGTTTTTAAAGATTTAATATCGATTTCCAGAGGGGGGATATCTGTCATATTGGCTGAGTAATTAACAATTAAACCATCGGGAAAAAGTGCTTCCAATTCTAAAACTCGGACCAATCCATCAGGTAAGACAATTGGATCTAATTTAAGAGAATACACACCCCAATGATAATATGACAAAAGCATTAGTTGGTGCGACATAATTTGATGATGACGTAGGTCAGTTTGCTGAAAATGTTGTGGAGAAAGCATCATGCCTTCATGCCATTGAACAGCAGGTGTTAACGCTAACGAATATCCCTTAGTCATACGCTCACCTCTTTTTTAAGATTCACAAACTGTGACTGTCTGCGCATGTCTCACCTTTAGTAAAGAATTTATTAAATTTTTATTAATTATGATATGATTCTGGTCTCTCTGACAAGGGTTAGAGTAAATTGTTGTGAGTTTTATTGAATTTTATAGAAAAAAGTTCTAAGAAATTTGAAAATGCTGGATTGATCTGGAACGTCACTTGAGAAACCAAAATAAGCATTTTCATTCGTTGTTGATGCAAGTAAGGAAATCAAGAGGAATATCTTTTTGATGGTTCTTGAGCCAATTCTGAGCCTCTTCAACACTCTTTTTTTGGATGCGCCCCATAGCTTTCTCGTAACTTTCTCCGTTCGAGTAGCATGCTATTCTTTCAGGAGTGGCGTATATATCATAAATATCATCAAGGTCATAACTTAGTCTGCAAAAGTTGTCTATATCATAGGATTTATCTATGGCATAGCCTAAAAAAGAGACTAGAGATTGCATCGTATTAATAGCATCATCAGGATAATTTATTATTTCTCTTACATAGTTTGCTGCTAATATCCAAGCTGCTTCTTGTTCGGAAGTTACCTCCAACTTAAAATAAGCCAGAATTCTTTGAAATGGGGGTCGAATTTCTTGGGATGATGCGATTGAGTCAATAGTAATAATATCAAGAAAATCATCCAAGTATATTCCTGCATTCAGCATCTGGTCTACCAGGGGTCTAATCTCTAGAATAGACAATTCTTCAAAATATAAACGAGCTGCTTGTAAGAGCAATGCTTTCTGATAAATCAAAGGCAATTTTTTCATCACACATTCCTGTGCTTTAATAATCTTTAAAGTCATTCCAGAATACTCAATAAACTTCAAGGTGTTTTTTGATTATATCTTCAAGAAAAATGAAGATGCCTGATTTCCAGATAGCCATGCTCAGACGCGATGACGCACGTCGTTTCGTCAATTGCGCTTTACCACCCGACATTTTCTTTTAGCGTCATTACAAGCCCTTGATAGAGGCATAGGTACTACACAAGTTTAGTCAATT
>DAHVSZ010000289.1 GCA_027328625.1 Candidatus Paracaedibacteraceae bacterium | reverse complement strand
TGAAACACTTGCTACAACTGTCATTCCAAATTTCCGCCATTGTCATCCCAAATTTAATTTGGGATCTCCTGCAGCAATAGACATGTAGAGCTGCATCTTTGTTCTGCTATACGTAGGAGATTTAAAGACTCAAGTCTGGAATGATATCGCGTGGTAAAAAATTGACACCCTGTGGTAAAGGATGACACCGTGTAGGAATGGCTGTTTTTATAGATCGCCACGTCGTGTGTTCCACACTTCTCGCGATGACGATCATGTGTTTTTTTGTGTCCTACTCTCTATCAGCACTAAAAAAATCGACTTTTGACGAAGAGACTAACTAGCACTAAAGAAACCTGCAATTTCTTTAATCTTAGCCAGGTTCTTCTCTGCTATCGCCTTTGCTTGCAACCTGCCCTCTCTAAGAACAGACACTACATACCCCTGATCATCCAAATACTCTTTTGTTTTTTCTGCTATTGGCTCAACAACACTTATGGTTAAATCTGCTAAATCTGTTTTAAAGTTATTGAATCCAGATGTTTTGTAAGTTTCAACT
>DAHVSZ010000288.1 GCA_027328625.1 Candidatus Paracaedibacteraceae bacterium | reverse complement strand
CAGGTTCCACGACCTCGGCGGCCGCCTCGGGTGCCTCGGTGGTCGAGGTGATGCGTCGCGGCGGCCACGCGAACCCGGTCGCGGCGCTCTGCTACCAGCACGCCACCGAGGACCGCGACCGAGCGATCGCCGACGCGCTGGCCTCCCGCGCGACCGGCGAGGCGGCTCGTCTCGGCGACCGCCGTCGCGCACTCCGCACCCAACGCCGAGCGCCTGAAACCCGCTTTGAGCTGGGACGACCGCGCGCACCCCCAACGGGATTCGAACCCGTGTTTCCGCCTTGAAAGGGCGATGTCCTAGGCCTCTGGACGATGGGGGCCGGTGGCGCGATGACTGCGAAGGCTAGCGCCGCTGTTGGCACGCGAACGCCGTGCTCATCCTTCCGGAGTCGGCGTTCCGTCCCAGCGGAGACCACCGGGGGGCTCGCCCCACGGGTCCTCCGGCGCCGGATCGTTGTCACTCGGCGGCCCCAGCTCGCCAGACAGCGCCTCGACGACCTCGGTCACGAGGAACGACAGGTAGCCATAGCACATCCAACG
>DAHVSZ010000287.1 GCA_027328625.1 Candidatus Paracaedibacteraceae bacterium | reverse complement strand
CAAGTACATAAGCATACAAATTGCGGTCTAACTTTGGCGTGTTTGCCGGCCATGGCACGTAACTACTCAGGTGTGAGTCCTGGATCAGGTTTTCGCAGAGCCGAAGGCTAGGAGAACGCGGCAAGGGCGTTGTCGCGAGGCAGGGTCTGAAGGAGCATGCGGAAATGAATAACCGATTCCAGTCTGCCGCCGACCATCAAGGCTCAACGGCGGCAGGGCACGTTTGCGGATATTGAGAGGGATCACATCGACTACATAGTCCCCAGATGGGGAGCACGGTAACAATGGAAAGGCTGTATTTCACAAGCGTGCGGACATAAAATGGAATCAGGAGAAAGCCGATAAGAATCTATTTTAATGCTAGCTGCAATAATCCTTAGCTTTTTGCCTATCGGTTGGCTGTAATAATAGGAAATAATTAGTGCAAAGAATATAGATTTTTAAACCAAGTTATAAATTTTTGTGCTTTTTCAGCGTTATGTTTAAATACTCCTGTTTTAATTGCTGTGTTAAAGCGCACTCCAGGCGGGTCTTGCCAA
>DAHVSZ010000286.1 GCA_027328625.1 Candidatus Paracaedibacteraceae bacterium | reverse complement strand
CTTTCGCCAACAGCTAGAATAGAAAAAGGCGGAGTTTTTCTGTTAGTCGCTATCTAGCCTTTGCTTGATAATAACAGCTCATAGTGCTGCTACTGATGGGCACCTTCTGAATCCGGAGAAAGGGCTGTGGCCGCTGCGTTTTCCCGCTTCAGGGGAATGGTCAGCTATCCGTTCACTGACCCGCCATGGCGTTGCACACAACCATCTGGCAGCTATGGGTCGAATTGTGATGTCACTTGATCGCCGCCAATGAATGACCGCAATCAGTCTGCCGCCGACCATCAGGGCTCAACGGCGACAGGGCAGCGAAAGCTGCCATTCCACTTCAAGTTGCGGACGAGTAGTATAGGCCATGAAGCTGCAGTGCGGGGATGGAACCACGGCTACCGGAAATGGTGGGCCATGCGGTCGGAAATTCGCGCTAGAGCGCAAACGAGACCCACACATTAGGGCATGACCGCATCGCACAGGCAGGCCAGAAGGAAGTAGCCCAAAGTGACATGCTTTAAAATCGACAGCGGTGACGGCCAGAATCAGCAGCGTGCGCTGGTAAG
>DAHVSZ010000285.1 GCA_027328625.1 Candidatus Paracaedibacteraceae bacterium | reverse complement strand
GTCGGATGGGGTATGCAATATCTACCCAGGTCGTTGAGGGCTACGGCCTCATGCTTCCCTAGCTCTGGAGTACCATCTTCATTCTTCAACGTTAAATGGAAAACTCCTCGGATCGCGCCCTCGACGACATGCTTGTTTGTCACTACACAGGGAAATGCTATTCCATCTGCCTCGCAGAACATAAAGATGTAGCCAGAACCAGAGGAGGTTCTGTTCTGTGAATCGGTGCACTCAATCCGCACCGTGCTATGCACAAGTTGCGTAATGGGATGGATGAACTGAGGCATTGATGGAAGCGCCTAACGTAAATTCGATTGCACTAACGGTGCAGCGTAACATTCCAACTTGGAGTATAACACGCCCATTGTCATCCTCAATAACCCCCAATCATGGACGACTGTTACTGCTCGGATGCTGTCATTTGCTTTCCGCTGCTGAATGTCTGCAATTAGTATGCCGCCGACCATCAGGGCTCAACGGCGACAGGGCAGCGGAAGCTGTCGTCCAGAAATTTGTAATAAGTGTACAATACACTTGGGTGTGGTTTACCGGACAT
>DAHVSZ010000284.1 GCA_027328625.1 Candidatus Paracaedibacteraceae bacterium | reverse complement strand
AAAGGATCCCGGATTTGCCAAAGATCCAAACCTACCGCCTTTCCCCAGGACAACCAACGCCTGGTACACCTAACCTTCTCCGTCCCTCCATCGCACTTACGCGAGGTGCAGGAATATTAACCTGCTTCCCATCGACTACGACTTTCGTCCTCGCCTTAGGGGCCGACTCACCCTGCGCCGATTAACGTTGCGCAAGGAAACCTTGGGCTTTCGGCGTGCGGGTTTTTCACCCGCATTATCGTTACTCATGTCAGCATTCGCACTTCCGATACCTCCAGCAGACTTCTCAATCCACCTTCAACGGCTTACGGAACGCTCCTCTACCGCGTACATATAAATATGCACACCCCAAGCTTCGGTTCTGTGCTTAGCCCCGTTAAATCTTCCGCGCAGGCCGACTCGACCAGTGAGCTATTACGCTTTCTTTAAAGGGTGGCTGCTTCTAAGCCAACCTCCTGGCTGTTTGTGCCTTCCCACATCGTTTTCCACTGAGCGCTGATTTTGGGACCTTAGCTGCGGGTCTGGGTTGTTGCCCTTTTCACGACGGACGTTCGCACC
>DAHVSZ010000283.1 GCA_027328625.1 Candidatus Paracaedibacteraceae bacterium | reverse complement strand
GCTGGAAGCCCTGCCCCGCAACCTGGACGGGCGGGTGTTTGGGGTCACTTACGATGGCATACATCAATCCTATGTGCGGGCTTGCCGCCGTGCCGGCATCAAGGGCCTGACATTCCACGATCTTCGTCATGAGGCGATCACCCGCCTAGCCGAGCAGGGCTTGACGATTATGGAACTGCAGGCCATCAGCGGGCACAAAACCATGCAGATGCTCCTGAAGTACACTCATTTGCGGGCTGAAGACCTGGCGCTGAAGTTGAAATAGTTTGCCGTCTGGACTGGCTATGTAGTGTCCACGATCACCGGCCACAAGACATTGCAAATGTTGAAGCGATATACTCACTTGCGGGCTAAAGATTTGGCGAAACTTCTTCGATAAATAAGGGGGATCAGGATGAGCTTAGAAGCACTGTGGACAATGCAGTTTCACAACGCAAGCGGACCAGCCAGTAGTGCAGGGGTGGTTGTTTTCGAAAGTAGCAGGATATTCGGCGGTGACAGTTGCTACTATTACATAGGGACGTATAAGGTTGACGGTATGACGATCCGTGGGCAGGTAAA
>DAHVSZ010000282.1 GCA_027328625.1 Candidatus Paracaedibacteraceae bacterium | reverse complement strand
GAATGCCCGATGGCTTGCCGGATTCTGCGGGCTCACCCCCGCGACCTGCAGACCGGCAGTCTCGATCTGCGGGTACAGATCGCGGATCTGGCAGGCCTCCCGGGTGCACCCGGCGGTGAAGTCGGCCGGGTAGAAGTACAGGAT
Source organism: Candidatus Paracaedibacteraceae bacterium (assembly GCA_027328625.1). Lineage (GTDB taxonomy): Bacteria > Pseudomonadota > Alphaproteobacteria > Paracaedibacterales > CAIULA01 > CANJLN01. The sequence goes on along the minus strand of DAHVSZ010000282.1, from coordinate 418 downwards.
GAGCGGACCGCGGGAGAGCAGGTGCAGCAGCGTGACCGTCCGGCCTTCCTGATCGGGGAGGGTGAAATCGGGGGCGCGCGTGCCGATGGCGAGCATGGGCCGGCTCCTGCGGTTGGTCTTGGCTTCCTTCGGCATCATAGCTAAACTCGCGGCCCTTGCACGGGGCGGTAGCTCAGCTGGGAGAGCGTCGCGTTCGCAATGCGAAGGTCCGGGGTTCGATCCCCCGCCGCTCCACCAATCAATTCAAAGGCTTGGGCTAATAAGCCTAATGCTCTCATCCGCCGTAAGTGCCCGGTAAGGGTGACCGGCGGACACTCACTTTGCCTCGGCGCTGCCACAAGCGCCGCCCGACCGCGAACAGTCGCGGCCAAGCGGCTCATCACTGCCGCAACTGAGGTGCTGACGAGGCGATGCGCCG
>DAHVSZ010000281.1 GCA_027328625.1 Candidatus Paracaedibacteraceae bacterium | reverse complement strand
CAGCAAGGCAGCCAGGGTTGACTTGCCACGTGAGTTGTCAGCATAGACAAGGGTGACCTTTTTAAGAATGAGCGGGCGAGGAACACCGCTTTTGATGACACCTATGTTGTCGATGCGAATAACTTTTTCGAGCACTGTACCACCCACAAGTTAGTATCTTGATGGTTAGCAGGATAACCATTCATAGAACGAAGCGCTATATTGTTCGCTTTAGACCGATATTACGCGTTCATGTGCAGGGAGGGGGATGTCCGCTGCCCTGCCGCCGTTGAGCCATGATGGTCGGTTGCAGGGCAAACTACACTTCTCCAATGGAATAACTTCCGGATCGGAGGGAAGTAGGCTAGAGTTCGCGAACCATGTCCGATCTGATCGAAGATTTCCGCCAAAATGTCCGAAAGCTGAAACCGGATGGCGATGACGGTTTTGAGGGCCTGATGGCTGCCGTCTTGGGCGATCTGACCAAACGGAGTTTTGCGCTGGCGAGTGCCGGCTCACAACATGGCAAGGACGGCCAGTCCGCACTGGATGGTGGCGCTATCGTGTTCGAGGCCAAGCGCTATGACGACGCTTTGCCG
>DAHVSZ010000280.1 GCA_027328625.1 Candidatus Paracaedibacteraceae bacterium | reverse complement strand
GTATTGCCGCTAATAAATCATACTGCGTATAACCTGATTTTCGGCAATGGAACGTCTGATTTTGGTCCTTTAAGATATCCTGTTTTAAGTTACGGAATAAAAGATTTATTAAATTTAAATATTTTAGGATTTTTAAAAACATTATTTGTACCTTTTTCGCAAAATATCTATATATATTTTAAATTTATCTTATATTTTTTAATAGCTTTATTGTTTTTGCCGCTTTTTTCTGGAAAATATTTATTAATCGTTATCCCTTCATTTTTGGTAAACTACTTAGTAAATTACCCGTTTCAATCAATGATAATGCTCCAATATGTATATTACATGATTCCATTTTTTGTCTTAGCAAGTATTTATGGAATAAAAAATATAAAAAGCAAAAGAATGTTTAATAAAATTGAAAACAAACCAAATAACAAATATTATTTTAATATTTTATTGTTATTTCTTCTTATAGGTGCCACATTTATAATCCAAAATTATTCCGAAATTAATCCCGATAAAAATGTCAATATCTTTGATGTTCAAAATTACATCTATTATAAAAAACTTTATGCGGAAGATTATACAAATGCT
>DAHVSZ010000027.1 GCA_027328625.1 Candidatus Paracaedibacteraceae bacterium | reverse complement strand
AACAAAACTTTACAGCAGCACAACCCAATCAACGTTGGGTCGCCGATATTACTTATATTTGGACTTTAGAAGGATGGTTATATGTGGCTTGTGTTTTAGACTTATTTTCAAGAAAAGTTGTAGGATTATCTATGGCAGACAGAATGAAAGATGATTTGGTTATTGCTGCTCTTGAACAAGCTTTGATGCATAGAAATCCATTGCCTGGCTTACTCCATCATTCTGATAAAGGGTGTCAGTATACAAGCCATAATTTCCAAAAGAAATTAGCTCAGCATAATATTATTGCCAGTATGAGTGGAACAGGCAATTGTTACGATAATGCCGCTATGGAAAGTTTCTTCCATACCTTGAAAACAGAACATGTTTATTTTGAGCGTTATCAAACTAGGGAGCAAGCTAAGAAAAGTATTTTTGATTATATTGAGGTTTTTTATAATCGACAAAGGCGCCATTCAACTTTGGATTACAAAACACCACTAGCGTTTGAACAAAATTATCAACTCTCCGCTGAGCGGCTTCTTAGTGTCCACTAAATCCTTGCAACATCACAGGCATCTTCATTTTCATTGGGTATAGGGTTTTTGTGTATGAAGAAACTCTATAAGGTCTTAAAAGATAAATAACAGATATTTTCCGAAAATTTACAAACCTATCAAAAGGTAGCACCAAAGTAGCACCAAGATTTTTTGAAAAAAATCAAAATGGCTATGAAGCCTTGATTTAAATGGCGCGCCCGAGAAGAGTCGAACTCCTAACCTTCAGATCCGTAGTCTGACGCTCTATCCAATTGAGCTACGGGCGCATAATAACTGACTTATAAGTAATATAGAAAAGTCTTGAATTTTTCAATCTTTTTATTTAGAAAACAAGCTGATTCCAGCATTGATACTTGAATTTCTCATCACCTTGACCAAATATCCAGCAGCTAACATTGTAAAAATAGCACCACCCCAAAAAGCACCCACGGCACCTCCCATTATATCTGACAAATATCCAGCTACACTGTTACCAATCAAAACTGCAACACCGCTTGTTAGATAATAAAGGGCAAAAGCAGTTCCGCGCAAATGAGGCAAAGTTGTTTCTGCAATAAGAGCTGCTATTAATCCTTGAGTCATTCCCATATGAAGACCCGCTAATAGCATGCCTGCAAATATCCCCGTTGAATGATGAATGCTGATGATTACCAAGTTGGTCAATGTTAAAACCAAAATTCCGGCTAACAGTAATTTCTGTCGATTATAACGATCTGCCATTTTACCAATTGGCAAAGAAATTCCGGCGTTAACAATGTCATAACCAACCATCAACAATGGCAACATATGAATAGACCAGCCCAAATCTTTAGCCCTTAAAGTCAAAAACGCTTCACTAAAACGCGCCAGCATTAAAAGAAAGGAAACTCCCAAGAGATTCCAAAAGACTGGTGGCAAATACTTAGCATCACGCCAATGCCAAGGACGGGTTTTCATTTCACTTTCTTCAGCGGCAGGCTTTACAACGATTACTAAAACAAGAAAAGCAATTGTTGCTGGAATGACTGATAACCAAAATACCAACCGATAGTTATGGGGAGAAAGATGCATTATACTCGCAGCTACAGCTCCACCAAAAACAGCTCCTAGCGTGTAAAGCATATAGCGAATGCCATAACTTGACCCCTCTTTATGTAGAGGTGACAAATCAGCAATTAAAGCGTCTGTTGGTGCAGAACGCACACCTTTACTAAAACGATCAATAGAGCGCGCCACAAAAATCCAGCTAATGGAGGTTGCCATCGCAAACATAGACTTAACAACAATACTGGCGAATGTCCCCACCATGATCAATGGCTTTCGAGAACGCCAATAGTCACTTAAAACACCTGAAAATACTTTTGCTAAGAAAGCTAAAAAAACAGCAACACCTTCAATCATTCCAAGCTTGGTTTTAGATGCCCCTAACACTTCTGTTAAAAAAGTAGGGAGCAAAGTAAATACCATGACGGTTGCTGTGCTCCAAAAAAAACTCATCCAAGCAATACCCCAAAGGCTGCGATTATTAACAGGGTCAGGGGACATAGAAAGAAATTTTTTTATTTTCACTAAAGACTCACTAAGCATAGAGCTTTTTTAATTTATAGATTAATCTAAGATAAAATACCTGAAAGAGCAAAACATAATGACTGAAAGATTTATAGAACAGAATGATGTAAGTCTATGGACAGAAACTTTTGGAAGCCAATCTGATCCTGCTGTTATCCTTATTCCAGGCGCTGCTGCACAAGGTGTACAATGGTCTCAGGTTTTTTGTGAGCTTTTATCTCAAAAAGGTTTTTATATTATCCGTTTTGATCCAAGAGACACAGGTCTTTCAACTCACATCGATTTCAGTAAATCGCCATATAAAATGAGTGATATGGCTTTAGATGTCTTAGCCATTTTAGATGCTTACGAAATACCAACAGCTCATGTAGTTGGAACATCCATGGGTGGTTATATTGCTCAAATTTTAAGCATAGATCACCCAAAACGGGTAAAAAGTTTGACTCTCATTATGTCGACCATGGATTTCACCCCACAGGTTTATTCTTTTATGGGAATGAGTACGTCTCTTTTAAATCTGCCCGGCCCAACCCCTGAAACAATTAATGAACTCAAAAATCTGTTTACAGGGTCAGATCTTAGCAATCGTGAACAATGGATGACCAAAGGTCTTGAAACCATTCGTATTTTCAACGGCAAGAAAGCTCCTTTTAATGAAAAAGAATGGATGGAACAATTAGAGTTAGTTTACAGTCGTATGGACACTACTCGCCCAATTCAACTCCCGCATAACCATGCACTCGCTAGTGGTTTTGGTCCCACAAAATTTAATGTTGAAAAGATTGCTTGCCCAACTCTTATTATCCACGGCGCCCATGATCCAATTATTCCAGTTATGCATGCACACGCAACAGCAACAGCTATTCCTAATGCTGAAAAATTTATCATCGAAGACATGGGGCATGCCCGTCCAAGAATATATGATCAATTAATTGCCGATAAATTGAGAGAGTTTTGGGAAAAATAATTTTGTCTAATTTTTGTTCTTAGAGCGATCTATACGCTTTATCTTTATAGAAATACCAAAGTGACAAGGTTTGAAATTTGTCGGATGCTAAATTGTGGATTTTTAGTTATGCTTTTATCTTGACAATAAAATCTATTAAACCCATATAATTAAACATGACAATAAGTACACACTCACAAACGCCCAGTTTTTTATACAAGCGACCGCACTAATTTCTTCGGCTGCTCTGGCAGTTTTTTGTCTAAGCAATCCTCAGTTAATCACTAATAAAACTTGCTTTAAACTTAGTTTTTAAGGCTTATGGCAAACATAGATTTGCTGTAATAAAAGTTGATTTAACCAATTTAAATAACCATTATTGTATTTTAAAGGTCCTTAAGTTATGACTTCTCTTTCTTACTCCGATATTGCTTCTAATAGCGCATCTCATACTACTTCAAGAAAAAAGTTACTTGTTGGGTATTTTTCTTGGGCAGCAGTTTCTTTGTTTTTCTTTTACCAATACATTCTTCGTGTCGCACCAGGAGTTATGGTAAATGAACTTAGAACAGACTTTCATATCAATGCTGAACAATTTTCATATTTTGGTGCTTTGTACCTTTACGCCTATTCACTGCTACAAATGCCTGTTGGTATGGTTATTGATAGAATAGGTGTGAAGAGAACAGTTCTCTTTTCAATTGCTATTTGCTTAACAGGAACATTCTTAATGGCAACAGCAACAAACCCTTACTTCGCTTATTTTAGCAGATTTTTACTTGGTGCGGGTTCTGCTTGCGCCTTTATGTCGAGCTTAAAGATTGTTGCCGACTATTTACCTGCTGGTAAGCGTGGATTCTTAATGGGAGCAACATTGACACTTGGCATTATCGGGGCACTTGTCGCAGGGAAACCTTTAAGTATAGGAATGGATATTTTAGGATGGAGGAATGCGCTTCTTGCAACAGGGGGAATTGGCGTCATTGTTTTTTTGTTAGTACTCTTTATGGTTCCTCAATGCAAATTAACTGCCTTGATTCAAAAACCGAATCTAGAAAAGAAAAACCTTTTTCTTAATATCCGTGAAATTATTTCAAATCGTCCTATTTTGATTTATGCAACTTTAGCTGTTGGTCTTTATACACCTTTATCAGTCATGGCTGATTTGTGGGGTGTTGCTTATATTATGACTAAATACAACGTTTGCCGAACAGATGCTTCAGAAATAAGCATGATGATGTATGTAGGATTATGTATTGGCAGCCTTTTTTTACCATGGTTTAGTGAAAAATATAATATTTTGAATCAAACCCTAAAGGTTTGCAGCTGGGGCATTTTAATAACCTTTGTTGCTATCTTAACAATTCCTTCTCTTAAAATATGGCAACTCAGCTCGCTTCTACTTAGCCTTGGAATTTTTTGTGGTGCCGAAATGCTTTGTTTTACCGGGGTTATTATCTACGCTCCTCAAGGGAAAGTTGGAACAACATTAGGTATAACCAACACAGTGAATATGCTTGGCGGTGCAATTGCCCAGCAAGCTATCGGTTTTATCATTGACCGTCTTTTATGGTCTGGATCAGTAGGAATTAATGGAAATCGACTTTACACAGATAGTGATTATACATTAGCCTTATCCTTTTTAATTGTGGTTATTATACTGTGTTGTTACGTAGCTCAATATTTGCCAAAAGACACAATGCACAAATAGCTAGTAAAGAAGCTTCCCCCAAAAGCTTCTTTAAATTCTTTATACTCAACCAACTTCGACTCTACTGATCCGAGTAATCTGTGGAATTTCATAGAGATTAGTTCGAGGTCAATTGTAATCGGGTATTCGCAAGTGCGTTGGGTAAATAATCAAAAACCAATGGATTGACAAAGCATATCTATGCAAATATACATAATTTATAAAAATACTTAGTATAAAAACAAAATTTAATTGTTGCCAAGTTTGGTTCTCACGACGACGGTACACCAAGAGGAATGAATTAATACTGGAATATCATAAAGGAGTATTTCCGTGAAAAGTATTAGATCAAAGACCAAACCTAATAAAAAAGTACCTCCTAAAAGTGATATTGCCTTTCAGGATCCATTATTTGAAAAAAGTTTGAACCACACAAAAAATGTTCAAAACTTCAAATTGCTTTTTTCTTGTTTGCTAGGCAATGCTTTAGAATTTTATGATTTTACCCTTTGTGGCGTTTTTATAACATCTCTATCTCAAACTTTTTTTTCTTCTTCAAGTGATTTTAACTCTTTGTTAGGAGGAATATTTGTTTTTTCAGCAGCATTTTGGACTCGTCCTTTAGGAGCAATTTATTTTGGATATATGGGGGACAAATGGGGAAGAAAAAATGCTCTGGCAATTTCTATAATGCTTATGGGAATTCCAAGCCTTATAATAAGCTGTTTACCTGGATACAAAATCATAGGAATTATTGCTCCAATAACTATTTTAATTTCTCGTTTGCTTCAAGGTTTTAGTACAGGTGGTGAATATAACGGTGCTGCTGTTTTTGCCTTAGAGCATTTTCAAGTAAAACAAGGTGTAATTAGTGGATTGATTTCTGCTTCTTGCGTTGCTGGTGCTCTAATTGCGGCTATCGTTGGATATACACTGTCTAAACCTGGTTATAGCTCTGAGGTTTGGAGATGGGCATTTTTAGGAGGCGCATTTATAAGTTTTATTGGGTATTTTCTTAGACAGTATACACAAGATAGTCAAAAATTTTTGGCAGAGAAAAAAATAGAAAAATTTCCACTAATATACATATGGCAGTACCAACGTAGGTCTTTCTTGATTTCAATTGTTATGGGCGCACTTAATGGAATTTTAAGTTATACTTTATTTGGATTTTTAAATATATATTTGATACGTTACGTGGGTATAGAAGAAAACACTGCCTTTTTTTATAACATATTTGGATTGTTAGCTTTTTTGATATCTTGCCCAATATTTGGCTTTATTGCGGATAAAACAAATACTTTTTTTGCAATGAAATTATCTGGGTACTTAATTGCTATTTTCTCATGGGCAACTTTCTTATTGCTAAATGATAGTTCTCTTTTAGTATTTTTGGGTCAAATGTTATTTGGAATTTTAGTTGGTAGTTTCGCTGGCCCTTGCCATGCTTTTTTGCAAGAGCTTTTTCCTATAAAAGTAAGATATTCAGGTATTGCTTCTGGCTTTTCGATAGGAATGGCTATTACTGGAGGTAGCACAGCATTTGTTATGTTATTTATGCTTAATAAAACTAACTTTCTTTTGATTCCTGCTGCTTATATATGTATATCAGCAATAATATGGTTATTAACACTAAAACTATTTTTAACAAAGAAATCTAAATAGTTAATCAAAATTATCTGTTTTTTGGTTTTTTACTACATGGAGTATGAGTGATGTCTTTCTACACTCAAAACACAAACTATTCAGCCTATTGTTATAATCAAGAAATTGAAAAAGAATTTAAACAAATATGCGAGCCTCTATTTAGTTGCTTAGGTATCCAAAATTTTGGATATATGAGAATTTTTGATGATGGCCGTTATTTGTTTCTTTTTACTCATCCTCAATACACCAAATACTATCTAGAAAACATAGAAGATCCAGGCCCAATATTGGGTTCTATTGGTGCTGAAGCCTTTAGCAAGGGGGAAAGTATTTTTACGTGGCCTAGCCACTTGAAACTAGAAGAAGTGAATAAAGATCCGATTTTATCAGCTTTAAATAATTTTGATATCTGTAATGGAATCAGCATTTATAAAAAAAGAAATGACTCGATAGAAATTTGGCGTTTTGCAACAACAAAAGACTATCAGCATGCAAGTAATTATTTCATTAATAATAAAGCTTTACTAGATCATTTTATTTATTATTTTAATGTTAAAGCTGCACAAATTATCAATTGTGAAAATTCACAAAAATTAGCTTCATATAATCCTGATAAATTCACGTCTACTTTTACAACGCCTATTCCTCCAATCAATAAAGAAACTTTTCTGAATTTAACGACTTTATCACGATTTCCAATTGAAGATATTAAAAATATGAAAACCTTTCTTTCTAAAAGAGAGATAGAAAGCTTACATTATTTGTCCCAAGGAAAAACTATAAAAGAAATATCTAACATATTAGGCATTTCTACTAGGACTACAGAAGTTTATATTAAGACTCTCAAAATGAAACTAAAATGTAATTCGCATTCTGAATTAATTTCTTGTTTTAATCGTGTTCCATTCAAACCACTGGTTGGTCTTTAAAAGTAATCTAGAATTAAGGTTGAGATGAAATAAGAAAATAGGCTTCTCTCAAAACCCTTCTTTGGAGAGAATAGTTTTGCAAGAAGTTTAAATGCATTTTAATGTTCTTTTGCTTCTGCCCTCAAATGTCGATTAGCATAAAAGACGGCATAAGCGGTTATAAGAGAATAAGCCATTAACCAAAAAGCAGGCGCCAACCGTGACCCTATCAAGTCAGTGAGGTATGATGCCACCAGAGGTGTGGTGCCGCCAAATAAAGCTTGACCAACTGTTACACTTAAAGCAACGCCTGTATAGCGACAGCGAGTTGGAAATAATCGACCGATATAGGGCATTGCGCAACCGTTGATGAGTGTTCCTGTTATACTTAAAATCAGAATAAAAAGATAAACAGTCAAAGTTGTTGTATGCGATGGTAGAATTAAGTAAAAAGCAGGTATAGCCGCAATTGCTGTCAGAATTGGTCCTAAAAGCATATGTTTTTTAAAACCGATTTGATCAGCAAGTTTGCCTGAGTAGATAACTAAAACACCATCAAATAACATAGTTATCATGTTGAGAGACATACTCTGAGATTGGTTATAACCAATTTCTTTAAACAAACGATTACCAAAAATAGTTGTCAAGTATAATGGCATGATTGTAAATCCAGCAATCAGACAAGAAATTATACAGCTGCTTTTGTGTTGAGTTAAAACCTCTTTCCACGGAGCATGATTGGTATTCTTGGCGGTTTTTTCTTTTAGAAAGGTCTCAGTTTCCGAGATTTTCCGCCTAAAAAAATAAGTAAAAAGAGCAGAAATACCGCCTAATAAAAAAGGAATTCTCCAGCTACCCTGTGGCATAATTTCAAGAGTAAAAATGGATCCAAAAGCAGTTGCTAGAATGGCTCCAAGAACACCAGATGCTAATAGATAGCCTGTTTTACTACCAAGTGCGTGTTTAGATGAAGTTTCTAAAAGATAGATATTTACTCCCGAAAATTCACCTCCTATAAATAGACCTTGAGCAAGTCTAGAAAGAACAAGAAAAATGGGAGCCAAAATTCCAATAGTTTCGTAAGAAGGTAAAAGTCCAATAGTGAGAGTTGGGATACTAACTAATCCAATAGAATAAAGGAGAGAGTTTTTTCTTCCTGATTTATCACCTAGTATTCCAAAAATCATTGCTCCTAAAGGCCTAGCTAAAAAACCAGCAGCAAAAGCACCGTATGAAGAAAGCAATTGGCCTGCATGTGATGTTGCTGGAAAAAAAATGGGTGCTAACATTACAGCAAAAAAACCATAAAGAGTATTATCAAAATTCTCTACAATATGACCAGCAATTAAAGGCCATCTAACAGAGTAAGACGATTCTTTAGCAGACACATTAATTGGTGCTATCGGAGAAATCTGGTTCATAATAAATTTTCACTCCAATACTCATGAGATATTGTTCAAAAAATACTCTAAAAGCATCTGTATTTCTTTTAGTAATAGGGCTTATATTTTTCTTTATGGCGAAATACATCTTAACAAGAGGACCATCTATTTGAGGTAAAACCCGAATTAAATTTTTTCTATAAAACATGTTTGATTCAATTGGTGCTGATGTGATGCCTATACCTTCGGCAGCTGCACTAAATAGACCTTTAGTTGAATTGATTGTAAGTGTTGGAGTTAACCGTGGTAAGCCATATTTTCCCTTAGTATGCCAATTTATATCTTCAAAATAAGTAAATTCATGTTCGCCATAGCTTAAAATACAATGATTATTTAACAGCTCTTCTGTATTTTTGGGTGTACCTATCCTTTTAAGGTATGATTTACTGGCAAAAAGTGCATGATGCTGAGTAATATGCCAAATCTTTACAAGATTATCTCCATATTCAGGTAATGGACGCAGCAAAATATCAGCACTATTTTCTATTTCTTTAGACAGTTTATCATTAGCAAAAATATGAACCTTTAAGTCTGGGTATTGATTATGAAAATCTTTAATGCACTCCATCAACCAGCCATTTGCTACAGCATTAGTGGTTGAAACAACAATTGTTCCTTCAATTTTTTTACTCTCTTTATCCTCTGTGTGACTAATCTTATTTTTTGCATCCTCAAATGCTTTGGCAATCTTCATTGCCTCCGGTACAAAAGCTAAACCTTCGGGAGTAAACGTGTTTAGCTGGCGCCGTCTTTCAATCAACTTAACGCCCAGTTCTTCTTCAATTTCATCAACGTAAGCCCAAAGGTTTGAGCGAGGAATCCCCAATAATTTATGAACGACAAAGTTGCAGTTATTCTCGGCTAGTACAATAAAGGCTTTTAGGGCTTTGAGTCTCATAATGCTCGCTTAATATTAACAATAGATATAACGCAGTGTGCAAGTTTTCGCCTTTTTCTCTTAGTTTTCCTCCGGCTTGACCGGAGGATCCACGAGACCCTTTGGTCAAGCCAAAGGGAAACTCAATACTGAAGAGTCTTTAAACGACTTGCACAATGAATAATATAATAAATTACTAAAAAATAACTTTGACAATTATTATTTAGGAATAAAATCTTTGTTATTCAACAATAAAATTTCCTTGACATAATTAAAAACCAGGTTTAAATGAACTTAATAATGTCAATATATATGACAGACATTAACATTATAGATGACATTATAAAACAGGCTTCTTAAAGAGAGGAAGTTTAAATGAGTATATTTAATCAACTCAGGTACCCTTTTTCTTTACATAAAGAGAGTTGACGATGAGAGTTATCAACATAAGTTGTCTGCATAAATTTTGGCAACGACATCCTGAAACAGAGGAATGTCTTAAAACTTGGGTATGCACGGTTGTTTGCCAATCATGGAATGATACGAATGATATTCTCAAGGTATTTCCAAGAGCTAAACTCATTAATCAAACTAGAATTCGTTTTCCATTTTTAAAAGGAAAATATTATTTGAAAGCTGATTTACATTATCAAACGAAAACTTTGACTATTAAAGATCTGGGACTTTTAAAAGCTCCAGATTCTATTATTAATCTTAATCAGTTATAACGGAGAAAACCATGCGAATTCACCCGATTCGGACACAAAATGAATTTGAAAAAGCACTCGGTTTAATCGATCAATTATGGCTTTCACCTCAAGGTAGTGAAGAGTATGATCAATTCGAGGTTTTAGCAACTTTAATTGAAGAATTCGAAAAGAAAAAATACCCTGTCACATTTCCAGATCCAATCGAAGCCATTCATTTTTATATGGACCAACAAGGATTAGTCTTTAGAAATTTAGCAGAGCTTATTGGTTACGATAATAGTGTTGCTATCCTTAAAAAGAAGAAGCGCTTAACTTTAACAATGATTCGAAAGCTTTGTATGGAGTGGCAAATTCCTGCAGATGTATTGGTAAAACCATATAAATTAGAATGGGATCAAAAGTAATTTTTCTAAAAAGGATGGTAATGAAAATTACTCAAGTGATGTAAGCACAATACACACAGGAGCATCGACGGCAAGGTTTAGTTGGTCACCTTGTACACATTGGCCTTTGGAAATCCCGGCTCCTTCTACAACCTTGATTGAACCTTCTAAAACTTGCGATATAGAACTGTTTCCATCAGCTTTGCTCTTTAGCATTAGTGCTTGCTTAGGTGTAAGCAACCCGCCATTAGCTGTTGTGCCAGAATCTTTACCAAGCTGTATCCAATGCCCAAATAATTTATCGGATGGGTTATGAACAATACTATATCTGCCCCCCAGCTTAGATGTTGGGGGTTTTTCTGAATTCAATAACCCTGCTTTATACAAATGCTGCCAAAAAATAAGCTCTTCAGGCGGTTCAATCAAACCATTGCCATTACCATTTGCTATACTACTTCCGAAGTGATTGCTTGCATGAGAATCATCACCAGGTAAAGACCCAAAAGTTTCTTGGTAATGAGTAACAGCAATTTTTATTCTATTAAAGTCATTTAGAACGGCTCTTATTTTGGCAGCCTCTAATAAATCTTGGCCCTTAAAGATAGCACCTGTTATAATACCTATGACCATTAAAACGATGGCAAGCTCGATAATGGTAAAACCAGATAAAAATTTATTTCGTTTTGAAGTCATAATATTGCAACAAATAAACCATATATTAAAATATTGTAATATCTTTAGAAAATTTAATACAGTAATATGTCGCTTATGGCAAATTGGAAGCTGCTCTGATGAATGAAATTTCTCCCTTTTTAAAGAGACTCTATTATCAAAGTTGGCATCGGGGAACACGTGAAATGGATTTGATTTTAGGGCGATTTTCGGATCAGTTTCTAGAAACAATGACATCTGAACAGCAAGCTGAATATGCGTTTTTGCTAGAAGAAAGCGATTCTGATCTGTGGGGATGGATAAGTGGAAATTTAACGATCCCGTCGGATAAAAAAAGCAGTCTTTTAGAGAGAATTAGAGATTTTTATTTAAATTTTATTCCATAAACCATCATACAATAGCCAGCAATGAAGCATTCCCTCCGGCTGCTGTTGTATCTTGAGTGAACGTACGCTCAACCATAAACCGCAATAAGTAATTGGGGCCGCCAGCTTTAGGGCCAGTGCCCGACAATCCTTCACCGCCAAATGGCTGGACGCCAACAACAGCACCAATCATATTGCGGTTCACATAGATGTTACCAACTTTTGCACGAGCATATACATGTTGAATTGTGGATTCCAAACGACTATGTAAGCCTAATGTCAAGCCATATCCTAATGAATTCACATCATCAAGTACCTGATCTAAATATTCACCTTTAAATCGTACCAAATGTAAAACGGAACCAAAGACTTCTGTTTTTAAATCTTTAACCGACGAAAGCTGCCAAACTTGTGGTGCTATATAATTGCCTTCTTTCAATTCACCAGCAAGTTCACATCGATGTAATAAACGAGCATGGGCAGGGTTTTGTTCAAGACTTTCAATATAAGACAAAAGACCATTTTTAGCAGTCTCATCAATCACAGGCCCCACATCTGTAGAAAGAAAGGCTGGATTATCTATAACCAGTTCAGCCATAGCTCCTTGCAACATTTCAACAAAGCTATCGGCGATATCATTTTGAACTAGAAGTAGTCTTAAAGCTGAACAACGTTGCCCAGCACTTTGAAATGATGACACAATAACGTCATTGACAACCTGCTCAGCCAAAGCGGATGAATCAACAATCATCGCATTAATTCCGCCGGTCTCGGCGATGAACGGAATAATTGGCCCGTTTCTATGAGCAAGTGTTAAATTGATCATACGAGCAGTTTCACTTGATCCAGTAAAAGCAACGCCAGCGATGCGATTATCTTTTAAAATCATCTGTGAAAACTGTGAGCCAGATGTGATTAAAAGCTGTAAAACATTTCTTGGAATTCCAATTTTATAAGCAAGATCAACCACCATTTGGGCAACCCTAGGAGTTGAACCTGCTGGTTTTGCAATAACACAATTCCCTACACCAAGTGCAGCTGCAACTTGCCCAATAAAAATTGCTAAAGGAAAATTCCAAGGGCTGATACAAACATAAACGCCTCTTGGATGATAAGATAGCTGATTTAATTCTCCTGTTGGCCCGGGCAAAGAAACAGGTTGACCTTGATAGATACGAATTTGCTGAGCATAGTAATAACAAAAATCAATGGCTTCACGTATTTCTGCCAAAGCATCATTAATCGTTTTCTTAGCCTCTAAAATTAAAAGGTGCATAAAATCAACAGTATGTTGTTGAATCATCTTACCTAAACGTTCTAAGTATTGTGCCCGCTCTTCTGGAATTGTTTTTTGCCATTTGTCAAAATAAGAACATCCTATATCTACAGCTTTTAAAATTTCTTGCTCTGACGACGCATGAACTTTTGATAAATTTTGCGGCAAAGATGAAAGATGCTTATGCAAATCTTCCAAGACATTTTCATCCCAAAGATCAAGTCCCTCTGAATTCATACGCTGTGACGCTAACATCATTCTTGGCAGTGGAATGTTAGAATGAGGTTTACCTTCTAATATCTTTGCTTCAACGAATGGATTTGAAACTAAGCTTTCAACAGAACGCTTATGATCATGAATTTGATGAACAAATGAACTATTAGCACCATTTTCCAAAAGACGACGAACAAGATATGCTAAAAGATCTTTGTGATCACCAACAGGTGCATACACACGACATGGAATTTCATCTGTTTCTTCGGTAATTTGTTGATAAAGGCTCTCACCCATTCCATGTAGCCGCTGAAATTCGTAAGATTTTACTCCTTTAGATTTTGCAAGCTCGCAAATTGCTGCCAAAGTATAAGCATTATGAGTTGCAAATTGAGAATAAATCCATTCATTAGCATCCATCATTTTACTTGCACATTGTATATACGAAACATCAGTGTAAACTTTTTGTGTAAAAACAGCATAATCTTTAAGACCATGTTCTTGGGTGCGCTTGATTTCAGCATCCCAATAAGCTCCTTTAACAAGACGTATGCTTAGGCGTTTTTGCTGTTTTTTAGCCAAAGCAACAACCCAATCAATAAGGCTTATTGCTCGTTTTTGATAAGCTTGGATGGCAAGACCAAAGCCTTCAAAGTCAACTAAATCTGGATGGGAAAAAACTGTTTGTATAATTTCAAGAGAAAGGGTTAATCGTTCAGATTCCTCGGCATCGATTGTAATACCAATTCCAAGTTCTTTTGCTTTTAACGCTAGCTCTAAAACCTTGGGAGTTAATTCTCTTAAAACACGATCTCTTTTAGCTAACTCATAACGTGGGTGAAGTGCTGAAAGTTTAACTGATAAGCTAGGCATTTCAAAAATATTCTTTTTATCTGTCACAGACTGACCGATTGCAATTGCTGCGCACATATAAGTTTGAAAATATCGATCAGCATCTTTTTGAGTTTTAGCGGCTTCGCCCAACATATCATAAGAATGACGATAGCCCTTTTTCTCTTCACCAACGGCACGAGCAAGTGCTTTTTCTATGGTCTCTCCCATAACAAATTGATGGCCCATAATTTTCATTGCTTGTGCCATAATTTGTCGAATTACAGGTTCTCCAAATCGCCTCGTCAACGATGCAATTGTTGAAAATAATCCTCTCGAACCAAGACCCCAGTTCAGAATTTTACTTGTTGTTAAAAGACCAAAGTTAGTCAATTTCTGGATTAGACTTTCTTCATTATCAATATGCCAATCGCCTGAACTTAATTTATCGCGGATAAATTTTGTCTTAGTACTAGCATCAGGAATGCGCAGTAAAGCTTCAGCCAAACACATCAAAGCTAAACCTTCTTGACTGCTGAGTTGATGCATTTGCAAAAATCCTTCAATACTTAAGGCTTTTGGCTTTTGTTTTCTAACATTTTCAATTAGTTTTGTTGCTAAGCTTTCAACATCTAAAAATTGAGTGTTTGTAAAAGGACAAGTTGAAAGTAGAGCTTGAACTGCTTCCTGTTCTGATAGGCGGTATTTTTGTTGGAAATTTTTCCAAGATGTTTCTAATTCAGAAGAAAGATGAACTACTGTTTTTTTTTCATTTTCACGGAAAATCATTAACAACCTAACTTAACAGAAAATTTGGCATAGAAATTATTTTAGTTGATCATAACGGAAAAAGTTTTATTGATACAGCTTTTTGGTAAGGTAGATAGGAGATAAAATGGTGAAGTTATATAAGAAAGCAATATTAATATTGACCATTACTTGTTTTAGCGCTTTGGTATCTAGTACTTATGCAGCTGAAGTAGTTTCTGCAGTAGATAAACCACCTGTATTTGTAAAAGCTAGAAAAATTATAAAACGCTTTGAAGGTTTTGAGCCTAATGTTTATAAAGATTGTGCTGGGCATCCAACAATAGGATATGGTCACAAAATCACAGCTGGGGAAGATTTCACAGGAAGAACTTTGAGTGATGAAGAAGCATCCGAGCTTTTAGTTTTAGATATTCTGGCAAAAGCTGATATCACTCCTTATGTCATTCCAGGTCTAGAAGAGAACCAACGTGATGCACTTACATCTCTTTGCTATAATATCGGTGTTGGAAATTTTTCAAAATCAACTGTCCTCAAAAAAGTAAATGAAGGAGACCTCTTAGGGGCTTTTGAATATTTTGGGCATTGGAGGAGAGCTGGAGGAGAAGTAGTTAAAGGACTTGTTAAAAGACGCTTTGCTGAATTATTTGTCTTTGCTGACCGAACCCTTGACCCATCAGACAGCACTGCTCCTAGTGCACAATGGGGAATGGAACCTATGGTAATTACAGATGGAAATTGGGGATTATTAACACCTGCTCTTCGAGAAGAAGCTGTTCAAATTTATGAAGGTTATAAAAGAGACGAATAAAACTAAGCAGCCTTTTCTTTATGATTGCCTATTTTCACACCAGTAATGCCCATCAGACGTGACCGTTGCTCCGCTGTAATTTCATAACTCCCAGGAAGCGTTACCTTAAGACGGGGAAGACCCGGCAAAAGAACACCAAGATGAATAGAGGCAGGACCTTTAGTGCAAGTGTCTAAAATACTTTTAAGACCCTTAATATCTAGTGTCTCATCAATCCATAAAAATACATTTTGATTCTGGGTTTTTTGGTCTAGTTGCTGCATGCTTTGCGCAGTTAAACGGTATCCTTCCCCATCGGCTCGTAAATTCGCTGTTAAAAAGACAGCCGTTCCAGGAATTAATTGTTCTCTGGTCTGCGCATAGGTTTCTGAAAAGAAAGCAACTTCATACACTCCATAAAGATCAGACAAGGTTACAAAGGCAAATTTCTGTCCAGTCTTAGAAGTACGCTCTTGCTTAGCTAAAATAATACCAGCCAAATTAACGCTTGTTGCAGACGAACCAGCTTTTGCCATTAAATCATGGCTATTGGCTAGCCCTAGTGTTGATAGGGTATCCCGATAAATATCTAAAGGATGTGCACTTAAATAGAATCCTAAGGAATCAAATTCTTTTTGTAGTTTTTCCAAAAGATCCCATTCACGGCACTTTGGCAAAACCACAGTTACTGCTTTTTGAGATCCACCACCGAACAAAAGTGATTGTCTGTTTTGTTTTTCTTGTTTTACAAGTTGAGCTTGAGCTAAAATTGCATCAATACCTTGAAAAATTTGCTGACGAATGGGATGAATACTATCTAAAGTGCCCGCTGCAATTAAATTCTCAAGCTGACGCTTATTCACAGCTCTTGGATCAATACGGGCAGTTAAATCATCGAGATTAGAAAACAGCCCGTTTTTCTCTCGTTCTTCAACAAGTGCTTCCATTGCCTGAGCTCCAACATTTTTAATGGCAGCCAAAGCATAGCGAACTGAATCCCCTTCAACTTTGAAAATAACATCTGAATGATTCAAATCTGGCGATAAAAGTGCAATCCCTGCGCGTTCCATATCTTGACGATAGACATTTAATTTATCTGTATTGTGCATATCGTAAGTCATGGTGGCTGCAAAAAATTCTAAAGGATAATTCGCTTTCAAATATGCTGTTTGATAAGCTAATAAAGCATAGGGCGCTGAGTGTGATTTATTAAACCCATACCCGGCGAACTTGGCCATTTGGTCAAAAATCTGGCTGGCAATAACTGGTTCTACCCCATTTTTAACAGCACCATCTGTAAACAATGCACGTTGTGCATCCATTTCAGATTTTATTTTTTTACCCATAGCACGACGAAGAAGGTCAGCTGCACCAAGTGTATAACCACCAAGCACCTGAGCAATCTGCATAACTTGTTCTTGATAAACCATAACTCCATAAGTCGGCTCAAGGATAGGTTGTAATGCCGGATGCAAATACGTAACAGGTTCTTCACCATGCTTACAAGCAAGGTATCTTGGAATATCATCCATGGGGCCGGGACGGTAAAGTGCCACAAGCGCAATTAAATCTTCAAAACGATCTGGCTTTAATTTACGCAATACATCACGCATGCCCGCACTTTCAAGCTGGAACACGCCAACAACTTCGACACGACATAATAGATCAAAAGTTTTCGGATCATCTAAAGGGACAGTGCTTATATTAAAGTCAATTCCACGTTGTCTTATAAGCTCGCAACACTTCTCGATAACAGTGAGCGTTTTTAGACCCAAAAAGTCAAATTTTAAAAGACCAGCTGCCTCAACATATTTCATATTAAATTGCGTCGCTGGCAGAGTTGATCGTTCATCTTTATAAAGAGGCACCAAATCATCCAAAGGACGATCACCAATAACCACACCCGCTGCATGAGTCGATGCATGACGGTAAAGCCCTTCAAGCTTCATGCCAATATCAATTAATTTTGCAACAGTTTCATCTTCTTCTTTTTGTTGTTTAAGAGCGGGTTCTAATTCTAAAGCTTGTTCTAAGGTTACAGGATTAGCTGGATTATTAGGAACTAATTTGGAAATGCGATCGACTTGACCATATGGCATTTGCATAACACGTCCCACATCACGTAAAACCGCTCGGGCTTGTAATTTACCAAAGGTAATAATATGGGCAACTTTGTCTTCACCATATTTGTCGCGCACATAACTGATGACTTCATCACGTCGATCTTGACAAAAGTCGATATCAAAGTCAGGCATAGATACACGTTCAGGATTTAAAAAACGTTCAAACAATAAGTTGAAGCGAATAGGATCCATATCCGTTATAGTTAAAACCCATGCGACCAATGAACCTGCTCCAGATCCGCGCCCAGGCCCAACTGGAATACCTTGGTTTTTTGCCCATTTAATGAAATCAGAAACAATCAGAAAATAGCCAGGAAAACCCATTTTCTCGATAATTTCGAGTTCATATTTTAAGCGTTTCAAATATGCTTCTTTTATAGTTTCATGTTGGCTTTGATCTTTATGAAGAGGATAAACTTCAGTCTCTAAGCGCTTTTCTAACCCTAAATGTGCTTGTTCACATAACTCTTCAGTCTCATTTTTTTCTGATCCTGTTGGAAAAGGAGGTAATATCGGCTTATGCGAAAGTGGCATAAAATGACAACGCTTAGCAATGATATTTGTATTATGAATCGCCTCGGGCAAATCAACAAACAGTTTGCTCATTTCTTCGCTGTTTTTGAAATAATGGTGTGGTGTCACGCGACGTCGGTTATCTTCGCTTATATAACGTCCTTCAGCAATACACAAAAGAGCATCATGAGCTTCATGCATACTTGATTTTTCAAAAAAGACATCATTGGTTGCAACAATTGGAATATTGTATTCAAGAGCAAATTCTAAAAATTGAGGCTCAATCCTTTTTTGCTCAGCAAGGCCATGGCGCATCAATTCAATATAAAGGCGATCAGAAAAGATTCTTTGAAATGCCATTAAAAGATCAATGGCTTCATCTTTTTCTTGGGCTAATAATAATTGACCTAATGGCCCTAAATGCCCACCTGTTAATAATATAAGTCCTTCGTGACGCTCTTCTAATTCAGCCAATTTAATATGAGGTTCATTTAAATCTTGGGATCTTAAATAAGAACGACTAACAAGCTTTAAAAGATTACGATATCCTTGTTCAGTTTGTGCCAATAGCACTATAGGACAAGCACGTTGTTTATCGCTAAAAAGTAATTGTGCCTGACAACCAATAATTGGCTGAATACCTGCGTCTGCACACGCCATCGCAATTTCTAATGCACCAAATAAGTTACTTGTATCTGTAATACCAACAGCCGGCATTTTATGATTTTGACAAAGTTTTGGAATGCTTTTGGTATGAATAGCTCCTTCTGCAAGCGAATAAGCGCTATGCAGACGCAAATGTATAAAAGGAAACGAAGATGTTTGCATGTTTCTATATTTAAAGGCCTATAGATTTTTTATCAAGAAACTTCATACACTAAGTCTTTACAGACTGCAAAAAACAATTTTAGATAGTAAAAATATCTTTTCTCTTTGGAGGTCTAAATGGATCTTTTTAGCAACTTAGACTATTTTGTTATTTGCTTATATTTTTGTGCAGTCATTTGTGTTGGATTATGGGCCAGCCGAAGCGTTAAAACACTAGATGATTACGCGACGGGCAATCGTTCTTATACTTCCATTTTTATTTTTGCTACATTATCATCCTCTTTCATTGGTGGCGGCTTTACCTCTGGTCTTGCTGAAAAAGTTTATCGTATGGGTCTTTTTTATGTTATTGGCCTTTGGGGTTTTAGTGTTAAAGAAATTTTAATTGCCAAATATGTGGCTCCTCGTATGTCTGCATTTCGTGATGCTATTTCCGTTGGAGACATCATGGGCCGTCTTTATGGCGAGAATGCAAGAGTTCTAACAGGTATCGCATCTGTACTTGTATGCGCTGGAATTGCAGGTGCCCAATTTGGTGCTTTTGGCTATATGATGAATTTGCTTCTTGGTATCCCACAAGTTTGGGGGGTCTTTATAGGGGCTAGCATTGTCATTCTTTATTCTTCTCTTGGCGGTATGAAGGCCGTTGTTGCTAATGATACTTTGCACTTCACTGTATTAATTATTGCCCTTCCATTAGTGTTTTTATTAGGACTTAGCCAAGCTGGTGGTATTGAAACTATTTTAAGTACTCCAAATTTTGATGCTATGGGGCATGATATTCCTTGGTTTGCCTTAACTGGTTTGTTCTTAAGCTTTTTCTTTGGTGAAACTCTCGTTCCTCCATATGTGCAAAGGCTCCTCATAGGTAAAGATATAAAGAACACAGTTCAAGGCACTCTTTGGAGTGGTTTATTATCATTCCCATTCTTTCTAATGATTGGCTTAATTGGTTTGATTGCACATAACTTAAGTCCTGAATTAAACCCCAACATGGCCTTACCTTATGTTATCCAAACAGTTATGCCAGTTGGTCTTAAAGGTCTTGCTATTGCAGGCATGATTGCGGTGATTATGTCATCAGCAGATTCATTCTTAAATGCAGCCGGTATAGCCGCTTCTCATGATATTATTAAGCCATTAACTGACATGACAGAAAAAAGCAAAGAGCTTATCATTTCACGTTTTACAACTTTAACTGTTGGAATTATCGGCGCTTTATTTGCCGCCAGTACAGAAAGTGTTTTGGATATCCTTCTTTATGCCTATAACTTTTGGACACCTTTCATCCTGGTACCTTTAGTTGCAGGCATTCTGGGTTATCAACGGCCAGCACAAACATTTTGGGTAAGTTCAATTATTTCAATCTCAACTGTGGTTGTGGTTAATAATGTAAGCGTGATTGGTACTTCAACATTCGATGGTACGTTAATTGGAATTCTTGTGAACTCAATTATTTTCTTTACTTACAATCCCGCTAAAAGGCTGGCTGGAGTTTAAAAGGATATCATCAATTAGCTTTTTTAGATCCTCGGAACAAGTCCGAGGATGACATCTATTTTTATTATGGTGTTCTTTCCATGTATGTTTTGTTACTCACTTGCTACATATCATCATCCTCGGACTTGTTCCGAGGATCTTGAATTAAACAGCATTGATGTCACTATCAAAACTCTCTCATCTAAAACAAAAACTCGCCTCTCTCGCAGACTATAACCATTATTCACGCGTACACCCATTAAAATCATTTCCCACTAATTGCTTTGTCAAAAGAGACGACGAGCTCGGTTTTGGAATTTCAGGTTCTAAACTGAGAAAGTATTTGTCGCTTATCCCTTTTTTAGAAAATTGCAAAATACAAGAAGCTGTTTTGATAGGAGGGGCATATTCCAATAATGTTTTAGGGTTAACTCAATTATTAATTGAACGTTCAATCAAACCAACGTTATTTTTGTTGGGTAATGGTACGTCTAAAAAAATTGGAAACTATCTTTTAACGTCTCTTTTCGTGCCATCTTCTTCTATCCATTGGGTTGCAAGAGAGAATTGGAGTCAAGTTGAAATCCTTGCTACCAAATATATTACCCAAAAGGACACAATTATCATCCCTGAAGGAGCCCTAATATCAGAGGCTTTACCTGGAGCTATCACCTTGCCTTTAGATGTTATAAGAAATGAAGAAAACCTTGGATCAAGTTTTAATCACATTTTTATAGAAGCTGGAAGTGGATTAACAGCAATTGCCACAATTTTAACTTTTGCTTGGTTAGAAAAAGAAACTTGTGTTCATGTCTTGTTATTAGCTGATGAGCAAGCCACTTTTATTAGCAAACTTAAAATTTTTCAAAAACACTTTGAACAGCTAGTTTCACAAAACTTAGCATGGAAACACATAGAAATGAGATTTCAGCTGCATGTTCCAACTACAGCAAAGTCTTTTGGTTCTGTGAACAAAACAATCTTGCATGAAATTAAACATATTGCAAAAACGGAAGGGTTCCTAACTGACCCTATTTATTCTGCAAAGCTCTTTATGGAAGCACGCAAAATTATAAAAAAACAAAGACTAAAAGGTAATAGTCTAATTGTGCATTCAGGTGGTAGCTTAACGTTAATGGGGTTTCAGAGTCAGTTGACTGACTTTTAACTTAATATTAATAAAAATGTAAGAATATTAAATTAAAAGCTTAAGGTTTGTATTGCTTAAAATCCGTCGGATCAAATTAATGGAACTTATAAAAAAAATCTTCATTACTTTTACAACTATTCTAATTATGAATTCCTGTTTTGCATTAAGTTCAACTGAAGCTCTTAAAAATATAGCAAAATCTTATGGTATCTATAGTGCAATGGATTTAAATATTAAAAATATCGAAAATGTAGTTAAGTTTCTAAATAGTGAGGAAGCTCAAAAATTTGCGGATGAACATTATATAACTAAAGAGCAAATAGATGCACATATTGTTCTATTAAAACAGAATGATCAGGAAGCCTGGTCTAAGTTAAAGTCAAAGCTTCAGAGTTTCGGTGTTATTCCAGACAGCCAGGTTATGTTAGATGAAGCAAAAGACCTTGGTATTAAGAGTCTGAAGGATATCAATATTAGCAATGTAACAGCATTTCTTAATAAACCCCATATTCGAGCATTTGCAAAAATACTTTTTAACAAAGATGATAAAGGAATTGATAAACAAGTTACTCTCTTAAAGGCGAGTGATGAGGCAGCATGGTATCAGTTAAAAGTACTTGCAAAGAAAATTGGTCTTAATTAATAAGCGTTTTCAAAACTTTTCCTTACCACCCGACAGAATTTTGGAACCTAGAAAAACAGCCATTTCACGTCACCTCGAGAAGGGACGTAGTCCCGACGAAGCAATCCAGAAATTAGCAGTTTTA